>CAZBQQ010000139.1:0-15425 GCA_964493965.1 uncultured Solibacteraceae bacterium
GCCTCATTATGGCCGTGGCGCCGGTAGCAGAACATGTCGATGACCACGTCCTTCGAGAACTGCTGCCGGTAATCGAAAGCCAGTTGCGCCGCCCTCGCGCACGCCTCGGGATCGTCGCCGTTGACGTGGAAGATCGGAGCCTGCACCATCCGCGCGACATCGGTCGAGTACGGCGTCGAACGCGCTTCCTCGGGCGGCGTGGTGAACCCGATCTGGTTGTTGATGATGATGTGTATGGTGCCGCCAGTGGAGTAGCCGTCGAGTTGCGACAGGTTGAGCGTCTCCGCCACCACGCCCTGGCCCGCGAACGCGGCGTCGCCGTGGATCAGCAGCGGAATCACGCGCTGGCGCTTGGTGTCGCCGAGCCGGTCCTGTTTGGGCCGCACGATCCCCTCCACCACCGGGTCCACCGCTTCGAGATGGCTGGGATTCGGCGACACCGAGACCACGATCTCGCTGCCGTCCTCGAAAGTGCGCACGCCGCTCGCTCCCAGGTGATACTTCACGTCGCCCGAGCCCTGCGCGCTCTGCGGCTCCTCCGTCTCGAAAGAGGAGAAGATCTGGCGAAGCGGTTTTCCCACCAGGTTGGCGAGCACGTTCAGCCGCCCGCGGTGAGCCATCCCGATGACCATTTCGTGCGCGGCGTTCGAAGCGGCGCGCCGCATCAGCTCGTCCAGGATGGCCATGGCGCTCTCCGCGCCTTCGAGCGAGAAGCGCTTGTGGCCCACGAAGCGCGCGTGCAGGAAGTGCTCGAACTCCTCGGCCTGTAAGAGGCGGTCCAGAATGCGGCGTCGCACGGCGGCGTCGAGCGGCCAGTTGTTGGCGGCCGGCTCCATGCGCTGTTGCAGCCAGCGCTTCTGCTCCGGCACCTGGATGTTCATGTACTCGCAGCCGATCTTGCCGCAATAGGTCTGGCGTACGATCTCGAGGATCTGGCGCAGTGTGGCGAATGGTTGCGGAGAGCCGCCGCCGATGGCCTCGCCCAGCGAGCCGGTGATGAACTCGCGGTCGAGATCCCAGATCGTGAGGCCGTACTTGGCGGGGTCGAGTTCCGGGTGGTAGCTGGGCTCCGAGCCAAGCGGATCGAGGTCGGCCAGCAAGTGGCCGCGCACGCGATACGCGTTGATGAGCTGCAGAACGGCCGCCTGCTGCGCAACCTGTGCGCCGCGATCGCCTCCGCCAGGCAGGAACGCCCCGCGATCCGGCTCCCACCGCACCGGCTGATAGGGCAGGCGCAGGTCGGCGAAGATGGCGTCATAGAACTTGTCCTGACCTTCGAGCAGTGCCTGCACTTTGGCCAGAAACAGCCCGGACTCGGCGCCCTGGATCACGCGGTGGTCGTAAGTGCACGTGATCGTCATGACTTTGCTGATACCGATCAGCGCGCGCGTGTCCGGCGCGGCGCCGCGGTATTCGGCGGGATAGTCGATCGCGCCCGTGGCGATGATGGCGCCCTGCCCCGGCATCAGGCGAGGCATCGAGGCCACCGTGCCGACCGTCCCCGGGTTGGTGAGCGAAACGGTGGTGCCTTCGAAGTCCGCCACGGCCAGCTTCGCGGTGCGCGCGCGGCCGATCACGTCGTCGAAGGCGGCGACGAACTGCTGGAAATCGAGCTTGCCCGCGTTCTTGATGTTCGGCACCAGCAGCGAGCGCGCGCCGTCCTTGCCCGCGACGTCCACGGCCACGCCGAAGTTAATGGCGGGCGGCACACGGCGGTGCGGCTTCCCGTCGCGCTCCGCGTACGAGCTGTTGAGATTGGGAAAGCTCTCGAGCGCCTTGACGATTCCCCATGCAATCAGGTGCGTGTAGGAGACCTTGTCGCGGCCCACCAGCGTGAGGTGCTGGTTGATGATGGTGCGATTCTCATCCACAACCTTGACCGGGATGGTGCGCTGCGAGGTAGCGGTCGGAACAGAGAGGCTCGCTTCCATGTTGCCGGCCAGGCGCGCGGCAGCGCCGTGGAGCGGCTGTAGGTCAGTATCAGTTGGGGCAGGGGGAGCAGTAGCAGTCGTAGATCCGTTGGATTCGAACACGCGTTTCCAGCTTTCGTCGACGGAGGTGCGGTCGTGCAGGTATTCCTGGTACAACTCGTCCTGGAGCCAGGCGTTGACACCCTCAGCCATAACAATTCCCGTCTGTCTCTATGATAGCGGCAATCAGCGGGTCCACTCCGACTGCTTCTGGTAGTTGGTCACCATAGCGGTGAGGTATCGTTCCAGCCATTGAACGGCCTCGACGCGGGACATCGAGCCACTCTCGATGGCCTTGTCCAACCATTCGAACTCGGCCTGCATCATGTCGGCCATCTCCTCTACTCGGAGCGGGCTGTGCGGGTAAGCCAAGGAGCGCTGGGGCGTCCGGACCCCTGACAATTCGATCAGGCTGGCCAGCGGGCCATTGCTCGAGATTCTGTCCTTGTAGTTGGCAAAGATCTGCTTCCAGAAGGTCCACTCCCGCAAAGACTCCCGCCTGTCCTTGAAGAGGAACGCGATCTCCTGCTCATCGCCCAGGGCGCTTGCATCGATGAAGATGATCGAACGGGCCGTGACTGTCGTTCCAATGACCTCCTGCTGCATCTGCGATGGCTGCAACGTGGCCAGAGTAACGGGTCGACGCTCGCCTGGGGCGAGGGCGCCGGTGCCGCTTCCAGGTGGCGCCAAGCCAACGCTTGGGAGAAAGTCTCGGGGGCCGCCTCTGACCACGCTCGACGTCCCGTCAGCGTAGCGGATCTTCAGCTCGATGTTGAACGCAGTGACCGCCTTTGCGCATGCATTCACGGCAGCCCCGTCCAGACGGCCGTCCTTTGCCACCGGCTGCGGTTCGAATCTGAGACACCCGGGGGAATCGCCAGCCAAGGCGCTCCAAGGCAAGAGCATGCAGGCAACCTGCGCGCAGAACCGCTTCAGGGTTTCCCGCTTCATAGCGGGACCCAGCCACCCTCGCGCTCGGATTGAAAAATGGCGTCCAGAACCGCCATGTTGCGGATCGAGTCCTCGAGCGGAGTGGGAACGTCGCCGTGGCCGCGGACGGCCTTCGAAAACAGATCGCCCTGTATGCCGTACTGGTCGCAAATCGGGAACTCCTCGGAGCGGAGCCCGGCGGCCGTGTGCACGAAAATGCGCGTGGGACGGTCCGGCGGCGCATTGAACGGGATTTCGATTTCGATACGGCCCTTATCGCCGATAATCTGCACTCGCTGGTGGGGGAACATCTGCATGGAGCAGGTAAACAGCGACTGGCCCGACGGGAAATCGAGCAGGACCGAGGCGAGGCTGTCGATCTTGAACTCGGGATCGCGCTCGATCAGGCTGACCACCCGCGCGGGCTCGGCGCCGAAGAAGTAGCGCGCCACCTGAACGGCGTAGCAGCCCAGGTCCATCAGACCCCCGCCGCCGTAAGCGAGAATGTTGCGCACGTTGGCCGGGTCGCGGCCGTAGAAGCTGAAGGCCGTCGCGATCGAGCGCAGGCGGCCGATCTCGCCGGACCGTAGCAGGTCGCGCGCGTGGATCCACTGCGGATGCGTGCGCACCATGAACGCCTCGCCCATTTTGACGCCGGTACGGTCGCGCGCTTCGATCAGCGTGCGGCATTCCGCCACGTTGAGCGACACCGGCTTCTCCACCAGCACGTGCTTGCCGGCCTCGGCCGCGCGAATCGACCACGGCACGTGCAGGTGGTTCGGCAGCGGATTGTAAATGGCCTCGACCGCCGGATCGGCGAGCAGCTCTTCGTAAGAGCCGTAGGCTTTCGGGATTCCGAGAGAGGACGCCGCGCGCCGAGCCTTGTCGATGTCGCGCGAGGCAATGGCGACGATCTCGGCGGACTCCAGCCGTTGCATGGCGGGAATGACTTTTTCGACGCCGATCTTAGCGGCGCCCAAAACGCCCCAACGAACTTTGTCAGACATACATGGCTCCTTTCAGATGAATGTGGGGCGGACCCCCTGGTCCGCGCGGGTCCCCCTGGACCCGCCCTGTTTCATCCCGTCGTCTTCAGCCCCCCCGCGATCGCGTTGACCGTGATCAAAAGCGGCGGCAGCAACTGCTCGGATCGCGATTGGCGCCATTCCCGCAGCAGCGCGATCTGCTCCCGATGCAGTCGCAACAATGCTTCCCTGCGAATCGCGATGGCCTTCACCAGCCGCGGCCGGCGCTCCTCGATAGGCCCGCCTCCAAACAGCGCATCCAGAATGCCGCGCGTTCGCTGATGCTCGTCCAGAATCTGCGCCAGAATCGCCTCGCGGAGCGCCGGGTCTTCCACCAGTCCGGCGTATTCGGTCATGATGCTCTCCTCCGCGGCTTCGACGCTGAACTCGATGTTGTGCAGCAGGTAGTTGAGGAACGGCCACTCGCGGGCGGCGTTCGAAAGAGTCCGCCACGCCGCAGGATCCGCCTCGCGAACACGCTCGAAGGCGCTGCCGGCTCCATACCAGCCGGGGAGATTGAAGCGGGCTTGGCTCCAGCTGAAGACCCACGGAATGGCGCGCAGGTCCTCGATGGTGCGCTGCCCGGTGCGCCGCGAAGGGCGCGAACCGATGTGGCTCGATTCGATGCCGTCCAGCGGCGTGGCCTGCGAGAAGAACTCCACAAATCCCTCGGTCTCGATCAGACGGCGATAGGCGTCGCGGCTCGCCAGGGCCACTTGTTCAAACACCGCCTCGGCCGGGTGGGGCACAGCGTCCGCGGCGCTCTGGTGCACCAGCGTCCAGCGCGCCACTCCAGCCAGCATCCGCTCGACGTGATGCGCAGCGGTCAGGCGGTTGGCGTATTTCTGCGCGATGACCTCGCCCTGCTCGGTTACGCGCATCTCTCCCTCGAGTGTGCCCGGAGCCAGCGATTCGAGAAAGACGTGCGTGGGACCGGCGCCGCGCCCGATGGTGCCGCCGCGTCCGTGGAAGAACCGCAGTTCGACGCCCGCGGCATGGGCGGCCTCGGCGAGTTGCGTCTGGGCCTTCCGGATAAACCAGTGGCTGGCGAGAATTCCGCCGTCTTTGTTGCTGTCGCTGTAACCGATCATGACTTCCTGGAGCGGGCGGGGCCGGCCGTCGCGGCGCTGCAAGTGGCGCAGCGACCGCATGGCCATGGGGTGGGCCAGGAATTCCGCGAGCACGCTGCCCGCGCGCTCCAGGTCATCGATGGTCTCGAAGAGCGGGGTCACCGGGATCTCCGATACCAGGCCCTCGGGCGTCGAGCTGACCAGGCCGGCTTCGCGCGCCAGCAGGTAGACGTTGAGCAGGTCCGAAGCGCCGTGGGTCATGCTCACGATGAGGGAGCCCACGCCGTGGCGTCCGTGAAGCGCGGTCCAATCGCGCACCAGCCGAAGGACGCCGACAGCCGCATCGGCCTCCGGCGGCAGCGTCGCAGTCTCGATGGCGAACGGACGCGGCGAGGCGAGTTCGGCATCGACAAGTTGGCGCTTCCGGGCTTCGGTCCACTCGGGATAGCCCGCGCCATCGAGGCCGGCGATCGATAGCAGTTGGGCCACGGCGCGGCTGTGGAATGCGGCGCTCTGCCGGATGTCGATCGCGGCCAGGTGAAAGCCGAACGTGGTAGCGACGCGCGTCACCGGGGCGACCTCGGCCAGGGCGATGCGGCCGGCGCCCACTTCTTCGAGCGAGATTTGCAGCAGCAACAGGTCGTCCACCAGCTCTCTCGCGACTGCGTAGTTTCGCTGCTGCATCAGGTGGACCATCTGACGCCAGGGCTCGCCGGCATAGCGGTCCACCAGGGCGCGGCCAGCTTCGTCGAGCGCTCCGCGGTAGAGCGCGATGCGGGCGGCGAGCGATGGCGGCGGCGGCTGGAGAACGTCGGAAAGGCTGAGACGGCCCGCCAGCGATTCGAGGCGCTGGTGCAGGACGCCCAGAGCGCCCGCGCGGAGGGATTCCAGGGACCGGCGCGTCACCTCGGTGGTGACGAAGGGATGCCCATCGCGATCGCCGCCGACCCAGTCGCCGAAAGTGACTCTGGGCTCCGGCGGCGGCTCCGTGCCGGGGAAGGCCCACAGCCAGGACTGGCGGAAGCGCTCCGAGACCAGGTCCACCACGTCGGGGAAGACGCTGGTCAGGTAGTGCAAAACGTTGCGCAGTTCCGAGTCCACGTCGGGACGCTCGAAGAATATCTCGCCGGTGCGCCAAAGACGCTCGAGACCGGCCTCGATGCGCTCGCGGAGCGTGGCCTGCTCCATCGGGCTGCGGTTGGGTACCTCGCGCTCCACCAGGAGGAGGTAGAGCTCGCGGTGGCGGTCGAGGACCGAGGCGCGCTTGGCTTCCGTGGGGTGCGCGGTCAGGACTGGTTGCACATGGATGCGCGGCAGCACGCGCCGAATGTCCTCCGCGGAAAAACCGGAATCCCGGAGGAGCTGCAGTTGATGCGGCCAGGCGCCCACTTCGCTAGCGGGTCCTAGAAGGTTCTCCCGCATGCGGCGGACTTGGTTGGTGGTGTTCTCCTCTGCCATGTTGAGGAGATGGAAGGCGACCGACAGGGCCTGGGAACCGCGGGGCGGGAGGCGGTCGCCGGGCGCCGGCGGGACAGCGAAGGCTTTTCCGACCAGCTCGGCCAGGTCGTGCTCGCCGATCGTGGTGAGGACGTCGCGGAAGCATTCAAGCAGGAAGAGGAAGTCGGCGTCCCACTTCTGAAAGCCGGTCTGGCGGAGGATCGACGGGTGCGGCGGCATGGAGGCGGTAATTCAAGCATGCCACAAGGTGGCCGGCCTGAGTCGCCCGGTGGCCCGCTGAATCTGTGTGCCTGTCCTCCTGGCGGCCTCGCGAGAGCGGGCGCTACGGATCGCGACGCCCGTCCCGCCGCTCGCGATGGTCACGGGCTTGGCGGGAGTGGCCTGCGCCGCGAGCACAGGTCGTTTTCTAGAACCGCGCCGTCATCACCCACGATGTCAGAACGCTCTGTCCCCAGGCCCAACGCCACCCGGAGCATCGTACAGTGTGATCGGGACCGGCCCGATGTCGGAGTGGTCCTTAATGCAGCTCCCAGTCCACGTCGCACAGCCTTTGCCCTTGAGTGCAAGATTCGTCGGCATGTAGTTTCGGCGGATCTTGGCAAGGCGGCACTCGATGTTCGGGCACTCAGGGAAGACTTGGCCGGTAGTCGCCAACAGGTCGGGGTTGCCAAGAAGTCGGGGGTTGACGGAAATCGAATGTGTGTCCCACCCGGTCGCCTGGAACAACGCCAACGTCGCGTAAGCCGTCGATCCGTAGTAGCCCATGCCCTCTACGCCGGTCGATCCTGTGACCCACCAATTGTTATAGTCAGCCATCGAAGTGCCAGCGGAAGGTCCGGTCGTTATTGCCCTGTCCGTTTGCGTAACGGTCTTGTTGGGCCAAACGATGTTGTTGATTTCAAACTCCGCTGATCCGGCATAGACACTGATCCTCTCCGTTGCCGAACCACTGTTTGACGGCGATGCAGCGTTGGTGCTGCGGTAGCAGAAATTGTGCTGCATGAGCCCAAAGCACGCTGCCGACCCGCACTCAAAATGGCAGGTCCACATATTGCCAACCACGATGTTGTTCAGAAACGTCGGGCCAGGGCCAGTCGTAATCTGGCTTTGCAACCCATAGCGTGAGGCGTAGGCCACATTTCCGGTTCCACTTGTGATGGCAGTCCCGGTCGTCACGTAGCCGTTGTAGGCAATGTTGTTGTTCCCTCCAAGACCGGCGCCGCCGTTGGTGGTCGCCGACACTTCATTGAACTCGACGGTGGCTGGAAGCTGTAGGGAAAGCCCAGATCCCACATTGGTGATGATGTTGTGATGTATCCAAGCACTCGCTCCAGAACCGTTGGAGTTGTAGATACAACTGTTGGTCCCGTTGCCATGAAGATAGTTGTAGGAAATCGTGTTGTTCGACCTGGTCCCCGAACTGCCCCAGGTAAAGAAGTACTTGCAGTCAGTCATCTCAAAACCCGTGACTGTTACATAGGGGGAGTAGAAGGTGGCGTTGGTCGTCGCTGTGCTGCCACAATCAATCACCGGCTGCGGGCCACCGGGATACGCCTGCGCTCCGGTGTCCGAGGTGATGATGAGACGGTATGTTGCCGTGGGGGCCAGGGCGGGCGAGTTTCCAATAAACCCGATGGCCGTGTATGTTCCCGGCGACACCCAGATCGTTTGCGTGGCCGAGAACGTCGTGGTGCCCTGGTCAGTCCCCAGCGCGGTCAATGCCGCGCTGATCTGCGTATAGGTCTTCCCCGCCGTGCAACTGTGCGGGTTTGGGTTGGGGATCGAGCCGGTCGGAGTGACGCAGTAGGTCCCGGCTCCATTGCCTGCACACCAGCCCACGACCGCGGCAAAAAACAACACGAATGTCAGCTTACGCATCGTCGCCTCCTCAGTACGTCACCGTGCAGGTGAGATTGACGCCCCATCCGGGCACCGTCGCGTCCGCTGTCAGCACCTTGGCGACGAGGTAATCCCCCGGCGCCAGCGCCGCCGCCGCCGCCATTCCGCTCTGAGTGCTGTACATGCTCGAACCGGCCGCAAGCGTCGAAACCGTTGAGGAGAAGATCGTCGTTCCTCCGGTGAGCGTAAGTGATCCAGGAGTGCCGCCGATGGTCGGATTCTTGAGAATGTCGATGGTGAGATTGGTTCCGGTCGGATAGAACATCGCGTCAATCTGGCATCCGGTTACCGTGTCCGCCTCGGTTGCAGAGAATTTGAGGTTCGTGAACTCCCCGACGTAGCATCCTGGACTTCCGACGCACAGAAGGAACGTGGCGGCTTTTTTGGAAACACCGCCTCCACCGCCTACCGCCACCCAGTCCCCCGCCACCGTGCATCCCGCCGCGTTGTTGCAGGCATACAGCGCGCCTGCCGTAGTCTGGCACTGCTGACGGTACGAGCCGGCCGTATTGCCGGGAGTGCCAATGCAGGCGATGGCCCCGGCGGCCCCGCCGCCCCCGCTTAACTGCGTCCATGTGTTGTCCGGCTTGCACAGATACAAGTTCTGGCCGCCGGTCGCATCCGTTTTGAAGAACGCTTCGCCGGTGGAGCACGCTCCCGGTAACGCCGTCCCTGCCTTCGCCGGTTTCGTCGTGCGCGCGTTCGAGGCGTCCCAATCGCCTTTCATCGTCCGCCCCCCCATACTGGTGCTCTGTCCGTACACGCACCCAATCGCCACCCCTAATAGGATCAAAGCTCGTCGCATGACTTATAGCCCCCTTATGATCGTTGCGCTGTACACCGCGCTGGCCGGGGCAACGGTCTGCCCCATGGCGCAAAGCCGGACCGTGATCTGATTTGCGGCGCTGACCCACATGTTTCCGATCAGCCCGCTTGCCATGCCGCTCGGCCACCCCGGCGCTACTGTGTCACCGGGTGCCGCCCCCGTCAGGGCGAAAGTGAGATCCGGCGAACACGTCCCCGCGGATATCTGTGCGAAGGTGAACGAAACCGAGTTCTTCAGGTATGTGGGTACCGCTGTGCTGTCAATCGCGATCGTCGTCTGGCCGCCCACCTCGGTCGTCACGATGCCCGTGCCTGCTAGCAGCGTGCTTCTGCTGATCCAGCTCCGCCAGTCCGTTCCGGCCGCCCCCCAACTGCCGCCTGCCGCGTTCCACGAATACAGCGGGATCGAATCCACCGGAAACCCCGTGACTCCCGTCGTGGCCAGGCAGGAATTGGAACAGCTGACGTTCATCGTGTGGCCGACCGTCAGTGCGCCGGAGGCCGAGAAATAGACATAGGCCGTCCCTGCTCCGCTGTTCAGCGTAGCCGTCGCGCCAGAAGTTAGTGAATAGGTGCGGCCCCCAAAACGCACGTTGCATGGCGTCGCCGGCGAGCAGCCTGCCCCGATTGTGAGGACCGTGGAACTCGTCATTGTGACGCCGAAGTCCCCTAACTGGCCCGCCATCGTCGCGCCGCCGCCGCTGCCTCCTCCTCCGCTCGCTGGCTGCCACTGGTTCGCCGCCGCACTCCAGGAGAGCACTTGTCCGTCCAACGGCGCCGCGCTCGAAATCGCCCGGCCCTGTATACCGGCCACCACCGTCGTCGCCAGAGCGCCGGTGACGTCCCCAAACGCTGTGTGGGTGTGGGAAGTGGAGGATTTGCCATTCAACTGGGCTTGAATGTCGCTGCTGACGTTCGCCAGATAGCCATACGCCTGGCTGCTCACAAGTCCCCCTCCGATCTTCGCGGCGTCCACGCCCGCCGCCACCTGGCTGTTCGCCACCGTGCCCGAGATTTGCGAAAACGCATAGTCGCCGGCGCCCGCAACCACGTCTCCGCTTCGTCCGAATACCGAGGTCACCGCTCCGCCGGAGCCCCCCGTTCCCGCAACGCCGCTGTAGCCGTTGATCACGCACCGCCCGCTTTGCGCGGCCGGAAAGATTACCGTCACGTTGTAACTGCTCGGATCCACGGTGATCGTGCTCGGCTCGACCATGTTCGCCGGAACGCTGCCGTCGTAACAGGCCACCAGCAGGTTGGCGGTTCCCAACCGGTGTGTGGTGCCCGGCACGCTGATCGTGGTCTGGCCAACGAAAGTTGTCACGTAGTTCGCCGGCGTCGTCGACGGCGTCGCGCCCACCCAGGACGTGCCGTTATAGACCTTCAGCTGGTTGGAATCCCCACTGTCCACCACCATGTCCCCGGTCTGCGCCGCCGTCGGCAGCGCCGAGGGAGCCACCTGCAGCCCAGCGGTCATCGCGCTTCCGGAGAATCTTTGCCGCGCCCCGGCAGAGTAAGTGGTCGGCTGCGTCATGTCCACTGCGTTGGTGACCTGGCTCGCCGAGTAATCCCCGGCCGTCGCCGTGACGGCTCCGCTCCTGCCGAACGCGCTCGTCACTCCCCCGGCGATGGTTTGCGGCTGCCATTGAGTGCCGCTCCACGCCAGCGCCTGCCCAGTCGTCGGAGCCGTCGACGCCACCGGCCGGCTCTGGAGGCGAGATACCGTGGCTGTCGTCAGCGCCCCGGTTAGATCTCCGCCCAGCGCCGGCAACTGGCTGCTTCCCACCGTGCCGCTGATCTGGCTGAAACCGTAGTCCCCGGTCTGGCCCACGATCGCGCCCGTCCGCCCGAACGCGCTCGTCACCCCGCCCGACGCCGCCTCGGGTTCCCACTGAACGCCGCTCCATGCCAGCACCTGGCCGGTCGTCGGCGCGGTGGCCGCCATTGGCCGGTTCTGCAGGCGCGATACCGTGGCCGAGCTCAGCACGCCCGAAAGATCTCCTCCCGGTGGCGGCAGCTGTGTGCTCAGGACCGTCCCGCCGATCTGGCTGAATTGGTAGTCTCCGGTTTGCGCCGTGACCGAGCCCGTCCGTCCGAATACGGTGCTCAACGGCGGAGCCGGAAGGCTCGCCGCTCCCCAGGACGTTCCGCCCCACGTCAGCACCTGCCCTGACGTCGGAACGGTCGAATCTAACGGCCGCCCGAGAATCCGGTTCACCGTCAACGCGTCCGGCGTGCCGCTCACATCCCCGCCGAGCGATTTCCACACCGCGGCGCTGCCGTCGCTGGCCAATACGAAATTCGTGTTTCCCGTTCCCACCGCCGGCGTATCGGCTCCTTGCAGGGTCCACTGGTTTGCGGTCAGGCACGTGTACCAGTTCCGCCCCGCTGGCGCGTCCAGGCGCAGGAATGTTTCCCCCTGTGAGCATGTGGCCGGCAGGCCCGTCCCCATCCTCGATGGCAGGGTCGAACTGGCTTGCGAGAAGTCGACCGTCTTCGCCTGCGTGCGCAGGTCGACTTTAGTCTGCGCCGCGCCCGCCCCAGCCAGTGCCAGCGCGGCCAGCAAATAGTAAGTGCATTTCGGTGTCTGCATGACGCTGTAGGTGCCGGCTTCCGCCGTGGTCTCCCGGCAACATCCCACCTCCCGGCCTCAATCTACACTGGGGGTCCGTATTACCGCGATCGGTGAAAACGCCTATGTCATTGAAACGAAGAAGAAAATTCTGGGGTGGGTGTGCGTCACCGGCGAAGTGAGGCTGGCCAGAAGCCCGCCCAACGCCGCGCTTTCACGCCCCGTAGGCCAGGCTCCGCCGTCCCGTAGGGTGACAGCGCACGAGCGCCACCCAAGGAACCAGTGGGGACAGGAGACTCGCGGTCTGACCGCCACGTCCGCTTCCTGGTCGCGGTTCGGGGCAAGCACGGAACCGCGCGCAACGAGCCGCCCGCGAGAGAGCGAACTCCGCTCTCAGGAACGTGCTCTCGCCCTGGTCGGGCTCGGCTTCGCACGCGGAAATTTGGAGTCTCCAGCGGCGGCATTTGAGACCCTCGCAGCCTCTTCCAGACGCGTCAGCTCGTCTGGCGCGGTCTTGCTCATCGCCAGCGTGATGGCTGCCATCAGAGGCATGGTCGGCTCGTATGCCATGTGGCTGAACAGGCAGACGACGCAGAATGCGACGAACGACGTGTGTAACGCGAGCGCCATATATGCGATGTCGCGCGCCTGGTTGCCTGGAATGCGTCTGGCGCGCCGAACGATCTGTTGAAGAGCCCGCATGCTGCACACCAGAACCCCGAGGTAGAAAATCAGCCCCGGAATCCCGATTTCCGAGGACAGCTGGGTGTAGGTGTTGTGCGTACCGACCCATGCGGCGTACCCCGGCCTCGCTTTCTCCTTCTCTATGGCGGCGCAGTAGGGCGCGAAATTGCCGGCACCCACACCCAGAAACGGGTGACTCGCTGTCACGCTCAGGCTGTCCTTGAACAATTTCAACCGGAGCTGTGACGATGCCGCCGCCGAACTAGTCACGGCCAACTCGGACGCCGACTCCTCCCCATTCATCACCACATACTCGGGCCCGAAGAACGTCCCCAAACGCGCCTTCGCGCTCTGCGGAAGAAACACCGCCGATGCCAGCGCCAGCACCGCCACCGAAAAGGCGATGGCCACCTTTCCGAGCGCCCGGCTTCGCAGAAATGCGGTCGCACAAAGAGTCGCCAGGCCGATCAGGCCCTCGCGCGAGCCGGTGCGGAACAGCGCAACAATCATCAGCATCAACACGCCCGCAGCGAACGCTTTGCGCAACTTGCCCACTTGCGGCCCCGCCGACAACAGCCAGACCATCGGCATTCCGAGCAGCAGCACGATCGCAATCGTATTCGAGTTTGCGTAGCGGCTTCCCGCGAGCAACAGCCTGCCGCGCGACTCAACTCCCCGAAACATCACGATCATCGCTCCGGTGACCGTGGCCAGCCCAAACACCAACAAAGCGCGGCGGCACTGAGCTGCCGTCGTAATGACCGACGCCCCCACCAGGAACAGCAACATCGCGGGAATCCAGGTTCCCACGAGCACCTCGAAGCTGCCGCCCCGCCAGTACGCTCCGGGGATCGAAATCACCAGCCAGGCACTGAGCCCGGCCAGGAACAGACTGATCCGGCTCTGCAACACCTGGCCAAGACGACCGCCCAGTATCGCCGCCACAACAGCGAGCCCGAGGGCAATGCCGGGCAGGTGCAGACGCCCCAATCCCAAGTCCAGGATGCGGCTGTTGAAGGCGAAAACGTAAAAACAGAAGCCCACGAAGCCTATCTGCAGGATCGGATTCGCAGTGCGGCCGTTCACCGCCCCATAGGCGGGCGGAGCCCATGGAGCCCGGCCCCCCCCGTGCGCGGGCGTCATCGAATCTCCTCCGCGTTCCTGAAAACGAACCTGTCGCATCCCGGCATGAACCCGCGCCCCCCGCGTGAGTAGAAGATCCCGTTCATCCTGGGGCGCCCCGGCAAGTCCTCGTACGGAGTTCTCACGGCGTGCTCCGCAGCGCCGGGCGCCGCCCCAACCGTTCCTCGATCCAGCGCTTGGGGATCGATCGGTGCTCCTTCTCCAGGCAAATAAAATACGCTGCCGCGTAGTAAATCGTTGCCACCAGCGCCATGCCTCCCAGCACCTGCACCCAGTTCCTTCCCGGCAACCACCGCAACTTGATTACCCACGCAACCAGAAGCGCGGGAATCGCGGCCAGTGTCGGTCTCAGGTACACTCCCCGCACATAGGCTCCGAAGCTCCGCTCGACGCCCCGGCAGAAGAGCCACGAGGTGAGCAGGCCGCGGTTCGCCACCATGAACACCGCCACCACCCATGCCGCCCCGACGATCCCGTACCGGGGAATGACGACCCAGGCCGCCGCCGAACTCAGGATGGCCTCCGCCAGCAGGGAATACGCGAACAACTGGTGTCTCCCCAGACCGTAAAGCACGGAGCTGGAGTTGTACTGCGCGGCGATGCCCAGCGTTGTGCCTACCGCGATCACCGAAACGACCGGTCCGCTGTGCAGGGCGAACTCCGGATTCACCCAGACCCTCAGCAGTTCGGTCCCGTACAGGCACAGCGCAAGCGCCGCCGGGGCGAACAGCACGTAGCAGTACCGGTTTACGTAAACCCCCATCCTGTACACCTGGTCGTACTCCCGCCGCGCCGCCATCTCGGCTGCGTTCGATCCCGTTACGTAGCCAACCTTACAGACCATATCGACCGAATACCGCAGCAGGCGAGTCGGAAGCAGGAAGTAGCCCACAAAAGCCGTCGGCAGGAAGTGCGCCAGAATCAGCGGCGTGTTCTGGTTTAGAACCAGCGTGGAAATCGTCGCTACCGACGTGTGAATGCCGTAGCGGAACATCCGCCGGAACATCGACGCGTTGATCCCCGAGAAAGACAGGTTCAGCGAGGGAAACACCGCGCGCAGGTTGCGATAGTTGTAAGCGTAGCCCGCGGCCAGGGACGCGATCGCCACCATCGCCATCGCCTTCAATCGGAAACCCATCAGCAGCACGGCCACCAGGCCCATGGTCCGCAAGGCTGTGGTCGTAATCCAGACCCGGGTCGTGAGATCGAAGCGCTGATATCCCTCCACCACCCCGCTGCACAGGCTGAATACCGTTCCCAACGCGAACGTGCAGCCGACCATGACGACCAGGGTGTTGAAGACGGGCCGGTAGGTCCCGGAGATCTGAAAGAAGTGTTGGACGCGTCCAGCGAAAACGAGCGTCACCGAAATCAGCAGACATGCGGCTACGCCGGTGTAGGCGAGGCCGGTGTTGATTACTTCGTTTACCTTGTCGTTTTCTCCGGTCGCGCGGTAATGAGCGGAATATTTGACCGTCGCCGAACGAAATCCAAAGTCCAAAAGCCAGTAATATTCGACAAAAGAGAAAACCAGCGCCCAGACGCCGTACCCCTCGTCCCCTAGCTTCTTGATAATAAACGGGGACAGCCACAGACCGGTCAGAAGGCTCACGGCGACGCCGGTCCAGCTCCAAAGAACGTTCTTTACGAACCGTTCCCTCCGTCCCGTTTTCGGGGTTTTTGGGCCCTCGACCAGCACTCCAAGTATGGTACCAGGAACGGGGTTCCCCACGCCCGGTTTGCGCCTCGCTTTGGCCCCCTTTACAGTGTCGCCTGAGCACCGAACCTCGAGCGTGAGCGAGCGGACCGCACCAGACTGGCCCACGCCAACTCCCTCGTACGAACGGCG
>CAZBQQ010000140.1:0-2826 GCA_964493965.1 uncultured Solibacteraceae bacterium
CGCTCGTCGAACTTGACGGTGGAATCGCTCTGGAACTTGCGATAGTCGCGGTATTCGATTTCCTCGCGCGTTTCCGTTCGCTGCGCGCGCCCGTATGCGACCGCTCTGGTGGGGAGTTGGAACGTGGCCTCGCCGATGCGGATGGCGCTGTAATCCAGAACGTCGCCCGCTGCGCTGAGGGGAGAAGCGCAGTCCAGGCCGTCGGCGTACAGGATCGAGCGTTCCAGGACGCCCGTCTGCGGATCGACGTAGATAAAGCCGTGGTGGGCGGCCGGGAAGATCCACGATTGGCTCACGGCGCCGCGCCAGTGGCGCAGCGGGACGCGGAGCGAGTAGTGCGAGTGCGCCAGATCGACCGCATAACGGAATACCGCCATGCGCCGGCCGTGCAGCATTTCCCAGCGATCCCATCGGAACGCGGCTTCGCGGTGAGGGTCCATGATCTCCAGCATCAGGCCGCCAAACTCGCCCCAGGCATAGTCGCGTCCCAGTTGTTCAAGAGAGCCGGAGAACGGCTGGTCGTTCAGCCGCGTGACCCGGAAGTGGTCGCGCCCAGCCACGTAGGCCACCTCGCCCGAAAACGAACCGGCGTCGCGCCAGTGCGTGCCCGAGGGAGGAACCACGGGCTTCTCGGCAGAGCCAACCCAGCAGGTGGGGACGGGCACGGGTGAGCGGTCGCGGAACTGGCGTACGGTGCGCGTGCAGCTGAAATCGGGCAGGCTCGCGAGATAGGCGCCGCTCCAGAGACGCACCGCATCGAGCATCTTCGCTGCCTCGGCGGCTGAGGGCGCCGCAGCGAAGGAGATGGGATCCTCCGAAGGGGCGGGAAGGGCAGCGGACTGCTTGCGAAGCGCCTGGAGCGCCAGGACCGTGGCGGGCCCGACGCCGGCACGCTCGAGCATTCCGATCGTCTCCTCGCTCAGGCGCTCGGAGAGGCGCGTGGTAGCGAGCGAGCGGGCGATCCGCTGGTCGTCCCGATCCGTTGCCAGCGCGCAGGTGAGCGTCGACACCAGGTCGCTGACCGTGACCGGCGATTCGCCGGCCGGAGCGGACAGAGCGAACAGCACCGTCCAAAGGAGCACGCGCACGTTGTCGATTATAGTCCCGCCCGTGAGGCAGCACCGCTAGCGCCCGACGGCCACCGCTCCTCCTCTGGTAAGTACCGGTACCGACGGCATATATCACCCTCAAGTGTCGGAGTGTAGAATGCCTCTTTGTACTCAGTTGTGTCTCCAGGGAGGCTGTAGAGTGATGTGTCCCAGAATCGTGTTGGCTTTGGCTGTGGCCGCCGGCGTCGGCCCTATCATGGCGGCCAACATGGTGCAGAACGGATCGTTTGAGGATCCGACGATCGCCAACTACTACGAGTGTGTCGCTGCCCCAGGCCACGCCTGCACTGGCGGATTCACCATCCCCGCCGTCACTGGCTGGACGGTCGGTGGCGTAAGCGTTGACGTGGTATCAAGCCTTGCGTTCGGGGGAAGCCCCCAGTGGTGGTCCGAGGACGGCAACCAAGGCATCGACTTGGCAGGAACCCCGGGCCCGGGCTCACTGGAGCAGGGATTGACGACGGTACCGGGCATGAACTACGCCCTGAGCTTCTGGGTGTCCTCCAACGGCGGCCCATATCCAAACTCTCTGACTGTCGACTGGGACGGCACCTTTCTGGAGACGATCGGCACGCCCGCCCAGGGCACATGGCAGCACTACGTTTTCTCGGTCACAGGCACGGGTTCTGACACGCTGGCCTTCTCCTGCCCGTTCGGAACGAATGCGGGGGCGCTGCTGGACAACGTAAGCGTGGCAACGGCTCCTGAACCTGCGACGTTGGGCTTGATCGGCGCCGGCCTGGTGCTCATCGCCCTGCGCTTCCGCCGGCGCTAAGTAGTTCAAGTCTTGTCAGGGCCTTCCGATCGCTCGGAAGGCCCTTTTTGATTCTCCAAGCCGCTGTTCTTTCGCGATCGTCTCCTCGCTCGGGCGCTCGCGACCGGCTGCTCGCCGGCAGGCGCGGTGCTAACGCTCGTCGAACTTGACGGTGGATTCGCTCTGGAACTTGCGATAGTCGCGGTACTCGATTTCCTCGCGCGTTTCCCTTCGCTGCGCGCGCGCGTAGGAAAGGCCACTGAGCGGCAGCACGAAGGTTGCGCCGCCGATGGGGACGTTGCCGTAGTCCAGCACGATTCCCACGGCGTTGATGGGCGCATCGAAGGTCAGGCCGGTCCCATACAGGATCAAGCGTCCGATGACGCCGGTCTGCGGGTCGACATAGACCAGGCCCCGATGGGCGATTTTCGCTGGCGGGGTTGTGGGGTTGCGCAACCAGTAGCGCGAGTGCTTCAGGTCCACGGCGTAGCGGAACACCCCCATGCGGCGTGCCCGGTAAACCTCCCAGTGATCCCACTCGACGGTGGCCCCGCGGCTGGGATCCACGATCTCCGTCATGAGGCCACCAAACTCGCCCGCCAACACCTCCCGCCCGAGCTGTTCGAAAGACCCGTGAAACGGCTTGTTGTCGACGAATGTGACGCGATAGGAGTCGCGGCCCCCGACGTAGCTGGCCTCGACGGAATACGATCCGGCGGCGTGCCAACGGTCGTCAGCCATGGGTTCCATCCGGTCCGGCTGCGTAAAGGAGGGATGGCGCACCAGGGCATAGTTGCGAAACTGCCGTACCGTCCGAGTGCACACGAAATCCGGCAGGCCGGCGAAGTAGGCGCCGCTCCAACGGCGCACGGCATCCAGCATGCGCGCCTGCTCGGCGGCGGAAGGCACCGGAGCGGGGGAGATGGGATCCTCAGCAGGCTTGGGAAGGCCGGCGGAGTCTTT
>CAZBQQ010000140.1:2926-15380 GCA_964493965.1 uncultured Solibacteraceae bacterium
CTTGCAGCCGAAGGCCTTCTGGAACTCCGGCATATTCGCGAGCGTCGCGTCGCAGCGGTACTTGGGCAGCGGGTGCGGGTTCGTGTCCAGCTGCAGCCGCGCCGCCTCGGGACGGAACTGGGTCGCCCAGATGCGGGCGAAAGAGAGGAAGAAGCGCTGATCGCCCGTGAAGCCGTCGATCACGGGCGGCTCCTTGCCCTCGAGCGAGCGATGGTAGGCGCGGTAGGCGAGCGTGAGCCCGCCCAGATCGCCCATCGCCTCGCCCAGCACCAGGCGGCCCTTGTGATGCAGCCCGCCGCCCACATCGATGCTGTCGAACTGATCGGAGACGCAGGTGGCGCGCGCATCGAACTTCTTGCGGTCGTCGGGCGTCCACCAGGGGGTCAGGTTGCCAGCGGCGTCGAACTTCGAGCCCTGGTCGTCGAAGCCGTGGCCCATCTCGTGCCCAATCACGGCCCCGATGGCGCCGTAGTTCACCGCATCGTCCGCGCCGGCGCTGAAGAAGGGGAACTGGAGAATGCCGGCCGGGAACACGATCTCGTTGCGCCCGGGATTGTAATAGGCGTTGACCGTGGGCGGCGTCATGCCCCAGTCGTTGCGGTCGAGCGGCTTGCCGATTTTGGACAGGCGATAGAGATAGTTGCCGAGCCCCGCGACGCGCGCGTTTTCGAAGTAGGACTTGCGGCTGATGCTGACCGTGGAGTAGTCGCGCCACCGGTCCGGGTAGCCGATCTTGGAGTAGAATGCCTCGAGCTTGGCGGCGGCGTTCTTCCGCGTTTCGGGATCGAGCCAGTCGGCTTTCTCGAGCGAATCGCCGAGCGTGGCGCGCAGGTTGTGGACCAGTTCCTGCATCCGCCGCTTGCTCTCGGGCGGGAAGTACTTCTCCACGAAGATCTGGCCGAGCGCATCGCCCAGGTCGCCGTCAACCTCTTTGGCGCAGGTCTCCCAGCGCGGCTCTTGTTCCTTCACGCCGGTCAGAACGGTCTTGCTGAAGTAGAAATCCTCGTCGCGAAACGGCTTGGAGAGATCGGAGGCGGCGTCGTTGAACAGGCGCCAGCGCAGCCAGGTTTTCCAGTCCGCCAGGGGCACGGTGTCCACCTGGTGGCCGACCGTTTTGACGAACTCGGGCTCGCTCACATTCACCGGCGTGGAGTCGGGAAGATTGAACTCGCCGAGCAGCATCTTCCAGTCGTAGCCGGGGGCCAGCTCGGCGACGCCGGCCAGGTCCAGGCGGTGATAGGTGGCGTAGGGATCGCGGCGCTGGACGCGCGTCATGGTGGCCTTGGCCAGCGCCGTCTCGAAGGACATGACGGTGCGTGCCTCGGCGGCCGCGGTCTCGGGCGCGTCTCCGGCCAGCCCGAGCGTTTTGGCGACATGCTTCACGAACTCGTCGCGGATGTTCTTGTTGCGCTCGTCGTCCGTGAAGTAGTAGTCGCGGTCCGGCAGAGACAGGCCGCTGGCGAACACGGCGGCGATGGTCTCCTTGGAGTTCTTATAGTCCTGCGTCGCGAAAAGGACCAGGGGGCCGACGCGCCCCACGCGCTGCAGCGCGTTCAAAGCGGCCTTGAGGTCAGCGGCCGTCTGGATGGCGGCGACGCGGTCCAGGTCGGGCTGGAGCGGGCGGAAGCCGGCCGCATCGATGGAATCGGTGGCCAGGCAGCTTGCGTAGAGGTCGCCGATCTTCTGTTCGTTGCTGCCGGGGGTGGCGGAAGTGTTCTGAGCGGCGGCATCGAGAATGATGCGCAGGCGCTCGCGGTTCTGCTGGGCCAGCATCGGAAAGGCGCCCCAGGACGGAAAGCGGGCGGGGATCGGATTTTTGTCGATCCAGCCGCCGTTGGCGTAGCGCCAGAAATCCTCGCATGGCTTGCAGGTGGGGTCGAGATCCGAGCGGTCGATCCCGCCCTTGGGAGCCTGCTGGGTGGCGGCCAAGCCGCCAAACACAAAGAGAACGGCGAGTCCTCTACGGATGCTCATGGAACCTCCAGACTAAACTTCATTAGACCTCAGTGGGCGGCAGTGGCGGAGGAGCGGGCTCCGCGGCGGATCGCATGTGGGCGCACAGCGGAACGATACAGGCCAGCGCCGCCAGAGGAAAGACGCCCATGATCCAGAACATCGGCCTGAAGCCATAGCGGTTGATGACGGCGGCCGCCAGCCGCATACAGAGGAGAGTGCTGAGGAGGCCGTAGAACGCACCCAGCCCGGCCGCGAAAGCGACACCGCGGCGCGGGCCGGCGTCGGCGACCGCGGCGTAGAGAACGGTGGTGCAGGCGAGGGACGCGCCCATCACCACGACGGCCAGGAAGTTGGCCGGCACAGCCCTTACGACGAAGCCCAGCAGGGCGACCGACGAAGCCAGCAGGGCACAGACGCCCGCGACAACGGTCCGACTCTTGCTCAGACTCCAGCCGCTGCGCAGGAGCAGATCCGAAGCCAACCCGCCCGCCACGGCGAGAACCCCCACCACCGCCATTCCCGACAGACCTCCCCATTGGATCCAGCCGCGTGTGAGCCCGAAGGTTTGGCGGGCATAATGCGGAAACCAGGTAAACAGGAATGCGTTAACCGGAGCAAGAAAGAACAGGCCCAGGGCAAGCGCCCAGGTCTGCGGGAAGCCGAGCACGGCGAAGCTGAGCGGCTCCCGGGAGCCTGAGGAGCGCACCAATCCGAGCCACAGGGGAAGCCAGAGCACACCGAGGCCGCCCGCCAGAAGCATCACCGCGCGCCAACTCCACGAGTCGGCGGCCATGCCCAGCGCCGGTACCGCCACCGCGGCGCCCAGGGCAAGCACCGCCTGGATCAATCCGACCGCCAGCCCGTGGAACCGGACCGGGTACCACTCTGCGATGAGGTCGATTGCGGCGGGCGCGAATCCGCCGGCGAATAGGCCTTGCAGGGCGCTTGGGATCATCAGCCCCACCACGCCGGCCGCGGAAGCCGTCGCAGCGGTTGCCACGGACGAGCCCGCAACCACGGCTGGATAGCCGTAGCGCGTGCCGGTGAGATTCAGGAGAAGGCCAAACAGCGGATAGCCGGCCAGCACCGCGAACGACAACGCGGAAAACGCGACTCCCATCTGGCTGAGGCTCAGCTTAAGGCTGCCTGAGACCTGAGGCATCACGGCGCTGAGGCTGTAGTGCTGGAAGATGCTGATGGCACCTGCGAAGAGGATAAGCGGCAGCACGGCCCGGCGGGTCACGCTGGCGGACTGTGCGGAAAGAGGAGCAGTTTGAGTGT
Organism: uncultured Solibacteraceae bacterium; assembly: GCA_964493965.1. Lineage (GTDB taxonomy): Bacteria > Acidobacteriota > Terriglobia > Bryobacterales > Bryobacteraceae > DASWZN01. The sequence continues at coordinate 6,164 of CAZBQQ010000140.1, forward strand.
CCATGGCTGGCTCCGAGCACACAGGATACACCGGACAAAGGTAGGGCCAGGTCTGAATCCGGCAGCGACGCCCAGCCTGCTTACTGAAGCCGGGCCCGCACCTTGTCGCTGAGCACCTTGCCGTCGGCCCGCTTGCCGGCCAGGGCGGCCTGCACCGCCTTCATCACCACGCCCATCTGCTTGGACGAGGTGACGCCGGTCTCGGCCAGCGCCGCGGCAATGGCGGCTTCGATCTCCTCTTCGCTGGCCATAGCCGGCATGTAGGATTCGATGAGGAGCAGCTCGGCCTCTTCCTTCTCGGCCTGCTCGGGCCGCCCGCCCTTGCGAAACATGTCGGCGGCCTCGCGGCGCTGCTTGATCAGCGTGTTCAGCACCTGCTGTTCGGTCCGCTCGTCGAGCGGCTTCATGGAATCGATTTCGGTCTTTTTGAGCGCGGTCTTGATCATGCGGAGCGCGCTCAAGCGGTCTTCAGCCCGGGCCTTCATGGCCTCGGTCATATCTTTTTGAACCCGGTCGAGTAGAGCCATCCTTTTGTTATTCTATATGGACCGGGAGCACTGAGCCGGATGGTCTTTTAGGAGCGCACGCACAATGAACATCCTCATCGCAGAACCGATGGCCGCGGCGGGAATCGAGCTACTGCGGTCCCAGCCAGGTTGGAATATCGTCGTGTCCAACCCAAAGGAGTACCTCAACTGCCTGCCGGAAGCCGACGCCCTGGTGGTACGGAGCGCGGTCAAGGTGACCAAGGAAGTGCTCGAAAAGGCGCCGAAGCTGCGCGCGATCGGGCGAGCGGGCGTGGGCGTGGACAATGTGGACCTCAACGCCGCTACCGCGGCGGGCGTCCTGGTGATGAACACGCCGGGCGGCAACGCGGCATCGGTGGCGGAGCACACCATCGCGCTGATGCTGGCAATGGCCCGCGCGATCCCCCAGGCCAGCGCCTCCACCAAGGCCGGCAAATGGGAGAAGAAAAAGTTCCTGGGCAACGAAATCCGCGGAAAGACGCTGGGCGTCATCGGCCTGGGCAGCATCGGCCGCGAGGTGGTGAAGCGCGCGCGCGCGTTCGAGATGCGGATCCTGACCAACGATCCGTACGTAGGCCCGCAAATCGCAAAGGACCTGGGCGTCGAGCTGGTGGACTTGCCGCGGCTGTATGCCGAGAGCGACTACATCACGCTGCATCTGGCGCTCACTCCAGAGACGCAGAAGCTGATCTCGCGCGAAGCCATCGCGCAGATGAAGCACGGCGTGCGCATCGTCAACTGCGCGCGCGGCGAGATGATCGATCAGGACGCGCTGACCGAAGCGCTGCAATCGGGCCAGGTGGCCGGCGCCGCTCTGGACGTCTTCAAGCCCGAGCCGCCGCCGGCGGACCTGCCGTTGCTCGCGATCGAGAGCCTGCTTGCGACACCGCACATCGCGGGCGCGACCGAGGAGGCGCAGGAGATCGTGGGGGTGAAGATCGCCCAGCAGATTGTCGAGTACCTGCAGAACGGCGTGGCCATCAACGCGGTCAACATGCCCGCCATGACGCCGGAGCAGTACCGCCAGGTGGGGCCGTACATCGACCTGGCCGAGCGGCTGGGCAACTTCGCGGGACAGATCGCGCGGGGCAATCCGGCCGGCGTACGCTTCGTTTACTCCGGCAAAATCGGCGACGGCAGCACGCACCTGATCCGCAATGCCGGGCTGGTGGGCCTGCTCAACCGCTGGCTCTCGCAGAAGACGACGCTGGTGAATGCCATGCAGATGGCGGACCAGCGGGGCCTGGGCATCTCCGAGCGGCATGAGAAGAAGACCGCGCACGTGGACTCGGTCACCGTCGAACTCGAAACCGACCAGGGCGTGACCACGGTCGAAGGCGCGGTGGTGCTGGAGAGGCCGCGGGTGCTGCGCGTGGACGGCATCTACTGCGAGGCGCCGCTTTCGGGCCACCTGGTGTTCATGAAGAACCAGGACGTCCCGGGCGTGATTGGCTACGTGGGCACGGTGCTCGGCAAGAACGAGATCAACATCGCGAACTTCTCCCTGGGCCGGCGCGACGCGCCGCTCAAGCCGGGAGAGCCGCTCGAAGCGCTGGCCATCGTGGAATCGGACACCGCGGTGCCCGAGACCGTCCTGGCGCAGTTGAAGCAGAACCCGGCCGTCATGGTAGCGCGCGCGGTGGATTTCGCGAGCTGAGAAGACAGCTGTCAGCTTGTGGTTGTGGGGCATTGGCAACCTGCGGCGGGTTGGCAACCCGCCTGTAAGTCTCTGCTTAACAGGTCGGCCGGGCGCCGGTTCGCAACCGGCGCGCAGGATGCCATCCTGCCCCACAATGCGTGCCGCTGTTCGGGAAAGCTTAGTCGGCCGCCTCGTCCTCAGAGGCGTCCGACGACTTGTCGCGCCGGTTCATGAGCTGATGCAGGGCGAAGGGGACTTCGTCGGGATGCGTTGCGCACCACACAACGATGCGCTCGAGCTTGACGGAATCGTCGGCGATGGCGCTGATTTCCATCAGCTCGGTTTCGATGCTCTCCGGGTCTCGCATAGGACTTCAGCATGCCACACGTCGACGCCCTTGACGTATGCCAGCGTCCTGCGACGCAAAAAAGGGGACGCCCGAAGGCGTCCCCTTTTTCAAACAGCACGGTTGCGATTATCGACTACGCTTCCTTGACCCGCGAGCCGCGGAAGCCGTAGAACATGATCCACAGGTAGCAAGCAGCCGGCACGACGAAGGACAGGTGGAAGGCCGAGATCTGCGCGGGCGAGAAGGCGATCCCTGCTTCCGGATGGCCCGCGCTGTCGATCAGCAGGCCCTGCACCAGCGGGATCAGCGCGCCGCCGCAGATCGCCATGTTAAGCAGCCCCGAAGCCTTGCCGGTCAGCGGGCCGAGTTGGTTGACCGCTAGAGCGAAGGTGGCGGGGAACATGATCGAGTTGAACAAACCCACCAGAGCGGCGGCCCAGACGGCGGTCATGCCGCCGGTGGACATGGTGATCGCGCAGCACAGAAGCGCCAGAGTCCCGAAAATCCCGAGCACCTTGCCGCCGGAGAAGCGGCCAAGAATCGCGGCTCCGAAGAAACGGCCCACCATCGCTCCGCCCCAGTACATGGACGCATAACGGGTCGCCTCCTGTGCGGTGAGCGTGGTAATGGTGGTGACGTAGTTGATGATGTGGCCGCCGATGGTGACCTCGGCGCCGACATAAACGAATATGGCGATGATTCCGAACACCAGGTGCGGGTGTTTCCAGACCTCACCCCACGTGCCGCCCGTGGCCGTGTTCCGCTCGGGCTGGGGCATCTTCAAGCGCGAAATTACGAACGCCAGAACAAACAGCAGGACGGCCAGGATCAGATAAGGGATCTTGACCGTGCCGGCGGTAGCCAGTCTGTCCGCTTGGGTCTGCACCCCCTCGGTCGCCTTGGTCAGAATGAACAGGCCGCCCAGCAGCGGCGCGACCGTGGTTCCCAGCGAGTTAAACGCCTGCACCAGGGTGAGGCGGGCGGGGGCCTTTTCCGGAGCGCCCAGTAGTGTGGCGAATGGATTCGCGGCTACCTGGATCAGCGTGATGCCGGCGGCGATCACCCAGAGCGCGCCCAGAAAGAGGACGTACGACAGTGCGCCGGCGGCGGGGATGATCAGCAGCGCTCCCAAGGCCATCACTACGACTCCCACCACGATGGATTTCTGGTGCCCCAGCTTCGAGACGACGATAGTCGAAGGGATGGAGATCACGAAGTACGCCGAGAAGAAGGCGAACTGGATCAGGTCGGCCTCCCACTGGCTCAGGCTGAAGATGCCCTTGAGGTGAGGGACCAGCGGGTCCTTGAATGCCGTCACAAAACCAAAGATGAAAAACACCGTGGCAAGCACGCCCAAAGCCAAGCCGGTCTTCTCCGGTGCCGAATACGCGCCCGCTTTTGAGGCCGTAGTCTTCTCGCTCATGTTCTCTCCCTGTTGCGTTAGCCGCCTGCCTGACGCTTCGAGGCGTTGGCTGGGGGAATGGCGGCCCGCGAGGGATGAGTCTAGCACGGAGCAGGACCAGCCCGCTGAAGGTGGCTTGACAGCACCCCGCGCCCTCCGGTATCAAGGATCAACGCATGTGGCAGCAGAATTATGCGCCGCTGGGCGGTAGCCTGGCGGCCTCGACGGTGGCGGCGGCGCTGCCCGTGTTCGTGCTCCTCTATTTGCTCGGCGTGCGGCGCACCGCAGCCTGGGTCGCCTCGGTCTCCGCGTTGGGAGCGGCCGCTCTGGCGGCGCTCGCCGTCTACCGGATGCCGCCGGTGCAACTGCTCGCGGCGACGGCCTACGGCGCGGCTTTCGGCATCTTCCCCATCGGTTGGATCGTGTTCACGGCCCTCCTCCTTTACCGCGTCACGGTGGAGAGCGGCAGGTTCGAAATCCTCAAAGACTCCATCGGAGGCCTCACCTCGGACCGCAGGCTGCAGGCGCTGCTGATCGCCTTCGCCTTCGGCGCGTTTCTCGAAGGCGCGGCGGGCTTTGGCGCGCCGGTCGCGGTTGCCGCCGCGATGCTGGTGGGGCTCGGCTTCTCGCCGTTCTACGCCGCGGCTGTCTGCCTGCTGGCGAATACCGCGCCGGTTGCGTTCGGATCCATCGGGATTCCCATCGTGACCCTGGCGGGCGTGACCGGCTTGCCGCTGGCGAAGCTCAGCGCCGGCGTGGGACGGATCTGCGCGCCGGTTTCGCTCATCGTGCCGGCCTACCTGATCACGGTGATGGGAGGGATGAAGGCCCTCAGAGGAGTGCTGGGGGCGACCATCGTGTGCGGAGTGGCGTTCGCCGGCACGCAGTTCGCGGTCTCGAACTTCGTAGGACCGCAATTGACGGATATCTGCAGCTCGCTGGCGGCCATGGGCGCGCTGGTGGCGTGGCTGCTCGTGTCGGCCCGCGGCGATCGGGACAGGACCCAGCGCACCCGCCCCCGGCGCGAGGTGGTGATGGCGTGGGCGCCTTACGGCCTGCTGGTTGTGGTGATGTTGCTCTGGGGATGGGCGCCGGTGCGTCTGGCGTTGAACCGGACCAACACGGTCTTCGCCTGGCCGGGGCTCCACAACGCCGTGCTGCGCGTTCCGCCCGTGGTCGCGCGCGCAACGGCGTATCCGGCGCTGTACACGTTCAACTGGCTGGCGGCATCGGGGACGGCGTGCCTGTTGGCGGTGCTGCTATCCGCCGCGCTGCTCCGTGTGCCGCCGCGCCGGCTGGCGGGCGTGGCGGCGGCCACCGCGCGTCAACTCGCTCTTCCGCTTGTCACCTTCGCCGCGGTGTTAGGGCTGGCATTTCTGATGAACTACTCGGGCGCCACCGGGACGCTCGGCCTGGCCTTTGCGCGGACCGGCCGCCTGTTCCCGTTCTTCAGCGCGCTGCTCGGATGGCTGGGAGTGTTTCTGACGGGCTCGGATACGTCTTCGAACGCCCTGTTCGGAAACCTGCAGGCGATCACCGCGGCCCGGCTGGGCCTGAGCCCGGTCCTGATGGCGGCCGCCAACTCGGCCGGAGGCGTGATGGGCAAGATGATCAGCCTGCAAAGCATCGCGGTGGCCTGCGCCGCGGCCGGCCTGGGGCGCGATGACGAAGCGCGCCTGTTCCGCTTCACGCTGCGCCACAGCCTGATCCTGGCGACGCTGATCGGGCTGATTACGGTGATCTACGCGTATGTGGGCGGGGGCGTCTAGCTCCTTGGGGTGCGACCTGGAAGCGGAGACCAGCGAGCGTTCGTTACCGAGCCGCGACCGCAAGGGAGCGAGCCGTGCGTCGGCTCAAAGCCCCTCCACGGCGAACAGCGCCATGGGCTCCTTACATCCTCATCCCTCCACAACCAACGCGTGCTTCATGCCGTGCCTGGCGCTTTCGGTCGGGTCCGTCGCTTCCCAACTGGTTTAGCTCGGGGCTGGCGTTCGATTTGAACTCGTAGCAGGCGAACGTAACAAAATACCTCACACACTGCTCCCTTGCGGTCGCGGCTCGGCTGGGCATATGGATACGCTCGGATTCCCTCGATTTGACCTCCCAGGCATGCTACTATCCGAGCATGTCGCAAACCAAGATTATCGTAAAAAACAACGGTTCGATTCGGGTTGAAGGGGATTTTGTGATCGTGGATGTCGAGGGCAAAGAGTTCGGACTGGGCGGCCGCACGGCTGTTTCGCTGTGCCGCTGCGGGCACTCACAGACCAAGCCGTTCTGCGACGGCAGCCACAAACTGGCTGGATTTCAGGACACGGTCGTGGCGCGCGATCTGCCGCCGGTCGTGCCGCAGGCGTAGCCGGTTCGGGAGGACGCATCGATGAGACGAATTCTGGCCGTGGTGACGCTGTCCGTGCTCCTAGCGGCGGTATTGCTGACGGCGCAGCCCGCCGGCGACGCCGTGATCGAAGGCTTCCGGACCGTTGAGGTCGCCTCGGTCTCGGACGCGTTGGAACAGTTGTACGGCACGCGCGGCTACATGTCGCACGAGATGCGGCCGCTGTTCACCACCAAGTTCGCCGGGCCCGCCGTGACGGTCCTTCTCAAGAAGGAGGAGCACCACGAGGGAGCGGCGGCGTCTCAGGGAATGCTGGACGCCATCGACGCCGCGCCGCCGGGTTCCGTCTACGTGATGGTGCTCGAGGACGGCGCCGACTACGGCGGCATCGGCGCGCTCATGTCCACCGCGATGAAGTTCCGGGGCCTCGCCGGAGCCGTGGTCGACGGCTCGATCCGTGACACGCCGCAGATTCGGCGCCTGCAGTTTCCGGTGTTCAGCCGCGGTGTCGCGCCTTCGACCACCATCAACCACTATCGCTTCGCCGGAGTGAACGTGCCCGTGATGTGCGCGGGCGTCCGTGTGAACGCGGGCGATATCGTCACGGCCGACGAGGACGGCGTGGCCGTGGTGCCGCGCGCGCAAGCCGCCGAGGTATTGAAGAAGGCGCAGGAACTCGACAACATCGAGCACAGCATGCTGCCCTTCATCGAGAAGTACCACTCGCTCAAAGACGCGGTGGCTAAGTTCGGCAGGATCTGACGGCGCCAGTTACTCCGCCTTGGTCGCCTTGCCCTCCATGGCGTTGGTCCAGGTGCTGCCATCCGGCGAGTAATCGAAGCGGAAGGTGTAGGCCGTGGGCGACACCACCTTGACGACGAAGCGGCCTTTCACCACGTGGTCGCCCAGGTCGGAGTCGCCGGTCCAGGTCCAGGTGTCCCCATCGACACTCCCTTTGTAGGTCTCGTGCTCGCCGTAGTTGTTGAAGCCGTCATAGGTGTACACCTTTTGCCTGGCGTCGTAGCCCATGACCTCCATCTCGTGCAGGGCGCCCATCGGGCCGGTGCCGTCGGAGTGCGTGACCGCAAAGAAGCCGCCCGGCAGGATCTCGACGCGGTCGGTGCTGGCGACCTTCCCGCCGGGGAAGTCCCCCATCGGCTTCATCACGGCTTCCGATTTCCAGGTGCCGGCGAAATAGGCCAGCTTCTTGTGCTCCGGGCCCGGAGCCGGCATGCCCTCCTGCGCCAGCGCCATCCCGGCGAAGGCGCACAGAATCGCGAGCGCGAAAGAATTCTTGCGTGTCATCGGTTCAATCTCCCAGGGGAATCAGTCTGGTTATCTTGATGTGCCGAAGGGCTGCCGCGCTGCCGGTTTTTTCATTCCGGCCGGGATGACGCCACCGGGCCACCCAGACGCTCCAGCAGATCCCGCACTCGCCTGCGGCTCACTTCGAGCGTCGCGCCGTTGTTCAATACGACATCGGCGGTTCCGCCGACCAGCGGTCGCACTTCGGTCACCGCGTCCAGATTCACGATCGCCGCGCGGGAGAGGCGGAAGAACACGGCGCCGTCCAGCCGAGCTTCGAGATCGCTGAGGGTTGGCTCCAGAACATATCCTCGCTCGCGCGTGTGTAGCCTGGTGAGGCCACCCTCGGAGGAAAAATACACCGCCTCGCGTTGCGGGATCACCTTGTAGCGGCCGCCACACCGGGCCAGCAGGCGCGCGCTCGCCCCAGGCACCGACCGCGTCAGGCGGTCCACCTCATCGTCGGCATCCCGAGGCTCCGTCTGGCGGATCTTGTCGATGGCCAGGGCCAGCCGGTGAGGGCTCACCGGTTTCAGCAGGTAGTCCATCGCCTGCAGCTCGAAGGCCTTCACCGCGTAGGCGTCGAAAGCCGTGCAGAAGACGATCTTGGGCCGCGGCCTCGGCAGGCATGCGGCCACTTCGAGGCCGGTCACACCGGGCATCTGGATGTCGAGCAGCAGCAAGTCGGGCCGCATCTCCAGGGTCTTCTGGATGGCCTCTTCGCCGTCCGCGGCTTCCCCCACCACCTCGATATCGGCGATCGATCCGAGCAGCTGCCGCAGCCGCTCGCGCGCGATGTCTTCGTCGTCCACCAGCAGCGCGCGGATCATGGCGCCGCCTCGACCGCCTGTGCCGTGCGCGGCATTTCCACGCTGACCACCGTCATCCCGAGCGCCTGGTCGCGCCTGGCATCCAGACGCGCTCCGTCTCCGAAGTAGCCTCGCAGCCGCTCCCGTATGTTGCGCAGACCATGGCCGTCACCTGGCCGGTGGAACGCTCGGGCCGCGGACTCTTCGAAGCCCGGCCCGTTGTCGCGGACCTCGATCCAGAGCCGGCTTTGTGAAGTCTCGACATCGACCTCAATCCTGCCCGGGGTCCGAATGGCGCTCACTCCGTGCTTGACGGCATTTTCCACCAGGGTCTGCACGATCATCGCGGGGATCCGCACCTTCGCGGCATCGTCGCCCGCGTGGATCGTGAACTCCAGGCGATCCCCGAAGCGGGTCCGCTCGATCTGCAGGTAAGCGCGAACGGCCTCCAGTTCCTCGTCCAACGGCACCCACTCCCGCTCCGAGCGGCTCAGGGTGTAACGGAAGACCTCCGCCAACTGCTCGATGGTCCGCTCGGCGCGATCCGGACGGCGCGGAATCAGCCCTGCGATGGTATTCAGCGCGTTGAACATGAAGTGCGGATTGATCTGCGCCCGCAGCGCCCTGAGCTCCGACCGGTTCGCTTCGAGCAGCAGGCTCTGCTCCCGCCGCTCGCGCCGCAGTCGCTCCTCGCGCAGCCGCAGGTTGTCCAGGAGGAAGGAGTAGGTCTCGGCCAGGGACGAAAGCAGCGTAACGTCTTCGCTGAGGAAGCGCGGCCCGTGAGTCCGCGGCTGGATCGAAATCAGGCCGATCCGCTCGCCTCGCAGCAGGATTGCCTCCTGCATACA
>CAZBQQ010000141.1:0-12554 GCA_964493965.1 uncultured Solibacteraceae bacterium
GTCGCGCGCACCATGGAGGCAATCATCATACATCAGCCCGATGGCCAGCGCGGACGGCTTCCGCGACCGGAGCCCCATCAATCCGCTAACTTCATCTCCTCCACGGCCCGTATGATCTCGCGCGCCTCGGCTTCCCTCTCGTGCGGCACGCGGACCGCCCACCACCCGAACATGTTCCCGCTCTCCTGGCGGGCGGCGGTGTTTTGGTCCATCACGAAGAAGGGAACGCCGGCTTCCCGAAAGAGATTCTCCATCAGCCCAATGGCAACACGATCCCGCATCGAGGTTCGTATCAGGACATCCAGGTCGGTGTCCGCGTGAAGGGGTTCCGGAACGGGAACGGATTCCTCCGCGGCAGGCGGTTCGTCTCCATCATCAGGCCTTTTCCGGCGCCGCCACAAAACGTAAATCAGCCCGGCCACGAGGACGAGTGGGACCGAGACGCGCCATGAGGCTCGCGCGAAATCCCCAAGCGCCAAAAGGTTGGCTCCCTTGTGGAAGTATGCCCTGCCGCGGCCGTTGTAGCTGCCGGCATCCGGAGCGAGCCGCAACGCCTGAGTATAGTCGCGGATCGCCAGGTCGTATTCGCGCAGCCGGTTGTGGATAGAGGCGCGGCTGCGGTAAGCCGAAGCGACATTGGGATTGAGCCGGATGGCTTCGTCGAAATCCGCTATCGCCCGGCCGTAGTCGCCTGTGTAGAAGTAGCACCAACCGCGGTAGTAATAAGTCGAGGCACCCGAACCGAGACGGATCGCTTCGTCGAAGTCCTGCTTGGCCGAGTCGTAATAGCGCTTCTGAAAGTAGGACCAGCCGCGCCGGTAGTATGTGGCCGCATCCGGTTTGAGGCGCAACGCGTCCCCGTAGTCCTGGATCGCTCGATCATATTGGCGCCGCCGGTTGTAGACGGACGCGCGGCCGCGGTAAGCCCCGGCGATGTTGGGGTCGAGACGGATCGCCCGCTCGCAATCGAGCAGCGCCCCATCCAGGTCGCCGGTCAAGAACCGGATCGTTCCGCGCCTCAAGACGGCCAGTCCCGACTTCGGAGCGAGTTCCACGGCTCGTTCGCAGTCCGGCAACGCTCGCGCATAGTCGTGTTTTGCCGCGTAGGCTACGCCGCGTCTGCCCAACACCACGGCCAGGCCGGCGTCGGGTAGTCCGCCAGACTTGATCGCAGCCGTGCAGGTTCCGATTGCCAGGTCGGCATCGCGCGCGGAGGACAGGTGGATGCAGCGCATGCCCTCGTTGGCCGGCGTCGCCCGGCAAAGACCGCAGCCAGCCAGGATCAGCAGAACGCCTGTCGCGCGCATCATGGCAGCGATCATCATACATCAGCCTCTGTCGAGGCTGAAGCGCCGCCCCGCCCCTAATCCCGCGGCGGATACTTCGACAGTTTCCGCTGCAGCGACCGCCGGTGCAGCCCCAGCAGCTTGGCCGCCTGCGACACGTTGCCGCCGCAATCCGTCAGAACCCGCTGGATGTGCTCCCACTCCACCCGGCCCAGGCTCGGAACGGTGGCCGCGGGCCGCGCCCCGCCCGCCGCCGGCTCGCGCGCGCCCGAAAAGGCTGCGAGGATCTGATCCACATCAACCGGCTTGCTGAGGTAATCGTCCGCGCCGCACCGCACCGCTTCGAGCGCCGTCGCGATGCTGCCGTACCCCGTAAGCATGATGATGGACACCGTCGCGTCCAACCCGCGCAGCGCGCGCACCACGTCCATTCCGGATTCGCCCGCGAGGCGCAGGTCCACCACCGCCAGATCGGGACCGAACTCGCGCGCGGCCTCGAGCGCCTGAGCGGTATCGCCGGCCTCGTACGCCTCCCACTCGCGCAGGCGAAACGCACGGCACAGCCTCTGCCGGAAGACCTCGTCGTCGTCGACGATCAGCGCCGCCTGCTTCTCTTTAGTCGCCATTCGAGATCAAAGGCAGCTGCAGAAGCGCCCGCGTGCCTTTGCCCGGCTCCGATTCAAACGCCAGCCTGCCTCCCAGGCGCTCGGCGAAAACACGCACCAGGTACGTCCCCAGTCCCATGCCGCTGCCCGCCGCCTTGGTGGTGAAAAAGGGTTCCGCGACGCGGTTCAGCGTCTCCTGGCTCATCCCGCAACCCGTGTCCGTCACGGCGAACTCCACCGCCTCGGCCGTTCGCACCGCGCCCAGCCTCACCGGCAGGGCCCCGCTCGTCGCGTCCAGAGCGTTTCTCACCAGTGCCGTCAGCGCCTGCCGCGCAGCAGTGGCCGGCAGCACGGCGGCTCCCGCGTCCTCCGCCAGGACAACCCGCACGCGCTCCCGGTCCTTGAGCGGAAGGCCGCACCGCACGTCCTCGAGCAGGCCGGCGAGTTCCACGCGAGCGGGCGCTTCTCCCGGCTGCTCGGCCCCGCGAGCGCTCATCTGATGTAGGATCGAGCGGCATCGCTCCACCTCGGACCGGATCAGCCGCGCGTCCGCAGCCAGTTCCGCATCGCGCGAAACCTCGGTGGCGTGGTATTCCACGTCGCGCGACGCCACCGCGATGGTCCCGAGCGGAGTGCCCAGTTCGTGCGCCGCACCCGCCGCGAGCGTGGCCACCGACGCCAGCCTCTCCTGGCTTGCCAGTTGGCTCTGCAGCACGAGCACCTCGTGCTCTCGACGCCGCAGCGCCTCGGACACCTTGCCGATAAACACCGTCACCAGCAGCGCGGCAGCGACAAACGCGATCCACATTCCCACCAGGTGGACCGAAAACCCTTCGCTCGAATGATGCGCCTCGAACACCGGAACCCGCACGTGGACCCAGAAGAGGAATCCGAAACAGGCCACCGCCAGCACGCCCAGCGACCACGTCCACTCCTTGCTCAGAATGACCGCCGACAGCGTGATCTGCACGATGTACAGAAGGCTGAGCGGATTCGCCGGGCCGCCCGTCAGCGCCAGCAGCGCCGTCAGGCAAAGCGTGTCGAACGCCAGCAGGTATCCGAGCGTCTGCCGGTCGCCGAACCTCTCGGCGCAGCGGTAAGCGAGCAGATTGCTGGCCGCAGTCAGCGCCAGGGGAATCGCGAGCCATTGAATCAGGAGCGGAACGCCGAAGACGAAATCCGTGAGCAGAATCAGAACGACTTGCCCCGCCAGGACCCCGTAGCGCAGCTTGACGATCCAGGGAAGCGCCAGGCTAGGGGCCAGTTCACCGGCCGGTCGCAGGTCGGCAGGCGAAACGACGTGCCGTTCCGTTACGCACACCCGCATCGCACTTAGTATCTCACGGCCCCCAGTTAGAATTCGAAAGTCAACCCGGTATATAACGAGCGCCCCATGCCCGCCACCTGCGTCTTCCCCGTCTTATCGCCGACCCAGTAGCGCCCGCCCAGCGGCAGCGCGTAATTCCTGTCGGTGAGGTTGTCGATACCGCCATCGAGCCGGACCCCGGTAGTCTCGCCCAGCTTCCATCGATAGCCGGAGCGCAGATTGAGCAGCGCGTACCCCGGCGTCCGCAGCTCGTTTCTCACGGCCGCGACGTCCGTCTTCGCATCCACCGCCTGGAAATCGAGCGCGCTCGACCAGCTTCCGCGCCGATGCTCCAGTGCCACGTTGCCGTGGACCGGCATCATCTGATAGAGGTTCCCCCCCGTATCGAGGTTCCTGCCCCGGACGTAGCCGAAAACGCCAACCAGCGCGAACCGCCCCACGCCGCTGCTTCTCCCCAGCGGCGCGCGCCACGAGGCATCGGCGCCATAGAGCCGAGCGGCGTGATTGGCGAACTGCAGCGTGACGAAGCCGGAGGTGGAGGCGAAGCGGGTCGCGGTGCAGCCATTGCTGCCATCGGCGATCACCGGGCAACGGTCGACGTCGATATAATCCTGCACCCGCGTGTAGTAAGGCGTGATCTTCAACTCCCAGCCGTCATGCGCCATCGAGCGAAAGCCCGCGGTCGCGCTGAACGTGTTGGCCACCTCCGGGCGCAGGTTGAGATTCCCGGTGTAACCGTTGGCATCGCCGAACCACCCGTTCATCTGGGCCGACATCGCGCTCCGCTTCACCCAAAGGTAGCGCTCGTAAACACTGGGCGACCGTGTCTTGCGCGCGTAGCCGAACTCGAACATTGTGCCGCCGCGCGGCTGGTACCGCGCCACCGCGGTCAAGTCCAGATTGAGGTCCTGACGGAGGTGGTCAGCCGCGTTGAACCCGGCGGCGTCGGCCGAGTACGCCGCGCTTCCCATGGTGGTGGTCGAGGCGTTATACCCCACCACATCGCCCGCGTTCATCCGCACCAACTCGCCGCGGACTCCGATCATCTCCGTCCATCCTCTGCCCCGCCGCGTCTCCCATTCGGCGTACGTGGCGAACCGGTCGCGCCGGCCGTCCCGCACGTTCCACAGCGTATCCGGCCCCATCGCGCCGACCATCATCATCACCGGCGGCCACCAGTCGTCCAGCGTGAAGCGGCGGAATTCGGTGCCAACGTGCAGCGTGTCGCGGCTCGATAGCGGAACCTCCGCCTGCATCGTGTAGCCCAGGTTGGCGCCGCGCGTGTCCATCGGCATGTCCATGCCCGGGACCTTATCCCGCAGTATGTTCATCTCGTGCTGAGTGTTTTGGTAGTAGAAGCGGGCGTCGAGCTCGCCCCAATGGAAGGCCCCGGAGTAACCGGCATTGACGAATTTCGCCTCATTGCGAGTCATGTCCATGCGCGCATTCGCGAACCCCTGCTGCGGGATGCGCTGGTACCCCAGATCGATGGTAAAGAGATTGTTGCCGCGTCGCGCCGCCATCTCCAGCGCGTGGTTCTGCGTCTCGTAGAATGTCGACTTGACCAGCGCGCCCGCGCCGTCCGTGTAGTCGTTGGCGTTCACGTACGAGCCCGTGTAGCCGATCCGAAATCTCTCCGTCGCCGCGGATAGCCAGGCATTCCCGCCGTTCACCACTCCGTTCGTGCGGTGGAACCCAGTGACACCCCCGTGAATCGCTAGCCCCTGTCCGCCACTGCCGAACTGCGGGGCTGCGGTCGCTAGCGCAATCGTTCCGCCGATGTTGTCGCCGCCCTCGCTGACCGGTGTGACCCCCGCCATCACCCTGACCGAATCGACACTCGCCGGGCTCACGTTGGACGCCGGCGGATTCATGTGGCCTGAGCACGCCGGCGCGATCGCCATGCCGTTGATCAGCACGTTCACCCGGTCATCGGCCATCCCATCGAGCACTGGCAGGCTGGATACGCCGCCGCCCCCGGCCAGCGAGAGTCCGGGGAGTCCCTGGAAGAGGGAAGCGGTATCGCTGGTCCGCGAACGTGCCGTAGCAATGGCGTCCTCGGTCAGGGTTTCCGCCGGGCCCCTCACCTCGACGACGGTCTTGCTCTGGCCGATCGCCAGCGCGAAATTGACCGTCGTCTCCTGGCCGGCCGCGACCACCACATCCTCGCGCACCAATGCCGTGAAACCTGCCGCCACCGCCGTCACCCGGTAGTGGCCGGCCGGCAAACCGTCGAACGCGAAGCTGCCCATTCGGTCCGACAACGCCGCCCGCGTGAGGCCGCTCTCGGGATTTGTCGCCGTAACTCGCCCGCCCGGCACAACCGCCCCGGACGGGTCGCTCAGAACACCCGCGATCCGTCCCGTCGCGGGCTGCGCCAGCGCGTTCGCGGTGAAGGTGAGCACGGCCGTGAGAAGAGCCGAAAGCCATCGTGTGCGCATCCCAACCCCCAATCCGGATCCGCGCCGCCCCCAGAGCGGCAACGGTTCAAGGACTATACGGCCCGATTATACCTGTCGCATAAAGAATTGTGAATGCGGCAATTTGTCGCATCCAAGCCGCGCAGGCCGCACCAGCACCGAACCGCGAGCGTGAGCGAGCGGACCCCAGGAAACAATCGAGCCCCCATCGGCGTTCATCGGCGTTCATCGGCGGCCAGTAATGTCTTGTACCGGCTTGCCGCCCCACCCCCGCCCCTCAAGGTGCGACAATTCGCCGCATTCGGATCCTGAAGCCAAGGGGCCCCCGGCAGTGTCAAATCAGTAAAGCAAAACAAACACTGGGGCCTCGTTCCACGCCGAGGGGCCTTCTGCGAGGGGGAGATGCCGTGAAGCGCTGCTCGTTCACTCTCTGGGTCTTTGCCGCACTCCTGCCGGTCACGCTCACGGCCACAGTCTTCGGATCTCTGCGCGGAATCGTGCACGACCCGGATCACCGTCCCGTCGCCGGCGCCGAGATCATCATCCAGGCCAGCACCTCCGACTACTCTCAAACCATCTCCTCCGGAGCCGAGGGCTACTTCGAAACGCCATCCCTGCCCACCGGCGCCTATCGCGTCACCGTCACCAAAGAAGGCTTCGCCACAAAAGAGCAGGACGTCGTGGTCGTCTCCGGCAGCGCGCCCACTCTCCACGTTCAGCTCTGCCTCGGCACTGCCAACCAGACCGTAACCGTCTCCGAGACGGCCCTCGCGGCCGCGCCGGACCTCACTACGCCCACCACCGTCGTGAGCCGCCAGGAAATCCGGACCACGCCCGGAGCCGACCTCAGCAACAGCCTGAACATGATCACCGATTATGTTCCGGGCGCCTGGATCACCCATGACCAGCTCCACATACGCGGAGGCCACCAGGTCACCTGGGAGATTGACGGCGTTCCCATCCCCAATACCAACATCGCCAGCAACGTGGGACCGCAGATCGACCCCAAGGACATCGACTATCTGGAAGCCCAGCGCGGCGGCTACGGCTCCGATCAGGGCGACAGAACTTACGGCGTGTTCAACGTGTTGCCCCGAACCGGATTCGAGAGTAACAACGAAGGCGAGATCTACACTACCTATGGCGCCTTCCACCAGACCAACGAACAGGTGAGCTTCGGAAGCCACACCGAGAAGCTCGCCTACTTCGCCAGCGTGAACGGCAATCGCAGCGACTACGGCCTCGAAACCCCCGGCCCCGACGTATCGCACGATCGCGCCTGGGGATTGGGCGGACTCGCCTCGCTCATCTACAATCTGGATCCCGCCAACCAATTCCGCTTCGTCTCCTCGCTTCGCCGCGATGACTACCAGATTCCGGACATCAACGACGTCGAGCGCGAGCGCGACGCTCTGGTCAGCTTGTCCTGGGCCCACACCATCCGGCCCACCACGCTCCTCACCGTCTCGCCCTTCTACCATTTCAACCAGGCGAATTACGACGGCGATCCAAACGACGTCCCGATCAGCGCCACCCAACACCGCACCTCCCAGTACGCCGGCGCCCAGGTGGTTCTCAGCGCGGTGACCGCCAGGCACAACGCGCGCGTCGGTGTGTACGCCTTCGGGCAGCACGATGACGAATCCGTCAGCCTGGTCGCCAACGATGGCTCCGGCAATTCGCTGGCGCAGTCGCTTCCAGCCACCGGCCAACTCGAAGCGCTGTTCCTGGAGGATCAGTACAAGGCGCTTTCCTGGCTCACGCTGACCGGAGGCGTGCGCCTGACCCACTTCGCCGGAGCGGTCTCCGAGAACGCCGCCAGTCCGCGGTTAGGCGGGGCCGTCCGCATTCCGAAACTGAACTGGGTCTTGAAGGCATCCTGGGGCCTCTTCTATCAGGCGCCGCCGCTCTCCACGGTCAGCGGACCGCTGCTGAACTACGCGGTAAGCCAGGGCCTGGGCTTCATCCCGCTGCGTGGAGAACGCGACCAGGAGCACCTGTTCGGCCTCACCATCCCCGTCCGAGGCTGGTCGTTCGAAGTCAACAACTATCATCAGCGCGCCAGGAATTACTTCGACCATAACAACATCGGAGACTCCAACGTCTTCTTTCCACTTACGATTGACGGAGGGCGCTTCTACGGTTGGGAAGTCGCCGCGCGCTCGCCGCGCCTGTTCCGGCGAGGAGATGTCTATCTGGCTTATTCCTACGCCCACGCCCTCGGATCGGGCGCCATCTCCGGAGGTCTCACCGACTTTTCCCCGCCCACCAGCGGTTATTACCTGCTCGATCACGATCAGCGCCACACCCTCCACACCGGGTTCAACTTTCTTCTGCCCTACCACGTCACCGCGGGTGGCAACCTGTACTTCGGATCGGGCTTCACCGACGGATCGAGCGACGTTCCGGCCCACTTACAGCCGCACACCACCTTCGACCTTACCCTCGGTCATTCGCTAGGAGAGCGACTTACCGTCTCCGTGACCGCCCTGAACCTGACCAACCGCCGCTTCCTCCTCGACAACAGTGTCACCTTCGGCGGCACTCACTACGCCGATCCCCGCCAGATCTACATGCAACTCCGCTACCGCTTCCACTACTG
The DNA here is from genome assembly GCA_964493965.1 of uncultured Solibacteraceae bacterium. GTDB lineage: Bacteria > Acidobacteriota > Terriglobia > Bryobacterales > Bryobacteraceae > DASWZN01. Next base: position 8,241 of record CAZBQQ010000141.1, read on the forward strand.
AAGTGGGGCAGGACTCCCCTGCAGCGGGTCTCCAGACCCGCCTCCGTCTTCGGCATCAAGCCTCCGCTACTATCTAACTAGTGGGGCCGCAAACCAAAAGCTCAATCCTGTTGGCACTATTCCTATGCGCCTGCACCCGCCTGCAGGCCGGCCCGCCCTTCCAAACCGACGACCCCGAACCCGTAGACTTCCGCCACTGGGAAGCGTACTTCTTCTCCGACTACGACCGCACCGGAATTGCATCCGCGACCCAGGGCCCCGCGTTCGAAGTCAACTGGGGCGTGGTTCCAGACGTGCAACTTCACCTCGTGATTCCGGCGGCCGCCTTCATCCCCGCAGGCTCGCCCACGGCCTTCGGCATCGGCGACACCGAACTCGGCGTGAAATTCCGCTTCATTCACGAAACCAAGCACCGCCCCGAAATCGGCATCTTCCCCTTCGTCGAACTGCCCACCGGCAATGCAACGATCGGGGTAGGGAACGGCCGCACCTGGTATCGCCTCCCGCTCTGGATCCAAAAGAAGGAAGGACCCTGGACCACCTACGGAGGCGCCGGCGAAGTCCTCAACGGGGAGCCCGGCCTGCGCAATTACCCCTTCGGCGGCTGGCTCCTCCAGCGCGACCTCGGCAAGAAATGGACGCTAGGCGGCGAAGTCTTCGCCCACGCTCCCGAAGGGCCCGCCGCCCTCAGCACGAAGTCATCGGTCCTGCTCGATTTCGGAGGCTATTACTACATCCGCAATCCCGGCTTCCAGGTCCTTTTCATGGCAGGACACAGCATAGCCGGCCAACCCGAAACCGTAGCCTACCTGGGCCTCTACTGGACCTGGGGCAAGGACACCAAGCAGGCAACGTCCTTCCTCCGTCAACAGCCGCCCGCCCGCCGTCTTTAGCTGAAAGCTGAAAGCTGATAGCTGAAAGCTGCGAAGCAAGCCTACCTGCCCGGATAAGCGGGCAGGTCAGGCGGGCGAGCCGGCAGACTCTTCGGGTGCTCCCGGATCTCCTTCATCACCAGCTCGACGCCCTTCTCCAGTTGCGGGTCGTGTCCTTGCATGACCAGGTCCGGCCGATTGTCCACCGGCACGTCCGGCTCGACGCCATGATTCTCCACCGCCCACTGGCTCTCCAGGTTATACAGCGAGAACTCCGGCCGCGTGACATACCCTCCGTCCATCAGCGGAATATACCCGCGAATTCCGCGCACGCCACCCCACGTCCGCTCTCCCACCACCGGGCCGAGTTTGTACTTCTCGAAAAAGTAAGTGAAAAAGTCCCCGTCCGAAGCCGAGTACGCGTTCGACAGGCACGCCATGTACCCGTGAAACACCACATCGGGAACCGTCCCGCTATTCCAATTCCGCGCCGAGCCCATGCCCGCCAGCACCCGCCGCAGCCGCTCGAAGATCAGTTGATCCACGAACCCGCCGCCGTTATACCGCACGTCGAGAATCATGCCCTCCTTGCGGATCTGTGGAAAGAACTGCTTGACGAATTCGTTCAGCCCCGGCGCCGACATGTCCGGCAGATACACGTATCCCACCCGCCCGCCGCTCATCTCGTCCACCTTGCGGCGGTTCGTCTCGATCCAATCCAGCTCGCGCAGCCCGTACTCGGTTGGAATGGGGCGCACCCGCACGCGGTGTGCTCCCTGTTCGGACGGCTGGCTGTTGACCGTCAGCGTCACATCCTGGCCGACCGTGTTCTGGAATAGCTCGTACGGATCCTGTGGCGCCCGAAGGTCCCTGCCATTCACCGCCAATAGATAGTCGCCCGCGTGGACGTCGATGCCGGGCTCGGTCAGCGGCGAACGCCGGTCCGGCTGCCAGTTTTCGCCGGGATAGATCTTCTTGAAGCGGTACCGTCCGCTCGCGCCATCGGTTTCGAAATCGACGCCTAACATGCCGGTGTTGACCGGCTTTAAATCGGGATAGTCTCCACCGCCCACATAGGTGTGGGAATTGGAAAGCTCCCCGATCATCTCTCCAATGAGGTAGGTCAAATCGTACCGGTCCGCCACGTACGCCACCAGCGGCAGATACTTCTCTCGCTGCGCCTCCCAGTCCACGCCGTTCATGGCTTTCTCGAAAAAGTAATTGCGCTCCTGGCGCCAGGCTTCGTTGAACATCTGCATCCACTCCGCCCGCGGATCTACTTCCGCGCGTAGGCTCGATAGGTCCAGCAAGCCGTCGCCGCCCTTGTGGGAATCCTTGTCCGGCAGTTTGGCGTCCACGATGCCGTAAGTGCGATCCTGAGGTCCGAACTCCTCGACCTCGTTCTGGCCCGGCTCGGCCGACTTGCGTGCCTCGTACAGAATCTTCTTGCCGTCGAACGACAGCGCGAAGCCGGTCGCGCCGCTCACCACCGTGCCGCTCTTGCGTTCCTTTAGATCGTACGCCCCCATCTCCGGCCTCTCGCCCGGTAAAGGACCCGAAAGCCCCGCCACCGGCTGCGACAAGTAGAACACCGCGTCCTTGGAAGCCAGCAGGCCGCCGTAATTTCCGGTCGCCACCGGCAGCGCCGCCACGCGCCCCCCAAGGCCGTCCAGGTCGATCCGAAACGGTGTTTTGGAGGCCTCGGCCGCCTTGTCTCCCACTTCATCGCTGCGCGGCGCAACCGGCGACGGCAGGTCGCTCCGCAGCGTCACGGCATAGATCCGCGTGGCCTTGGGATTCGAAAACTCGGCGTCGTAAACTCCCAGCACCTCGTTGGTGTCGCGGTTGGAAAGGAAGTATAGGTACCGTCCCTCCGGGTCGAATGCCGGATTCCAACTCTGCGTGCCGCTGTCGGTCACCGCGCTGATCTTGTGGCTCTCCGTCGAGTAGAGATAGACCACCGAATTCTGATTCTCCCCCGCCTTGCCAAACGCCACCCACTTACTGTCCGGCGACCAGACGTAGCCCTGGAAGTCTGCGTATTTCCCCTGATCGATTTCCACCGGCTGTTTGGCCTTGATGTCCACGAAGAACAGGTGCACGCCATTGTCGGCGTACAGCAGCTTCTGGCTGTCGGGCGACCACACCGGCGCCAGCAGGAACATCTTTCCCCCGCTGGTGATCTGCTCTTCTTTCCCCATGCCGTCTTGCGGCGCGATAGTTAATTCCTGCTCGCCCGTGCGGTCGGAAACGTAAGCGATCCACTTACCGTCCGGCGACCATGTGGCGTACTGTTCCCGCACCCCCGGGCTCTGCGTCAGGTTCCGTATGCTGCCGTTTTTCGCGGGCGCCGTGTATACGTCGCCGCGTGCCGAGAAAACCGCGCGATTCCCGTCCGGAGCGATATCGAACGATTGGATCAGGGACGACACCGAGTCCCAGTGTTTGCGCGCCAGCGGCGCATCGCCCGCCAGTTGGACCGTAAGTTTGTGCGACTTGCCCGTCTTCACATCGAGCACGTAAAGGAATCCGCCGTTCGCAAACACGATGGAATCCCCTCCCAGGCTCGGCCACTCCACGTCGAAATCCTTGAAGTCGGTCAAACGGCGCACCGGCCCGCCTTTCACTTCACGGCTGTAGATGTTCAGCCTCTGCTCTGGTCCGCGGTCCGAGGCCCAATACAAAGTGTCCCCGCGCCACATCGGAAACGTCTCCGTGCCGCCGGTATCGGTAATCCGCTCCGCCTGCCTGGTTTTGAAATTGTAAGTCCAGATGCCCTGCTGCATACCGCCCCTTTCGCGTTTCCAGGTCCGGAAATTGCGGAAGATGCGGTTATAGGCGATGGTCGAGCCGTCCGGCGAGTAAGCCAGCAGCCCTCCCTTATCGAGCGGCAATGCTTCCGGCAGCCCGCCCTCCACGCTGACTGTGAGCTGCCGCCCGAACCAGGTGTTGAACGTGTCGCGCCGCGAGAGGAAGACGATCTTGGTGCTGTCCGGCGTCCACGCCAGAACCTCGTTGTTCGGACCCATGCGTTCCGGCACTTCCGCGACATCCGTAAAAAAAGTAAGTTGCTTTGGCTGCCCGCCCTCGCTCGGCATCACGTAGACGTTGAAGTTACCGTCGTACTGGCCCGTGAATGCGATCCACTTACCGTCCGGAGAGAATTTGGGGAACAGTTCCAGGCCGGGATGCGATGTGATCCGCTGGGCCGTCCCGCCCTGGCTCGACACCAGCCACAGATCGCCGCCATAGCTGAAGACGATCCGGTCCTTCTGGATGTCCGGAAACCGCATGAGCCGCCCCTCCGCCACCGGCTCCGCGCACAAACCGCCAGCCACCGCTAGGGCTGCCGCCACCAACAGGAACCTATGGAACATCGATCGTCCTCCCGTCCCAGTGTAGTGCCATGAAGCAGGCTTCAGCCTGCCAGGCTGACAGCTGA
>CAZBQQ010000141.1:12654-15326 GCA_964493965.1 uncultured Solibacteraceae bacterium
CCCGTCCCAGTGTAGTGCCATGAAGCAGGCTTCAGCCTGCCAGGCTGACAGCTGATAGCTGAAATGAAAGCTATCTTCGTGGCGCAGGCTCTCAGCCTGCCGCGTCGAGACTCGTCTCGACGCTTGCCAAGCTCACTTCCGCAACTCGAACCGATTGTGCAAGAAGCTGATCACCCGGGCGCGGTTCAGCACGCCTTCCATCCGGTGGTCCTTCACCACCGGAAGCTGGTTCAGATTCTCGCGGCTCATGATCTCGAGCGCAGCCTTCAACGGCGTCTCCGGTTGGACTGTCTTGATCTCATCGATCGGCCGCATGATATCGAACACCGTGGCATAAGGCCACCGCGCGCGATCGATCGCCTTCACCTCGTGCGACGTGATCAGACCGGCCAGTCCGTCATTGTCCATCACCATGAAGCAGCGGTCGCCGGTCCGTAGGAGTTGTTGGTCCACGAAGCCCTGCACGTTCAGGTTCCCGTCCACCGTGGGACAGTCGTGAGTCATGACATCCCCTACCGTCGCGCCCTCGAGGACCCGCGTCAGCCCGGCTTCGGCCACGCTCTCCCCGGCCGCTTGCAGCAGGAACCAGCCGATGAACGCGATCCACAGCCCGCCGAAGCCCGCCCCCATGAAGAACCGCAGAATTCCGAGGGCGATGAACAGCACCCCCACCACCTGCCCCACCCGAGCCGCCTGCCGCGTGGACCGTTCCGCGTCTCCGCTCTTCCACCACAGCGCCGCGCGCAGGATGCGCCCGCCGTCGAGCGGATACCCCGGAATCATGTTGAACGCGGCCAGGCCCAGATTGATGTAGCCCAGCCACGAAAGCATCGCGTAGGCCGCACCCGTTGGGGATGCCGCCACGCGGCCGGCAACCAGGCACAGAACGCCGATAACGGCGCTCGCGAGCGGGCCCACGAACGCCATCCAGAATTCCGTCCCCGCGCTGGTGGGGTTCTTCTCGATTTGCGAGACGCCGCCCAGCGCAAACAGCGTGATCTCCCGCACCGGAAGGCCGTGCGACTTCGCAAAAAGCGAGTGGCACAACTCGTGCACCAGAAGCGACACGAAGAACAGCACGCCCGTGGCCAGCGCCAGCGCGAAGATCGTCACCTCGCCCCACTCCGGATTGGTGACGTGAAACTGCGACGCCAGCGAAGCAACAATGAGAAACGCGATCAGAAACCAGCTATAGTGCAGCCCGATCCCAATCCCGAAAATCCGCCCCAGCCTGATCTGAGATCTCATGCGTCGCCCCACTAGCAATGTAGCATTGGGCGGTGTGTGGGCGACGGGAACGTCGCAATATACATGGCTGCGTCAGCGGCGACCCACCCCGAGCAGATCGAAGAGCAGGCCCTTGCCGAAACCTGGCGGCAGCGTTCAAGCGGGGCGCGCGTGGGGCGGCGGGACGGCGCGTTCGCCCTTGGCCGAAGCTCATACCGTGACCGTGGAACGGGTGAAAAGGGTGCATGGCCCCGCGTCGCTCGCGGCGACGGTAAGCTGATAACTTGAGCCGGAAACTACGTCAAGTCTTCAGTCGGGCCTACCCGGTATTCGCCGTGATTACCGTTTTGAACTTCCTGCTGTTCGTTGCCATCGCCTGGCACCTTGGCGGTGATGCCGTCAATGGCAAAGCCGGGGCCGGACGTTTTCACCTTTACGGTGTGCGGGTTGAAAACGGCGTGAAGGTCTATACCGAAGTCAGCGAACGAGTGTTCAACTATAGCAGGTGGCACGTGTACAGCATCTCTATTACCTGGCCGCTCCTGATGGCGGGCGGGATTGCCGAGAGGCTGCTGGCGAAGCGGCCCCAAGTTGCTGACACGAAGAGTTCTTCGCCCAGCACGTGGAGGCGAACCTCGCGGCCAAAACCATCGAGCGCTACCGAGAACTGGCGGCCATGCTGGACCCGACGCTCGTGGCCCTGCCCATCACCCAGATCACCCCGTTGCACTTGAGTCGCGAGTGGAAGCGGCTGCTGGATCGCGGCGGCCATCATCGCAAAACCAAAGCGCCGCGCCCGCTGTCGAAGAAGACGGTGCGGAGCGTCGCGGGCGTGCTGTCGTCCGCCTTCCGGTACGCGATGAAGTGGGAGTTGGTGACCCGGAACCCGGTGGCGGCCAGCGAGCCGCCTGTGCCCAAGAAGTGCAAGGCGCTGGGCCTCACGGTAGCCCAGAAGGACGTCGTCGTCGCGGCGGCTCCTGGCCCCTGGTGCATGACGCTGTTCTTGGAGATGGCGGCGGGCCTGGGCGCGCGCCGTGGCGAGGTGCTGGCGCTGCGCTGGCTGGACATCAACGACGGGCACGCCACCGTCGCCCGGTCGCTGTCCCAGACCAGGGCGGGCCTGGAGTTCAAGGGCACCAAGACCGACGAGGCGCGCGTGCTCAAGATCCCCGAGGACATCCTGCCCAAGCTCGAAGCACACCGCAAGCAGCAGGACACCTTCCGCGCGCAGTTCGGCCCGGACTACCAGGCCGACCTGGATCTGGTATTCGCCAACCCGGACGGCTCGCCCCTGAAACCGGACTCGATCTCGGCCACCGTGAGCGTGCTGTTCAAACGCCTGGGAATCGCCAAGCCCAAGGGCGGGTCTCTGCACCTGCTGCGCCACACCATGGCGTCGCAGATGCTGGCCAGCGGCGTCCCGGTGCCGGTGGTGTCGCAGCGGC
>CAZBQQ010000142.1:0-4561 GCA_964493965.1 uncultured Solibacteraceae bacterium
GAGAGCCGCCCACTCAGGCTGTCCGCATCTGGGAAAACTAAGTGGCATTGGGTTGCCAACCGGCGCGCAGCTTGGCAAGCTGCCCCACATGCGAACCAGATCTGGCGGCGAGCGCTCTACTCCCGGTCCAGCACGTCCCGAACCTTCTCGGACAGGGCGTGGCGGCTGAAGGGCTTGGCGAGAAACTCCACATCGGCTTCGAGAACGCCATGGTGGACGATCGCGTTCTCGGTGTAGCCGGAGAGGTACAGGACCTTCATCCCGGGCCGCGTCGGGACCAGTTCGGCGGCCAGCTGCCGGCCGCTCATCTGCGGCATGATCACGTCGGTCAGCAGCATATGAATCGTGCCTTCGTACCGCCGGCTGACTTCCAGGGCCTCTTCCGGGTCGGCTGCTTTGAGAATGCGGTAGCCTTGCCGCTTCAACATCTCGGCGATCAGCTCGCGGACGCCCTTCTCGTCCTCGACCAGCAGGATGGTCTCGACACCTTGCCGGGGAACGGCGTTCTGGACATAATCGCCCGAGTTGGCGGCCTCGTCGACCCTGGGGAAATAGATCTTGAAGGTCGATCCCCGCCCCGGCTCGCTGTAAACCCAAATGTCGCCGCCGCTCTGTTTCACGGTGCCGTAAACGGTGGCGAGGCCGAGGCCGGTTCCCTTGCCCTGCTCCTTGGTCGTGAAGAAGGGCTCGAAGATGTGGCGCCTGGTTTCGGCGTCCATACCGTGCCCGGTGTCGCTGACCGCGATCAGGACGTAGTCGCCCGGTTCGACGCCGAGATGCGTCCGGGCATAGTTTTCGTCGAGGTGGGCCACCGCGGTTTCGACCGTCAGCTTGCCGCCCTCCGGCATGGCGTCGCGGGCGTTGATCACCAGGTTGAAGATGATCTGCTCCAGCTGTCCGGGATCGGCCTTGATATTACCGACACCGGCGCCTAGACTCAGCGTCAGCTGGATGTCTTCGCCGATCAACCGCCGCAACATCCGGTCGGCGCCGCGGAGCAGTTCGTTGGCGTCGATCACCCGGGGGCGCATCACCTGGCGGCGGCTGAAAGCGAGCAACTGGCCCGTGAGGGCGCCGGCGCGCTCGGCAGCCTTGGCGACCTCCTCGGCATATCCGCGCAGGGGATCCTTGAGCGACAGGCCGTCGAGCAGCATGCGGTCGTAGCCGGAGATGATGGTCAGCATGTTGTTGAAGTCATGCGCCACGCCGCCGGCGAGGCGGCCGATCGCTTCCATCTTCTGCGCGTGGAGCAACTGATCTTCGAGATGCTTCCGCTGCGTGATGTCGCTGATGAAGGCGATGGCGAACGGGCCCTCGTCGGTTTGGATGTGGCTGAGGCTGACCTCGACCGGGAATTCAGCGCCATCCTTACGCCGGCCAGCCAATTCAATCCCGGTACCCATGGGGCGGACGCGCGGGCTGGCGAAGTACCCGTCGCGGTGGTGCACGTGCCCCGCCCGGGCGCCCAGTGGCAGCAGCATTTCAACCGCTTGGCCCAACAACTCGCTGCGGCTGTAGCCGAACATCTCTTCCATTCTGGCGTTCGCTAGGACAATGCGGCCGTGAGGGTCGACGCTCAGAATGGCCTGGGCCGCCGACTCCAGCAGCGCCCCCAGGAGTTTGTTGTGAGACTGCAGGTAGAGTTCCAGGTCCTTACGCGTCGCGGTTCCTGAACTGGGACTTCCGCCCTGTCCCTCTATATCCATAAAGAGCCCCTTACCCCTCCAGTTGATCTCATTCTCCCTTGCACCCGGCGGAAAACGCAAGGGGTGGAACCGGAGGCGTGCGCTGACGGGACTTCCGCAGAGCTTTGTCGACGGCGCGCATCAAATCGGACGATGAGAACGGCTTCCCGAGGAAGGGGATGCCGCGAGGCAGCTGGCCGACCGGTATGCTGCCGGACATGAGCATAACGGAAGACGAAGGGGAGAGACGCCGGATCCGTTTTGCCAGTTCCGGCCCTCCCATCCCAGGCATGACTACGTCGCTCAGAATCAGATCAAAGCCTCCTGTCGCCGCGACGATTTCCAGTGCCCGTTGCGGCTCGGGCGCGGTCGTGGTCTCGTATCCCGCCCTGTCGAGAATGCCGGCCACAACCTGCAATACCTGGGGCTCGTCATCCACTACCAGAATCTTCGCTTTAGGCACCTGTTGCCCCTTTCAACACACCTCTAGCCGGGCCGTTCCTGGTTGGAAAGCCCCTCTTTGAACAAGAATCTCGGTTAGTGTTTAGATTCATCACCTGTCGCGCCGCACCAACTTTAATGACTGGAAGTGGCCAGCCGGAAACAAATTTGGCCTGGCCTTTGTTCCAGGTCCTGACCTGGCCGATCTTCCGATGTCGCCACCGGCCGGTGAGGCGCATCCTGGAGACATGGAACAAGGACTGACGGATCTTTCCAATGCGATTGCCGGCGCCGTGGCCAAAGCGGGCGGCGCGGTGGTGGCCGTGAATGCACGGCAACGGACGGCTTCGAGCGGGGTGCTCTGGAAGCCGGGCGTAATCGTCACCGCCGAGCATACCGTGCGCCGGGACGACGAGATCACGGTCACGCTGGCCGGCGGCAACACGGTGCCCGCTACGCTCGCGGGCCGCGACGCGGGGACCGACCTGGCGGTATTGAAAGCCGACTTCGGCGAGCTGACGGCGATCACCCCGGCGCCGGCGGAGGAACTGCGCGCGGGACAGATCGCGCTGGTGGTGGGCCGCGGAATCGATACCGGAGTGAACGCATCCATGGGCGTGGTGAGCGCCGTGGCGGGGCCCTGGCGCACCTGGCGCGGCGGAATGCTGGACCGCTTCATCCGGCTGGACGCCTCGCTCTACCCCGGCTCTTCCGGCGGCGCGGTGGTAGACGCGAACGGGCGGGCGATCGGCATCGCGACCGGGGGCCTCTCACGGATCGCCGGCATTGCGATTCCGCTTTCGACGGTGGGGCGCATCGCGGAGCAACTCCTGGCGACGGGCCGCGTCTCGCGCGGGTACCTCGGCGTGGGCCTGCAGCCCGTGGTTCTGTCCGGCGGCAAGACGCGGGGCCTGATCGCGCTCAGCGTCGAACCGGGCGGTCCGGCGGATCAGGCGGGCCTGCTGGTGGGCGACATCATCACCGCGATCGACGGCAAGCCGGTGGCGGATACCGATGATGTGCAGGCCGCGCTCGGGACCGAGGCGGTGGGGCGGACCCTGCAGTTGTCGCTGGTCCGCGGCGGCGTGCCGGCGACGGTCGCGGCGACGGCGGGTGAACGGCCGCGAAGAGAGGACGCCAAATGACAACCCCCGATTTCGGAGAGGTAGCGGAACGGCTGCGGCGGTCCACGGTCCACATACACGGCGGCGGCAGCGGTTCGGGTGTAATCTGGAGCGCGGAGGGGCTCATCGTTACCAACGCGCACGTGGCGCGCGACGACCGCGCCGTGGTGGAGACTTGGGATGGCCGGAAGCTGCCCGCCGAGCTGAAGTCGCTGGACCAGAGACGCGATCTGGCAACCATGCAGGTGGACGCGGCCGGCCTGCCCGCGGCCACGGCCGGCGATTCCGATGCGCTGCGGCCCGGTGAGCTGGTGATGGCGGTGGGCAACCCGCTCGGGTTCACCGGCGCGCTGAGCACCGGAGTGGTGCACGCGGTGGGACCGCTGGGCGGGCTCGGCCGTCGAAGCTGGGTGCAGGCCGACGTCCGCCTTCTGCCGGGGAACTCGGGCGGGCCGCTGGCGGATGCGAGCGGCCGCGTGATCGGTATCAACACCATGATCGCTGGTGGGCTGGCGCTGGCGGTGCCGAGCAACACCGTGGCGGACTTCCTGCGCCGCGGCCCTTCGGACATTTCTCTCGGTGTGGTGGTGCAGCCAATTCGTGAGGGCATGCTGGTGCTGCGCGTGATGCCGGGCAGCGCGGCGGAGCGAGCGTCGCTGCTGACAGGGGACTTGCTGGTGGGCGCCGCCGGACGCGAGTTTCGCTCTCCCGACGATTTGTCGGACGCGCTGGACCACAATGCGGGCCGCGCGCTGGAGTTGAGCTTTCTGCGGGGCGAGCGGCGGTCCGTGCGCCAGGTGACGGTCAAGCTGCCGGCGCGGAGGATGGTCGCGGAGGCCGCGTGATCCGGGTCTTCATCGCATCGACATCGCCGATCGCGAAGGCGGGTCTGGAGGCGATCCTGCGCTCGAACCCCGGGATGGCAGTGGTTGGGAGCGCCGCGGACGCCGACGTGGTTCTCACCGAAACGCCGCCTGCCGACGAGGAGCCGCCGTGGGCCGGCGCAGCGGCCGTGGTGCTGACAGACGATGTGCGGCCGGAGTGGATTCGCGAAGCGCTGCGCTCGGGGGTTCGGGCGGTGGTGGCGCGCCAGGCCGGCGAGGCGGAGATCCTGGCTGCGATTGAAGCCGTGGCGGCGGGCCTGGTGGCGATCGAGCCGCAAATGATGGAGCCTATGTTGAACGCCTCGGCGCCGCTCGCCCAGCGAGGTGTGGCCGAGCCCGGCGTGGAGCCGCTGACGCCGCGCGAGATCGAGGTGCTGCGCATGCTGGCCGAGGGCGATGCCAACAAGGCGATCGCGTGGAAGCTGGG
>CAZBQQ010000142.1:4661-10392 GCA_964493965.1 uncultured Solibacteraceae bacterium
GCACTATAATTCAAAGTTCAACCCCATGTTTGATGCCGTTCTCACATCCGCCGTCGGCGCCCTCCTTGTGACGTTCTTGCTGGCCGCTGCTCCGCCTCCGCCGCGCGGTGCGTTCGTTACCGGCACGTATCGCAACCTCTTCGTCGAGGCCGGCCACTCCGCGCAGGAATCGCGCGCGAAGATCGACGCCGCCTTCCGGCAATTGTTCCACGGCGCTCCGTCCACCCAGGGCCTCTACTACGCGACCGGCTCGAATGCCAACGGCCCGCTCGCCTACATCCTCGACGTCGCGCATCACGACGTCCGCTCCGAGGGTCTTTCCTACGGCATGATGATCGCCGTCCAGCTCGATAAGAAGCCGGAGTTCGACGCGCTGTGGAACTGGGCGCGCACCTACATGTACCACTCGCAGGGTCCGGCGCAGGGCTTCTTCGCCTGGTCCGCGAAGACCGACGGCAAGCCCAACGACGAAATGCCCGCGCCGGATGGCGAGGAGTACTTCGCCACCTCGCTCTACTTCGCGGCCGCGCGCTGGGGCAACGGCGCCGGCATTTACGACTACAAAGCCGAAGCCGACCGCCTCCTCACCGACATGCTGCATCGCGCCGTGGCCACCGGTCCCACGCTGGCCGGCCCCAGAACCTCCGGCCCGCTCTTCGACGCCGCGCACAAAATGGTCCGCTTCTCGCCGGTCCTCGGGGATGCCCGCAACACCGATGATGGCGGCCATACCGATCCCTCTTACCACCTGCCCGCCTTCTATGAGCTTTGGGCCAGGTGGGGCCCCGCGGCCGACCGCGCTTTCTGGGCCCAGGCCGCCGCGGCGAGCCGCACGTTCTTCGAGAAGGCTGCGCACCCCGTCACCGGCCTCGCGCCCGAATACGCCAACTACGATGGCACGCCCTGGGCAGTCGAGTGGAACAAGATGTCGGTCCATTTCTCATACGACTCCTGGCGCACTGCGATGAACTGGTCCGTCGATTGGGCCTGGTGGGCCGCCGACCCGCGCGAGCAGCAGCTCAGTGACCGCCTGCAGGCCTTCTTCGAATCGCAGGGCGTTCACTATGGGAACCAGTTCACGCTTGACGGCCGCCCGCTAAGCATGGATCACTCAGATGGGTTGACCGCGATGAACGCCGTGGTGAGCCTCGCGGCGACCCAGCCGCGCGCCCGCGGGTTTGTCGAAGCGCTGTGGAACATGCCCGTTCCCTCGGGCGAGTGGCGCTACTACGACGGCATGCTCTACATGCTCGCGCTTCTGCACTGCGGCGGCGAGTTCCGCATCTGGGGGCCGGGTGGGGGCGGGCTGGCGCCGGTGAGGTAAGGGATCACGCACTCAATGGCGTCGTTGCGGACACGCTGCTCTATCGGTCCACGCCACGAGTGAACCGGCCGTTCACAGCCATCGCTCCACTTTCTTGCTCGCCTTTTCACCCGGTTACAGATCACTGCCTCCGCGCCCTGGTTCGCGCCATGCTACTTTGAAGCCGAAAAAAGGCTGCTCGCTCGCCGAGTTAGCAGCTCGTTTCGGGGCCACGTCCGGCGCCAACCATGGTGGCATTAAAGTTCCGGACTCAACGTGGTGCAACGTTCGCAAAGGCGGCCACAGTGACGATTCTCCTCTCGCAAGGGAGGAGACAGGAACGTTCCTGCAAGTCCCGGCTTCACGCCGGTTACGCGCATTGCCGATTACGCCCTTGAAAGGGTGGCTCTTTCCTATCTGCTTTACCGCCGTAGTGTGCCTGCACGTCCCATCAACGCCCGAAGGGGTACGCGCCCACCGTCGTCGCCTGCTCCTTGGTCCAGCCCAGCAACTTGCGGACGTCGTCGGGGAGCGGCTCGCCCGCCGGAAGCGCCTCGCGCAATTCGTAGCGGCCGAGGTCAGGGCCCTTGAAGATCGATCGGGGAGTCTTCTCGATCTGGCGTCCTCCGGCCTCGAACGCCGGCATCAGTTTGCGGAACTCGTCGAGTGATCCAAGCGGTGTGGAGCAGCTATCGGTCGCGGCGGGGCTCCACACGATGAGCGGCAGCGTGGCGGCCGCTCGCACGTAGACATTGCCGTCGACCTCTTTCGCTTGCGGGCGCGGCAGCTTCGCGCAGAGCGCGGCCGGTTGCTCGAACCGGAGCAACGCCTCGCGGTACGCATCGCTCGCCACCAGCAGATTGTTGACGAACACGTGGCCCTCGCGTTTGTCCACGTCAGGGCCGGTCGAGGGATGCCAGCCGAAGTGGTCGCCCGTCGCGCTCCGCTCGTTCCGCTCGAAGGACGCACGGGTGTCCACGAACGTGTTGTTGTACACGTGCACGTCCGCGGAGTTCAGCACGCGGACGCCCTTGTCGCAGCGGACGAAGACATTGCCCGCCACGGTCGCCCCGCGCGAAATCTCGAAGAAGAAGCCGTCGACGGCCCCCTCGATCCAGTTGTTCACAATGACGCCGTCGTGGTTGCCGACGTCGTACCAGACGCCGTTCGAGTAAGGCTGATCGATGATCAGGTTGTCGCGGAAGGTGACCCGGTAGGTCTGGTTGAATATCTTCACGGCGGACGGGTAGTAACCGGTGATCTGCTCGATGTTATTTCGGCGGAAGATATTCCGCTCCAGCAGGACGTCGGACGAGCCGATGACGTAGATCCCTTCCGTCGAGGTGTCGCTGATGAGCGAGTTCCGGATGACGAGGCCGTCCCCGCGGAAATAGCCCGCCACGCGCGAACAGTAAGTGATGGTGACGTTCTCGATCACCGTGCCGATCGCCTGCTTGCCGTAAGTAGAGGGATCCGCCGGGCCGACGGGCTCGTCGGTGGGTTCCTTGTCGGCGACGAAGCTCTTCTTGCCCTCCACTTCCAGCGCGCGGTAGGCATACTGGGTGAACGTGATTCCTCGGATGACCGGGCCTTTGTGATCGTTGGTCTTGCCGTGCGCGTCGCCGCTGGTCCGCACCAGCGCGCTGTCGAAGGCGGTGATCTCGACCAGGCGGTTGGTGGGATCGATGCCGATGTAGACGTAGCCGTCCTGGTAGTCGATGTAGAAGGAATGGGCATCGACCTCTCCCGCCCAGCCCGCGGACTTCAGCTTCTCGCCGTCCACGAACACCATGTCGTTGTTGAAGCGGTGCAGCGGCGTCCGCATGAGCTCGCGCTCGCGCCGCCACCAGGACTGGGGCGCAGACGGGAAGAGGCGCGTCCACTTGGTCCTCCACAGGTTGCTGCGCAGCGGCTCCCACTTCGTCGCGACCTGGGTGCCTTTGAGGATGGGGCGTTCGCCGGCGTAGGGCTGAAGCGTGATGCCCTGGTTGAGGACCAGGCCGCCGGTGCGGTAGACGCCGCCGCGCAGGATGACGGCATCGCCCGTGACTACGCGCTCGATCGCGGCCTCGATTGTCGTCGGTTGTTCGAGCGTTGTGCCGGGGGAGCCGGCGTTTCCGTCGGGGGCGACGTAGTAGACGTGGGCGGCCTTGGGGAGCTCGTAGCTTCGATCAATGGGACCGTAAGGCCCGCCGGACGGCTGCGCGTACGCTGCCGCGGCCGCGAGGCAGAGGCAGCAACCAAACCGAATCATGATGCGTACTCCTTGTCGGGCGTGTGGGGCAGGATGCCATCCTGCGCGCCGATTGTCAATCGGCGCAAAGCGGGTTGACAACCCGCCGCAGGTTGCCAACCTGCCCCACACTTCTAGCCGAATATCGAGCTTGTGAAAGAGCGCAGCGCCGGGGTGTCCACCTTCGTAACACCGGTCCGCTCCTGTGTCTCTTTGATGAACTGCATGACTAACTGCGTCAGGACGGCTCCCGGCCTGGGATAGGCCGCCACAATGTAGTGCGGACCCTTGACGGTCTCTCCCTGTTCCTGCTCCAGTTCGGCCCTGAGGTTGTCCGGGCTGATCAGGGAGTTGCCGTGTTCGAAGATGACCTTATCCATGGCCTTGTAGACTTCCTTGCTCTCCTTGACCAGGCCATAGTAGTCGAGCAGTTGAGCGAAGACGTAGTTGGACGTCGTGTAAACGTCCTGGCCCTGCTCCGATTCCACCTGCTCGCCGTCTTCCGTCCGGGTCATGGCCCAGCCCATCGTGGTGCGGTTCACCTTGTAGATGGTCTTGAGGACCTGCCTGGCCCGCTTGGCCGGGATGAACGGCTCCTCGCCCATCGCGATCATGGCCCACAGAGCGTCGAACTGGTTGGTCCAGACATCCGTGTTCATCTTCTTGGTCTCGGTGTCGTAGCAGGTCACGTAGTACTGCAACTCGACGCCCTTGCGGTTCTTCTTCTCGCGCCAGAGCGTCTCGAAGACCTCATTGGCGCGATCAAAGGCAGCCTGGTATTGCTCGCGCGCCGGCTCGTCGCGCATCATCTGCGCCATGATCTTCATGGACTCGCAGCAGGCCATGTAGTTGGTGGTGTCGTAGGCATCCGCGCCGAAGAGCACCAGGTTGTCGAACGTGTTCTTGACCTCGTGCGGATTGCCTTCGGGGATGCCGTCGCCGTCGATGTCGTAGGTCTTCAAAAAGTCGAAACCGAACTTGAGCGTTTTCCAGTTGCGCTTCAGGAAGTCGGCGTCGCCGAGGAACTTGATGTTGCGCAGCACGCGTGTGGCGAGCTTGGGAAACAGATCGACCCAATAGTTGTTGTTGTACCAGGCGTAGTCGCTGGTGCCGCGCAGGGGATGGCCCTTCGGCATGGCGCCGACATCGTGCGCGACGCTGCCCTTGACCTTGAAGTCATCCCAGATCTGCGTCAGCGAGACGTCCTCGTATTGCTCCGGGTGCGCCTTGAAATGCTGCCTCGCCTCCACGAACGATCCGTGCAGGTGGTAGAAGCGCTTGGTGGGGTCCTCTGCCAGGACCGAGTCGATGAAACGCTGGCACAGCTCCTGCTCCACGTCCGGGAACAGCATGAGCAGCACCATCGAGTACCAGTCGACGTCCGATGGGTCGATGTAGGCGTAGTCGAAGCACTCCAGGAATCGTGCGACGTCCTTGCCGTTCTGGGCCACCCAGATGCAGGCGTTCGACAGGGGAAAGCTGAACTCGTTGAGGATCAGGCGCGTGAGTCTTAGCGCGCCCGCCTTGTCCTTCTTGTACGACGCGCTCTTGCTGATGTGGTCGAAGATCCGGTTGTGGATCGCCGTGGTGCGCTCGAGCCAGGCAGGATAGTTGTCGAGTGCGATCCTGGCCAGCTCCAGAGCCCGGGTTTCTTTGTTCTTGAAGCCCTTGACGTACTTGCGTTCGAAGGTCTTTCCGTCGATGTAGCTCTGCTTCGGGAAATCCAGAGCGACGGTGACCGGCAGCTTCCGGCTGGCCTTCGGGGCGAGCGTGAAGGTGAGGCTGATCGCGGCGCCGTAGTCCTGTTTCGGGATGATGGCGCGCTTCTCGTAGAACGTGCCGTCGTCGTTCAGCAGCAAATCCTGTTTGAGATGGTTGAGGCAGAAAGAAGGATGCGTGTCGACGCTGACGCCCTCGGTATCCGGCACGGCGAGGAGCATGCGGTCCGCACATTCCTGGCTGGCCATGACGACGCCCGTCATGCCCGACAAGCGAAATGCCGTGTGCACCTGGCCCTTCACCGGCGTCGAACCAGCGTAGGCCGTGTCCTGGTCCGTCGGCTTCAGTTCCTTCTCCTGCAGGTTGACCAGCGACGGCCGCGGGATCACCAGCGTGACCTGCTGCTCCTGGTTCGATGTATTCGTGACTTCGAATTCCTCGACTCCGATCGGCATCAGCGCGTCCGCGGTCGCCGA
>CAZBQQ010000142.1:10492-11859 GCA_964493965.1 uncultured Solibacteraceae bacterium
TGGACGCCATTGTGATTCAGCAGGATGAGTCTGCCGGCGTCGTTCAGGCGGTTGTAGAGTCCCTCGGGCGAGATGCCGACCGAGCAAGTCGGCGCGCCCATGAGGGCGATCGTGTGGGGAAATTGAAGCGTCTTCGACATCCCCTGAAAGTGCACCGACATCTTGTTGTCTACGTAACGCTTCCGGATTTCCGGACCAGTGATGGTGTAGATGTCGCTCATCGTCACGCTGTTCGGTTTTGGCATGTGCTTTCCCCCAAATCTGTGAGGTCCGCTCCCTGGCGGTCGCGGCTCGGTAAGAACCGCGACCGTCGCGGAGTCACAACGCTAGCAGTACGACAGGTCCAAGGTGTTCTTCGCCTTCACGGGCTTCTTCACCGCGGATTCCTGCTGCACGCCCAACTTGATCGGCAGTTTCGTTTTGGCCGAAGGCTTGAGCTTGCCCCATAGAACGTCCACCGCCGCCCGGATCGAATCTGGCGTACCGCTGAAATTGCAGACCACAGCGTCCGCCTCGGCGGTGGTGCCCTCGATGTACGGGTAGTTCGTCACGACCACGATCTTCTTGCCCGCCTCCTTGAGCTTCTTGATCAGCAGGCGGTTATTGCCGGTCTTGACGATGCGGGCGTAGTAGTTGGTCATGACCACCGTGTCCACGCCCTTCGCCAGCTCCATGCACTCCGTAACCTCGTCCTCGGTCGCAGCGAAGTCCGTGTCCACCAGGATCAGGTTGGTGGAGTAGTTGACCATGTTCTCGGCGAACATGTGCTGATGCATGTACGGGTCCTTGCCGCAGAACTCGTACGGGATGCGCTGCTCAATCACGAGCATCTTCTCCGCGGCCTTGAGCGGCAGGACCTTGTTGTCGCGCATGGTGATCAAAGCCTTCTTGGCGACGTCCCAGGAAAGGTCGATCACCGGCTTGCTCATCGCGTAGGTCTGGGCCTTCTTGGGGTCCTTCTTGCCGGCGGTCTGGAACAGGCCCTGGTCGTACTTCATGCGCAGGAGGCGCGTCACGGCCTGGTCGACGCGCTCCTCGGAGAGTTCGCCGCTCTCGACGGCCATCTTGATGCCGAAGAAGCACTGCGCGCGCGAGTCGTCATCGGCCTTGAGGAGGATGGTGTCGCAGCCGGCCTTGATCGCCAGCGCGCAAGCGCGCGGCAGCGGCCACTGCTTGAGGATGGCGGCCATGCCGATGGCGTCCGAGACGATGACGCCCTCGAAGCCGAGTTCCTCTCTGAGCAGCCCCGTCAGGATCTTCTCCGAGAGGGTGGTGGGGAACTTGTCGTCGAACGCCGGGTAGATGGAGTGCCCGGTCATGATGGCCTTCACGCCCGCGGCGATGGCGGCTTTGAAGGGCACCAGCTC
>CAZBQQ010000142.1:11959-15152 GCA_964493965.1 uncultured Solibacteraceae bacterium
GTCACGCCGATATTGGCGAGCTGCTTCGCGATCGTGAGTCCGATCTTGTAAGTGAGCTTCGGGTCGCCGATGGCCGCCATGCCCATGGGTGGCGGGAACTGTCGGATGCCGCCGGCCATGTAATCGTTCTTGAAGTCGCCTTCGAAATCGATGGTCATGTGCAGAGGGATGCCCGAGGGCCGACCCATGGCGATCTTCTGCAGCTTGTTCAGGTCCTTGGTGTAGTCTCCCGGAGTAATGCTGATGCCGAAAGCTTTGCCGATATAGTAAGTCTTCGCGATGGTGAAGAAGTCCGGGGGCGCCTTGAAGGTCTTGTCGAGCTGCGAATTGCCCCAGTATAGGTTCTTGCAGGTCTCGACCGCGTAGGGCTCGAGACAAAGGCCGCCGCACTGGAGCTTGGTGATCTGTTCGACCGCGCTCGGGGTAAGCATCGCACCGCGCCGGGTGAACGTCAGCATCTGGCCGATCTTTTCCGGCAGGCTCATCTTCGCCAGCTTCTTGGCGACGAAAGTATCTCGCACTTGATTCGGGTTACTCTTTTTGGCCATGATCAGTCTCCTTATGATTCCCACTTACCGCGGTTTTCAGGTCCCACCCAGAACTCGCCCACCTTCTTCCAGCCGGGTTCGTCGATCTGGAGGTCTTTCGTCTTCCACCCCGCCTTGATGCGCCGGGTCAGGTCGTCAAAGCCCTTGTTCCAGGTAAGACCATCCGGAACGGTGACGTTCATGCTGCCCGCGGCGTTGGCGTACCTGAGACAGTCTTCGATACTGTGGTTCCGAACGAACGCCGAGAGGAACCCGGCGATGGCCGAATCGCCGGAACCGAGCGCGCCCACGAAGCTCTCCTCCTGGTAGACCGGGAACCAGAGCTCGCGGTCGGCCCAGTTGTCGAGGTCGGAACA
Organism: uncultured Solibacteraceae bacterium; assembly: GCA_964493965.1. Classification (GTDB taxonomy): domain Bacteria; phylum Acidobacteriota; class Terriglobia; order Bryobacterales; family Bryobacteraceae; genus DASWZN01. The sequence continues at coordinate 12,864 of CAZBQQ010000142.1, forward strand.
GCGGGCCGCGCCCATTTGCTCGAGGCGTGCCTTGCCGGCGGTGCGGACATAAAGCCCCCTGTGGCCGCACTTCACCATGGCGATCGCGGTGCCCATTTTCAGAAGGTCGGCGCCGAGGCTGGCGATCTCCTTCACGGTGATTTGATCGAGCGGGCTCTCCTTGGGGCCGAGCTTGGCTTTCTTCTCGAGGAACTCGTCCTTGTGTAGGAAGTAGAACAGCTCCTCGGCGCTGGGCACCATGATGTCCGATAGCGGAACCCAGGCCTCGAGGATCGCGCGCCAGTCGCAGTCGACGGGCGGCCACGACATGTCCAGGGCGGTTGTGGTGCCGAGTTCCTTGGCCTTCTTGAGGATCCTCGTCAGCTCGCTCCCGGTGTTCTCGTACAGCTTGGCCATCCATGGCGGATAACCGAAGAGCATCAGTTTGGAGCGGCCGACGAGATCGAAGTCCACGTCTTCGTAGCAGAAGGTGTCGTTCGCGCCGCAATGGTGGAGATAGAAGCGATCGACGCCGGGGATGCAGATGGCGATGGTGTACGAGGTGGACTCGCCCTTCACCGTCTTGATCCCCTGGAAATGACCTTCGTGCTCCTCGTACCAGCGCAGTATCTGCTTGCCGAAGTCGTCGTCGCCGATCTTGCCGATAAGCTCGGTCTTGATGCCGAGCCGCCGTATGGACACGCCCGCATTGGTGACCGGGCCGCCTCCGACGACGACACAGTTGCCCATGTTGATCATTTTTCCGGGCACGAGCACGTCGGTCATCCTGTCGACCTTGCCTTCGATGAGGAAGGCGGGGATGAGGTCCAGGCACGTGTGCCCTGCCGCAACGATTTCAAGATCCCGTGTAGTGGCCATTCTAAGTTCCTTGTCCCTTATAAAGCATGTGTGAAATGAGTCGCGCTGATACCCAAAGCCTTCGGTGGGTCGGGGGGGCGTCTTGTTCAAGCGTTCCGTTCCCCGCTGCTGCAGCTCGATGGCTCTGATCGCCAAGATCGCGGACCCGTAAGCCGAGCCATCGATATTGTTCGATCATCCAACTAACATCTGCAGCCGCTACCCAGCCGTGTCAACCCGGCTTGGAGGATTTTGCGCTTGAGCGTGAGCTGAACTACTTGGTCGATGGACCGGACTTCGGACGCTCTAGGGACGCTCGAGCCCTTCCCGGCCCATAAGCCAGCTAGACTACCCCATGTCGCGCGTGGCTGTCAACAGTACTGCCGCCGCACGGGGCTTCGCGGCGGTGTCGAGGCAATGGCGCCACTCTAGAAGCCCCATGCAGACAGGCCACGGCGCTTAAGGAGGCGCGCGCCCAGGGCCTGCTTACCGACGGCAGTTTGCGCTTATCTCAGTTAGGTCGATTCGCCTCCAGCTCAACTGCGCGTTTCGCTCTCGGGCGGGCTACGCAATCTACGTTCCGTTGAGCCAGCTCGCGGGAGCGGGCAATTCGATCCGGGTGGTGGCGAACGTGGCGCTCAAAGACGGGTCCAGGGTCCCGGTCTGGTTCGTCCACGCCGAGGAACTACCCGCGGTCCCCGCGTGGACGAAACCGGCGATCCGCTGACTGGAGGTTACGCCCGCGGCGAGGCTCGCCAGCCAATTAGCAAGTCGCTGCGGCAGAACCCGATGGTGGCCGTGTCGCCGTTACTGCACCGTCACCGAGCAGTTCACGGTACCCTTATTGCCGCTCTTATCGGTGACCGTCACAGTGTAGCTATAGGTCCCTTTCACCTTGGGCGTGCCCGAGATTGTCCCACCGGCAGAGATCGCCAGGCCGGACGGCAGTCCCGTGGCCGCAAAGGTGTAGGGCGAACCCGCACCGCCACTGCCCACCATCGTCACCGGCGTGATCGCCACACCATGCACCGCCTTAATGGACACGCAACTGGACGTCGGCGGTGGTGCCACCGTGACCGAGCAAGAATCGACGCAGTCTGGAGTTGGTGCCCGGGACTGCAGCACGGCCCCGCCGGCCCCCGCTGTTGTGCCCTTATTGCCGTTCTTGTCGGTCACCGTCACCTTATAGCTGAAGGTGCCGTTCACCGTAGGCGTGCCCGAGATGGTTCCACTCGTCGAAATCGCCAGGCCGGCCGGCAGTCCGGTGGCCGCGAACGTGTATGGCGCACCCGCGCCGCCGCTCGCCACCATCGTCACCGGCGTGATCGCCACTCCCTGCACTCCCGTAATGGCCACGCAGTCGACGGTCACCGGAGGCGCGACCGTCACCGAGCAGTTCACTGTGCCCTTATTGCCGCTCTTGTCGGTCACCGTCACCGTGTAGCTGAAAGT
>CAZBQQ010000143.1:0-2378 GCA_964493965.1 uncultured Solibacteraceae bacterium
TTGTCGCTCGTCGCTTGTCGCTCGTCGCTTGTCGCTCGTCGCTTGTCGCTCGTCGCTTGTCGCTCGTCGGGGCCTTTGCGGGATTCGGGCGCTTCGCGATCGGCAGGCGTCACGATGCGGCCCGTTGATCCCCGGCGAGATTGGTGCGCTTCGCGGTCGGGGACGTCGCTGGTGGGAAGGCGGGAGAACCAGAGAACCAGGTGTTGCGACGGGCGACGAGCGATCAGCGACGAGCGCTTCTAGAAGTAACCCTTCACCGACGCGAACTCCGTCTCGAACTCCGCGAGAATGGTCGGGACCTGGCCGCCCACGCCGAGGGCGTCGAAAACCTGGTCGAGGCGGGGCAATTGATCGAAGTACGGGCCGATGCTGTTCCCCAACTCGTTGGCCAGCCGGTCGGCCGCGTAGAGGACGTGACTCAGATGCAGGGCTCCGTCGTCAGCACGATCCGGGTCATGATGGAAAACCGCCGCTTGCCGGATCGGCAGCGGGAGGTTCCAGCGCTCGAGGGCCATCCCGGAAAGCTCGGCGTGCGTGGTACCCAGGATCTCCATTTCGCACTCGATCTCGTTTGCGCCGCCGTCTTTCAGCATCTGCAGAACGGCGCCGAAACCGGCCGGGGCGCCGGTCGCGATGAGCAGTTTTCCGATGTCGTGCAGCAGGCCCGCCACGAACGCGCCTTCGGGATAGGGTGCCCCTGCCCGCTGCGCCACCAGGTCCGCCATGATGCCCGCGGCCAGGGAGTGCTGGTTGAACTTCGATGCCGACCATCCCTCCGGTGTCGGTATGTGGGTCCACATCCGGGCGACCGAGAAGCCGAGCGACAGGTTGCGCAAACGGTCCACACCGAGAATTGCTACCGCATGCCGCACGGAATTGACCGTGCCGCGGAACCCGTAGAGCGCCGAGTTGACCACCTTGAGTACGTTGCCCGCTAACACGGTGTCGCTCTCGATCAGGGTGGCCACCTGCGCGAACGAGACGTCTTCGCGGGCGATGGTGGCTAGCAGCTTGCTCAAGATCGGGGAAAATGGAGGAAGCCGGTCGAGGCCGAGGATCAACCTGCCCTTCATTTCGATGACGGTTTCCTGCTCCGGCATAGCTGCTCTTTCTATCGGCCGTCCGGGCGCGGAACTTCAGGGGTATTCGGTTGGTGCCAGCGCGTCCGCTCCCTGGCGGTCGCGGTTCGGAAGCGCACGCTGTAGAATCAAGAGTCTGGAGCGCCTGTGCCTGACCTTACTCTTCAACCCACCAATAAATGGATCCGCATACAATACTGGACCGTCCTTCTGGTCCTTTGCGTGTGCGTCGGCGTGTACGTGAACAGGTTCGAAAACCGTGTGTCACCCTGGGTGCTGATCGTGCCCGCCCTGCCGCTGTTCTTCCCGGTGCGGGGCCAACTGCGCCGCCATTTCACCAAGGTGACACTGGCAGGCGGCAAGCTTCGCTACGAGTCGGGCGCCTTCTCGAAGACAACGCGCACGATCCCGGTCTCCAAGATTCAGGATGTGCGTGCCGAACAGACGTTCGCGCAGCGGATTGTCGGCATCGGCGACGTAACGATAGAAACTGCGGGCGAAGCCGGCGTGCTCGAGATCGCGAACATCGACCACCCGCAGCGCGTGGTGGAGGCCATCCTCGATGCGCAGGGGCCCGCGGCGAAACAGAAGCAGGACCCGGCGTGACCCGGCTGGAGGGTCGCGTGGCGGTGGTCACGGGCGCCAGTAAAGGGCTCGGCGAGGCGATTGCGCTGGAACTGGCCGGAGCCGGCGCCCGCCTGGCGCTGGTGGCGCGCGACCGCGGTCAACTCGAGCAAGCCGCCGCCGCCCTCGCAGCCCGCGGCGCCGAAGCCGAACCGTTCGCCGCGGACGTCCGGGACGAGGCTCAGGTGGCCGCCCTCGCCGGGGCTGTCGCGGCCCGCTTCGGCGGAGTCCACATCCTGGTCAACAGCGCCGGCGTCAACCTGCGGAAGAAACTGACCGACTTCACGCTCGAAGAGTGGCGCAACGTGATGGACACCAACCTCACCGGCGTGTTCCTGACGTGCCGTGCCTTTGTGCCCCTGATGAAGGGACACGGCTACGGCCGGATCCTCAACCTGACTTCGATGATGAGCCACATCGCGCTCGCCGAGCGGACGGCCTACTGCGCCAGCAAGGCCGGCCTGGTGGGATTGACGCGCGCGCTGGCGCTCGAAGTGGCCTCCGAGGGCATCACCGTGAACGGCATCAGCCCCGGCCCTTTCGAAACCGAGATGAATACGCCACTGCTGGCCAATCCCGAGATCAACCACTTCTTCACCTCGCGCATTCCGCTCGGCCGCTGGGGCAAGCCGGAGGAGGTGGGCAAGCTGGCGCTCTACCTCTGCTCGGAAGAGG
>CAZBQQ010000143.1:2478-12537 GCA_964493965.1 uncultured Solibacteraceae bacterium
CCGGCTTCATCACCGGCACGGACGTGGTGATCGACGGCGGTTGGTGCGCGCAGTAAGCGGAGCGGCAAGGGGCGGGTCTGGAGACCCGCTGCAGGCGTGGACGCCTGCCCCACTCCCTACAGCTTGCCGAGCAGGTGCTTGGCGATGGTGGCCAGTTGGATGTTGCTGGCGCTCTACCTCTGCTCGGAAGAGGCCGGCTTCATCACCGGCACGGACGTGGTGATCGACGGCGGTTGGTGCGCGCAGTAGGGCGTCGTTGGTCCTCGAGCGGTGGGACGTCCGGTTGCCAAGCCAATGCACCTTAGTTATCCCGGATGCGGACAGCCGGAATGGGGCGGCTCTACAGCGGAGGCGGGTCTGGAGACCCGCTGCAGGACTGGAGTCCTGCCCCACAACCTCTGGGAGAACTAAGTGGCAGTCAGCTACAGCTTCCCGAGCAGGTGCTTGGCGATGGTGGCCAGCTGGATGTTGCTGGTGCCCTCATAGATCTTGCCGATCTTGGCGTCGCGATACAGTTTTTCGACCGGGTAATCGCGCGTGAAGCCCACGCCGCCGAAAATCTCGACGGCGCGCGATGCCGTTTCTTCGGCGATCTGCGAGGCGAAGTACTTCGCCATGGCGGCCTCGGCGGTGAAGGGCAGGCCGGCGTCCCGGAGCCGCGCGGCGTTGTAGACCAGGAGGCGCGCGGCTTCGACCCCCGCCGCCATGCGCGCCAGGTCAAACTGGACGGCTTGAAAGGCGCCGATCGGTTTGCCGAACTGCTTGCGCTCGCGTGCGTAGCCGACAGCGTGATTCAGCGCTCCCGCCGCCAGGCCGGTCATCTGCGCTCCAATCCCGATGCGCCCTTCGTTCAGCGTCTCGATGGCGATCTTGTATCCTTGTCCCACCTTCCCCACCACGTTGTCCTTGGGCACGCGGCAGTTCTCCAGGATCAGCTCGCAGGTGGATGACGCGCGGATTCCGAGCTTGTCTTCCTTCCTGCCGACCGAAAATCCGGGGAAGTTCCGATCGACCAGAAAGCAGGTGATGCCGTGGTAGCCCGCTTCGGGATTGGCGTTGGCGAAGACCAGATACAGCCCGGCCTCGTACGCGTTCGTGATCCAAAGCTTGCGGCCCGTCAGCAGATAGGAATCGCCGTCCTCGACGGCGCGGGTCGCCAGCGCGAAGGCGTCCGAGCCGGCCCCTGCCTCCGAGAGCGCGTAGGCGCCCACGGTGTCGGAGGCGAGCGGGGGCAGGTACCGGCGCTTCTGCTCGTCGGTGGCCCAGCGCAGGAGCGCGTTCAGCACCAGCGTATTCTGGACATCGACGATGACCGAGGCGGAAGGATCGACGGCCGCCAGTTCCTCCACCGCCAGGACTGCCTGAAAGAAGTTGCCGCCCTGGCCGCCGTACTCTTCGGGCACCTCGATGGCCATCAGTCCGAGCTTGAACATCTGGTCCAGCAGGTCTTTGCGGAACAGGCCGGCCTCGTCCATCTGCCGGACATGCGGGGCGATCTGGTCGTGCGCGAAACGCCGCACGGTGGACTGGAACATGCGTTCTTCTTCGTCGAGAGCGGTGAGCGCGGGCATGGGCCTCCTGTGAGGTCTGCCTACAGTCTACAATGCTGTTCATGACCGATTGGAGGCTTGCCGCCGCGGCGCGGTGTCCCGATATTCCGGCTGAGGAAGTGGAGCGGATCGTTCCCGTTCTCGAAGCGCTGGAGGCTGCGTTCGCGCCGCTGGCCGCGCGCATTCCCGTCGAATGCGAGCCGGCGGCGGAGTTCCGGGTGGGGGAAGAGTGACGATCCTGGAGGCGGCCCGCCGCCTGAGGACCCGCGAAGTCTCCGCCGTCGAGCTGCTCGACGAGTGCCTGGGGCGCATCGCGGAGCTGAATCCGGCGCTCTGCGCCTTCATCACCGTCACCGAGGAGAGCGCGCGCGAGGCCGCACGGCAGGCCGACCGGGAGCTGGCGAGCGGGCTCGACCGCGGCCCGTTGCACGGCATCCCGGTGGCGGCCAAGGACGTCTTTCTGACGCGCGGCGTGCGAACCACGGCGGGCTCCCGGCTGCTGGCGGACACCGTTCCCGACCACGACGCGGCGGCCATCGAGAGGCTGGCCCAGGCGGGCGCGGTGCTGGTGGGCAAGACCAATATGCATGAGTTGGCCTACGGCATCACTTCCGCCAACCCGCACTTCGGCGTGGTGCGCAACCCTCGTGATCCGGCGCGCATTCCGGGTGGATCGAGCGGAGGATCGGCGGTCGCGGTGGCCGCTGGGATGGCGCTGGCGGCGCTCGGCAGCGACACCGGGGGCTCGATCCGTATCCCGGCCGCGTTCTGCGGGGTGGTCGGTCTGAAGCCGACCTATGGACGCGTCAGCCGCTTCGGCATGTTGCCGCTGAGTTTCAGCATGGATCATGCCGGTCCGATCACCAGTTCGGTAGGCGATGCGGGGCTTATGATGAACGCCATCGCGGGTCGCGATCCCCGGGACCCGTCGTCGAGCGGCGCTCCCGTCGAAGACTACCTGCCGGCCGGGGAGGGCTCACTCGAGGGTGTCCGGATCGGCCTCGCGGACAACTTTTACCTCGAGCGCGTGACGCCGGCGGCGCGGGCGGCGGTCGAGCGGGCCGCAGAGCTGGCCGCACGCCAGGGCGCCCACGTCGTGCGGGTTCGGGTGCCCGATATGGATGCGGTCAACACCATCGGCCGCGTGCTCCTGCTGGCCGAAGCCGCGGCTGCCCTCGCGCCTCACCTGGCGGACCGGGCCAGTCTGGGCGACGACGTACGGGCGCTGCTCGATCAGGGACGCCTGATCCCGGCAACCGACTACGTCAATGCCCAGCGCCTGCGCCGGCTCGAGCAGAAGAAATTTCTGACGCTGTGGAGTCAGGTGGATATTTTGTTCACCCCCACGGTGCCCATGGGAGCTCCGAAAATCGGCGAGACGACGGTCGAAATCGAGGGACGTCAGGAAGACGTGCGGCTGGCCGCGACGCGGCTGGTACGGGGCATGGACGTTCTGGGATTGCCGGCCCTTTCGCTCCCCTGCGGGCTCGATCCGAACGAAATGCCGCTAGGCCTCCAGATAATGGCTCCAGAATTGCAAGAAAAGGCGCTACTCCGCGTGGCTGCGGCCATGGAAGGCGCCCTGGGACCCGCGCGCTGACGTGTGCGCGAATTTACAGGACGTTCACAAGTCCAGCCATTAGCGCGGGGTAGAATAGAGCGAGCTGTACCAAGTCAGTCACCAACTGGAGGGAGTGCTATGTCTATCTGGGAGTCTTTGCGCCCGAGTTCCGGGCGGAGCGCGGCAGTGGCAACCGGGCTACTGTTGATCGCGAGCCACGCGGCTTTGGCCGGGCCGCCCGTGTCGGGGAATGCTTACGTCCAAACTAACCTGGTCTCCGACATTGCGGGTGTGGCCGCGGTCACGGACCCGAACCTCATCAATCCATGGGGTATTTCGGCCAGCGCGTCAAGCCCGATGTGGGTCTCCGACAACGGCACAGGGCTCTCGACGCTCTATAGCGGCGCTGGGGTTGTCGAAGGGCTGGTCGTGACGATTCCTCCGCCCGCTGGCGGAACGGGGCCTTCGGCCCCCACCGGGACGGTGTTCAACGGGACGACCTCGTTCCAGGTGGGCGGCGTTCCGGCCCATTTCCTGTTCTCAACCGAAGATGGCACCATCGCCGGCTGGGCTTCGGGTACCACCGCGGTCCTGACCGTGGACAACTCCTCCTCCGGCGCGGTCTACAAAGGCCTCGCGATGGGGATGGGTGACCAAGGTCCGCTGCTGTACGCGACGAACTTCAACGCAGGCACCGTGGACATCTTCGACGGCTCCTTCAATCAGATCGTTGCTCCGGGCAACTTTACCGACTGGTCCATTCCGCCGGGATACGCGCCCTTCGGGATTATGACCACGCCCGACAATAACGTGATCGTCACTTATGCCTTGCAGGACGATGCAGCGCATGACGATGTCGCCGGCTTCGGGCACGGTTATGTGGATGAGTTCGACGCCAACGGCGGCTTCATCCGGAGGCTGGCTTCCGGCGGCGCACTCGATTCGCCCTGGGGGCTTGCGATTGCGCCCGCGGGCTTCGGAGATTTCGCCGGCGCCCTGCTGGTGGGCAATTTCGGGGACGGCAGGATCAACGCCTACGACCTCGCCGGCAGTATGGGCTCCGCCGCGCCCGCGCTCCGCGCCTCCATCCGGGGCCGGCACTTAGACGGCTTCGGCTCCGACTTCGGCTTTGGCTTTTTCCCGAACTTCGGTGAATTGAGGTTCCTTGATTCGCTGCGGGACTCGGATGGCCATCCGCTCACCAACCTGGGCCTTTGGGCGCTTCACTTCGGCACCGGAGCCGGGGCCGGCGGAAGCGCCACGTCGCTGTATTTCACGGCGGGAATCCCGGGCAGCCTCGGTACCCTGGATGTACTGGAGCAGCACGGCCTGTTCGGCGTCATCAACCCGTTCGTCGCGGCACCAGCGGCGAAGAAGTAGTCCGAGGCCCGGCGGGGGGTGCGTCTACACCCCTCGCCGGTTACCCCAAAGTTCGATGTGCAGACGGGGGCTGAAGCGGTAGCCCTCCTGTTTGGCGATCTCGACCAGCCACTGACCGCGTTCGTGCAGAACGCCGGCGTCCGTGCCCTCGGGCATGAGGACCACGCGTTCGTTTGCGGCGCCCGTGCGTTCGACGATCGACCGGATCTCCGCGAGGTCCTCCGGACGCTCGACCACAAACTTGAGCTGATGAGCGTGGGACGCCATCAGGCGCCGCAGCACCTCTTCGTCGATGCGCAGGCGCTCGTGCTGTTTCGCCCAGCGGCCGCCGTCGCGCTCCCAGGGGGTGGAGTTGGCGAGCTTGGGGCTGATGCTCATGAGGTCGCAGGCCACGTCGGCGAACACCGTGCCGGCGGTTTCGACCGTTACATGCAGGCCCAGGCGGCGCAGCCCGGCGGTCAGTTCGGCGATCCCGGGAGCGATCATCGGCTCGCCGCCGGTGACGACGGCGTGGCGGGCCGGATACCGCTGGGCTTCCTCAAGGATCGCCTCGACCGGCTGCTCGGATCCCTCGGGCGCCCAGGAGGTGTACGGCGTGTCGCACCAGACGCAGCGCAGGTTGCACCCGCTGGTCCGAACAAAGATGGACGGAGTGCCCACCAGCAGTCCTTCGCCCTGGACGGAGTAGAAGATTTCGGAGATCTTCACGGGCGCCTTCCGAGCGGGTCCTCGATCCCGGCCTCCTCGAACCCCTTGGCGCGCAGCAGGCAGGAATCGCAGGCGCCGCAGGGCCTGGGGCCTTCCAGGGGATCGTAACAGCTCCAGGTGAGACCGAAGTCCAGGCCCAGGTCGCGTCCCAGCCGGACGATATCGGCCTTGGACAGCCGGATCAGCGGCGTGTGGATGCGCACCCGCGTGCGGCCTTCGACGCCGGCCTTGGTGGCCAGGTTCGCGGTGCGCTCGAAGGCTTCGATGAACTCCGGCCGGCAGTCCGGGTAACCCGAGTAGTCGATGGCGTTGACTCCCAGGAAAATGTCGGCGGCCTCGAGCGTTTCGGCCCAGGCCAGGGCGCAGGCGAGGAAGATTGTGTTGCGCGCCGGAACGTAGGTGACCGGGATTCCTTCGCCCATCGACTCGACAGTGCGGCCCTTGGGAACCGCGATGTCATCGGTCAGGGCGGAGCCGCCGAACGCGCGCAGGTCGATCTTCAGAGTCACGTGCCGTGTGGCGCCGAGCGCCGCGGCGACTCGCGCGGCCGCTTCCAGCTCGATCCGGTGCCGCTGGCCGTAGTCGAAGGAAAGGGCGAAGCACTCGAAGCCCTGTTGGCGCGCCAGGGCCAGGCAGGTGGAGGAATCGAGGCCCCCGCTCAGGAGACAGACGGCTTTCGGCATTGGGCTCCTTTCAGGTAGGTGGCGCGGGTGCTCTTGGCCCAATGCCACTTAGTGGGGCGGCTCTCCAGAGCTGCGCCGGACGTCCAGAAAGTTGGACGGAGGCGGGTCTGGAGACCCGCTGCAGGACTGGAGTCCTGCCCCACTCAACAACCTCAGGCTCAGGAAGAATCCGCCCAGCGGAAACACGGTCAGCGCCATGAGCGCGTAGTGGAGCGTGATGCGGTCGGCGGCCCAGCCCGTGAGCGGGATGAAGATGATCCCGGCCATTCCCCAGGCGAACCCCATCATCAGCGCCGAGACCGTGCCCGCCTGGGACGGCACCAGGTCCTGCGCCATCACGACGTTGACCGGGACGGTGAAGAGCAGGATCAAACCGCCCAACCACAGTCCCGCCACCGACATCCATCCGTGCGCGAGATAGAACAGCGCCAGGAACGGCACCGAGCCGATCATCGAGACGGTGATGACGAGCGGGCCTCCGAACCGGTCCGCCAGATGGCCCCCGACCAGACCTCCGACGGCGGCGAAAACCAGGTACATCGAGAGCGTGTAGTTGGCGGTTGACACCGCGTATCCGCGCTCCAGGTGCAGGTAGAGAGGGATGAACTGCGCGTACGTGATCTGGATGATGGAGCGGATGAAGACCAGCGTGTACAGGATCGTGAGGGGCTTCCGCACGCCGCGCAGGGCGGCCCAGTCGAACCCGGGGCGTTGCCCGGAGTGCGCGGGCGGGGCCGGCAGCACAGCCAGCATGAGGATCGAAATCAGCAGGCCGGGGATGGCGGCCCACCACGAGCGGCTCAAGCCGAGCCTTCCGGCTACCAGAGAGAAGTAGGTGGGGCCGAGCGCATAGCCCAATGTGCCGGCGCTGACGAATAGGGCCATCGCTCCGGCGCGGTTCCGTTCCACGCCCGCGATGGCGCCTGCGGTGGCCGGTGGATGGAACGCGGCGACGCCCGCTCCGCCCAGCGCCACCATCAACAGCAGCCAGCCATAGGCGGGCGCCAGGCCGAGCGAGGAGATGAATATGCCCGCCACCGCCGGCCCGAGCGCGGCGAACAGGCGTGTCCGGAAGCGGTCGGAAAGGTAGCCGTAGGCGGGCTGCATTACCGAGGACGAAAACACCAGCGTGCCGCCGAGCACCCCTGCGTCGGCCAGCGACATTCCAAAACGGCTCACGAGAAGTGGTTGGAGGCCGCCCAGCGCGCCCGAGTACATGTCCGCGCAGAGATGGCCCGTCGAGAACAGGGCCAGGGCCAGCGCACCGTTTCTCCGGGTGCGGGACGAGGCGGCGACAGGTGCGGCTTCCGATGTCAGGGACATGAGCGGGAAAGTCTTATTATAGTGGTCCGGTAGCGTGCGCATCGCATTCCTCACGTCGACGCCTCTCGATTTCGCCCGCGGGAGCGGGACGTTCGCCGGCATCTCGACGCTAGCGCGCGCGGCCGAGGGACTCGGCGCCGAGATCTCTTTCTTTACGCCTTCCACGCGGCTGCCCGTCTACACGCTCGAGCGCTTGTGGTTCAACCTCCGGCTCCGCCGCCAGGATTTTCGCGGATTCGACGTGGTGGTGGGTTTCGACATGGACGGCTGGCTGGTGGCGGGCCGGCACGGCGTTCCGCATGTGGCCTCGATCAAGGGTGTGATCGCCGACGAGATGCGCTTCGAGAGCGGACTGACGCGCCGGACGATGGCGGTACAAGCCGCGTGCGAGCGAGCGCACGTCCGTCGCGCCGGCCTGGTGATGACTACCAGCCACTACGCGGCCTCGCGGCTGGTGGAGTTGTACGGCCTCCGCGCCGCGCCGCGCATCGTGCCCGAGTGCATCGACCTCGACGCCTGGCGCAGCCTGTTCGCGCGGCGACCCGCCGAGCCGGACGCGGCGGCGTTCGTGGTTCTGTGCGTGTGCCGTTTCTATCCGCGCAAGCGCGTCGGCCTGTTGCTCGACGCGGCGGCGAAGCTCCGCGACCGCGTGCGGGAACTCCAGGTGCGCATCGTAGGCGGCGGTCCCGAGGAATCCCGACTGCGCCAGCGCGCTGTCGAACTGGGGCTCGAACGGACGGTGCTCTGGCTGGGCGATGTGTCGCAGGAGGAATTGGCGCGCGAGTACCAGGCCTGCGACGTGTTCTGCCTGCCCAGTGTGCAGGAAGGCTTCGGAATCGTTTTTCTGGAGGCGATGGCGGCGGGGAAGGCGATTGTGGCGGCGCGGGTGGCAGCGGTCCCTGAGGTGGTGACCGATGGGCTGCTGGTGGAACCGGAAAGCGCGGAGGCGCTCGCGGAGGCGATCGCTCGGCTGCACTCGGATCCGGGGCTGCGGAGCGACCTGGGGGCGAGAGGCAGCCGCGCGGTCGAGCAATACGACGCCCGCCGCGTGGCTGCCCGGTTTCTTGGGGAACTGGCGGGTTTTATTGGTGGGTCAGGCTGATCCCTCCGTTGACGGTGTGCAGGCTGATCTGGGCGCCTCCGCCGCCGATTTGCGTGTCGACGTGGCGGCCCGGGCCCCAATGTTCGCGCTCGCGGGGCAGGTCGAAATCGCTGGTTACCCCGCCGTGTACGGTAGCGATCTCCAGGTGCGCACCGGCATCTTTCGGCAACGCGAGCGAGATGGCGCCATTCACGCTATGCATTGAAATGCGCCGTGCCGCGAGGCGCTCGAAGCCCCCCTGGACGCGCCCGTTGACCGTCGAAAGATCCAGGTCGCCGCCGGCCTTGCGGACTTCAACGCCTCCGTTCACCGACGCAACCTTGATGTGTCCGGCCACGCCTTCCACGCTGACGCCGCCGTTGACGGTGTTGATGGGATCGAGGGACGCGCCGCGCGGGACCGTGATGGTGTACTCGACGGTCGCGCAGTGGTGGCAGTTCTCGGGATACCTGGTGCGGATCTCGACGGAGTCCGCCTGGGCTTCGACGACGATCTTCGCATCGTCGAGCGACTTCTGGTCGTCGCCGTGTTTGACCGCGTCGACCTTGACCTCGTTGCGGTCCCAAGCCGAGACATGGATGGCGCCGTTGACGTTATGAACGCCGACGCGGCCCTCGGCCGCGAGCGGGTAGGTCTGATGGAATTCCTCGCGCGCCTCGTCGCGCGCGTAGAGCATGATAAAGCTGGCCGAAAGCGCAGCCGCCAGAGCAAGGCGTTTTAGCATGAAATGGCTCTCCTCGGAGGACTTGACGGAGGGGCGGGGAATTCGTAACGGGCAAGCAGGCTTGTGGCTTGTGGCACGTGGCCTGTGGATCCTGGGCGGCGCTTCCCCGCTTCGCACCGTGACGACGGCCGATCGCGAAGCGTACGAATCCCGCGGCCGATCAACGGGCAACGAGCCACGAGCGACGGGCAGCTTTTCTCGTAGACTAAAAGTACATGACCCCGGATCAAATGCGGGAACTGTTCGAATCGGTGCGTACCGGCGCGGTAGACGTGGACGCCGCGCTCGAGCGCGTGCGACACATGCCGTTCGAGGACCTGGGCTTCGCCAAGGTCGATCACCACCGCGCGCTGCGGCAAGGCATGGCGGAGGTGATCCTCGCGCAGGGCAAGACTCCCCAGCAGGTGGCCGAAATCGCGGTGAAGATTCTCGCCGACGTGCCCAATCTGCTCATCACGCGTGCCGATGCGGCCGCTGCGGCCGCGGTCCGCGAGCGCATCCCGCAGGCCGAGTACTTCCCGCTATCAGGCACGCTGCGCGTCTGGTGCGACCGCACCATCCGTGGCAAGGGCGGGATCGCCGTGGTCTCGGCCGGAACGAGCGACATCCCGGTGGCCGAAGAAGCGCAGGTCACCGCGGAGGTCATGGGCAACCAGGTCGATACCATCTACGACATCGGCGTGGCTGGGATCCACCGCCTGATGAACAACCGCGAACGGCTGACCAATGCGCGGGTGGTGGTGGTCTGCGCGGGCATGGAAGGCGCGCTGCCAAGCGTGGTGGGCGGGTTGGTGTCGTGTCCCGTGATAGCGGTTCCCACCAGCGTGGGCTACGGCGCCAGTTTCCACGGCCTGGCGGCGCTGTTGGGCATGTTGAACAGTTGCGCGAGCAACGTCACCGTGGTGAACATCGACAACGGTTTTGGCGCGGGGTATGTGGCGAGCCTGATCAACCGGCTGTAACGCTCACGCGGTCTTGGCCTGTAACGCTCACGCGGTTTTGGCCTGTAACGCTCACGCGGTTTTGGC
>CAZBQQ010000143.1:12637-15042 GCA_964493965.1 uncultured Solibacteraceae bacterium
TTGGCCTGTAACGCTCACGCGGTTTTGGCCTGTAACGCTCACGCGGTTTTGGCGGTCGCGCGGGGCTGGGTTTCCTGCGCGAACAGGTAGGCGCCGAACAGCGGCTTGGGCTCGCCGCGGCCCCAGCGCGCCACCTTGAACGTCGCCTTCAGGTGCTGTATATTCGGCAATCCGGTCAGATCCATCAGAAGCTGGTAGGTTCCGCAGTAGAATTTCTGGGGAAAAGAAGCCAGCGGCTTGCCGCCCCAGCTCTGCTGGTCCACCGAGCCCCAGATGGATACGTCCAGGCTCTCTTGCTCGATGATGCGAGTGATTCCGAGGGTAAGCAGAAAAAGCTTACCTTGCGCCGAGCCAAGCTGGACGACGGGACCTTCTCCGTCTTCTCGGATCAGAGTCTCCGGGAGTAAGAAGTTCGGCAGCATTTTAGTTCCTTTAGCGCCACAACAGCGGCGCGCGTCGTGGCGCGTCCGGCGCTTCTGGCTCCTATTAGCGTCTCATAGTTCCCACAGAAACGAAAGTGAGGGAAATGCCTAGGGCGACGGTCGCTATCTGACCGCTACGTCCAACGAAACCGTGGCCAGGGCTCCCTTCTTGCCCCTTTCATACAATCCCAGCTCTCCATTGGCCCGCTCGGCGACGTACCGGCTCCCAAGTACGTCCAGTGCGGACCTCCAGCCGGTGATGGCGAATCCTGTCCGATATTCGATGGCCCCAACCGGGAACTGCCCGGCAGGACGGACAAGAACAAAACCGGGATCCGCTGCACGAAACAGATAGCCCCTCGGAAGCGTCGGCGTCGAGAGCGTGTCTCCAGAGGGGAACGCGACCACAGTGGTGGTCAACACCCCTCTGAAGTTCCAAATACCGACGACGCGCATCCTCTGTATCACTACCCGGTCTGGAGCAACGAAGACGAAGCGCCCTGCGGAGAAGCGTTCATGCAGTCCGGCTGGCAATGGTAGCGCCTTCTTCTCGACCAGGTCCCAGGCCAAGGCAGGAGGGCCGTCGGTGAAGTCCAGTGCGGCGACAACGTACCGGCTGTCTGGCGAGAAGTCGATCCTGGAAGACACGGGGTCGGCAATCGCGTGCAGAGTGTTTCTCTTCTCGAGAAGGATTTCACCCAAGGCGACGGCGACCAACCGGAGCGTTCCGGCGAAGTCCACGCACCCGACGAACCGGCCGTCCGGAGACAGGGACTGCACGGCACACGGCGGCAGGCGGATCTCGGTGGACTCGACCTGGGCGCGGCCGGCGATGCTCCATCGCTCCACACGCGCCGCGGAGGGCGCGAGCGCAAGCTTTGTCGCGTCCGCGTGGGTGGCGCCGCTGATAAAGACAAACTGACGCGAGTCCGGCGTGAACTCAGCCAACCCGGCATTCTGGGCGGGTGCCCGGAAGTGCACCGCGAAAGGCCGCACGGAGAGAACGGTGATCCCGGAATCGTCCTGGGCCAGGATGTATCGCCCGTCGGGGCTGAACCGGAGGTGGCGAAGGCCGGGGCCGCGAGGCTGCGGAGGTGGTCCCGCTGAAAGGAGAGCCAGCACCGCGAGGCCGGCCACGAGTCCGCGCATCGTTGTCGACGTCCAGCGAAGGTTGGCCCCCGCCGCTACGCCGCGCGCGCGGCGTGTTGCCTCATGGCGCGCTCGTAGCCGCGGACGAAGTAGTACACGAGCGTGTTGAAGATGTGGTCCGCGCCGCGTTGCAGCTCTTCCTCGGCGTAAAGCTCGATGGGGGTCTGCCGCAGGCCCGCGTCGCGCACGTACTGGATCATGCACTCCTTGAGCAGGTGCAAGGCGTAGACCATTTCGTGGAGCGGAATGCCTTCTTCGCAGCGCAGGCGGCCCATCTGCTCATAGCGGTGCGCCAGGTCGTCCTCGCGGGAAACCATCCAGTTACCCAGGTTCTGCAGGATCTCCCTCGCGCGCGCGCGAAGCTCGTGTTCGGGCAATTTGCCGAATTCGAGCAGCTTTGAGTCACGCGCTACGCGCTGCAGAACGCGGTCGGCGATCTCCTCCCAATGGTCGGAAACCATGCGCGTCAGTCTGGCAGAGAGCATCCAGCTACACCTCCTCTGAGCTATATCCTCAGTGTATCGCTCTCAGGCTGGGCGATCTGGCATCCAAATTGCGACATTGAACTATGAAAATCGCCATTTCGGAGTTTCTCCCAGCGCTGGTCGCCGGAAGTTGAGATGTCAGGTAAGTTTTGGGGTGGTCGCTCTGTAAGTTTTACGCAGAGCAGCCCGTTTTTCGGGAAGGGAAACTACTGGTACATGTTGTTAATACGCTCGCGTATTCAAGCACAACCTCGGTTTTCCGGATCGGAGGCGGGTTTCTGCCCTGAACCCGTGCCGTGCTTGGTATAGCCTCTCCAGGCACGGCACTCGAATGGGTTGCGGGCGGCCC
>CAZBQQ010000144.1:0-14919 GCA_964493965.1 uncultured Solibacteraceae bacterium
CTTTGATCTCGCCGAGTTCCTCGCCGATCCGGGAGAGGGCCTGGTAGAACCTCCACAGAATCCAGAACGGCACCAATAACCACAGCCCGAAGAAAACTTCCTGATAGCCGAACATGTTCCGCTCCTCTTAAAAGCGATTCTACTGGAACGCAGCGGTTGTGCGACGCAGAGGTGGAGACCAGCGAGCGTTCGTTACCGAGCCGCGACCGCAAGGGAGCGGACCGCGCCTCGCCTCAAAGCCCTTCCACGGCGCGCCGTAGCAGGCGAACGTAACCAAACACCTCAAACCCCGCTCTCTTGGGGTCGCCGCTCGGGTGGGCGTACCGCCACCCTCGGATTCCCTCCGCCGGCCCTCCACCGCCGTATAATCCCAATCAGGGGGGCTCACAATGCCTGGGAAAACCATTCTCGTTACCGGCGCCACCGGCGCGCAGGGAGGCGGCGTCGCTTCTCACCTACTTGCCAGCGGCCGTTACGCTGTCCGCTGCCTCACACGCAAACCGCAATCGGAAAAAGCCGCCGCTCTGCGGCGCGCAGGCGCCGAGATCTTCGCAGGAGATTTCGAAGACGCAGCCGGCCTGAAGGCCGCCATGAAGGGCTGCCACGGCGTCTTCGGCGTCACCAATTACTGGGAGGCCTTCGACCGCGAGGTTCCGCAAGGCAAGAACCTGGTGGACGCCGCCGCCGCATCCGGCATCGAGCATTTCATCTTCAGCTCGCTGCCGAGCGCGGCCAAGCTGACGCACGGACAGCTCGACGTGCCGCACATCGAGACTAAGGCCAAAATCGAGGAGTACTCGCGCAGCATCGGCTTGCCCGCGACGTACGTTCACGTGGCCTTCTACTACGAGAACTTCCTGACCTACTTCCCGCCGCGCCGCATCGAGGACGGATCGTACGTCTTCTCATTCCCGCAGGGCGACGCGCCTCTGGCGACGGCCGCGGTGGACGACGTCGGCGGCGTAGTGACCGCGCTGTTCGATCGAGGAGCCCAGGACCAGGGCCGCGTGCTCGCCGTCACCGGCGACGAGCAGCCGTGCCAGGACTACGCCGCCACCATGAGCCGCATCACCGGCCAGCGCATCGCCTATCAGAACATGTCGCGCGAGGCCTTTGTCGCGCTTGGATTCCCTGGCGCCGAAGACCTTGCCAACATGTTCGAGTTCTTCCGCCGCTTCGTGCCCAGCCGCCACGCGGAAATCGAGGAGTGCCGAATGCTGTACCCTGGCATCAGGACCTTCGAAACGTGGCTGGTCGAAAACCAGGAGCGGTTTCGCGGCGTCCTCTCGGCGAACGCGGGAGCCGGTGCCTGACGCTCCCCGCGCAGCCGGATACGGAGACCAATTCATGAGCACATATCAGTTCGGCATCGTCGGCCTCGGAGTCATGGGAGAGAATCTGGCGCTCAACGTGGAGAGCCGCGGATACCCGGCCGCCGGTTACGACCTCGACGAGAAGAAGAGACAGTCCGCGGCCCAGAAGTGGGCGGGCAAGAAAATGGCCACGGTCGGTTCGCTCCAGGAACTGGCCGCGGTTCTCGAAAAACCGCGCCGCATCCTCGTGATGGTGCCGGCCGGCAAGCCTGTGGACGCCGTGATCAACGACCTCAAGGCTCACCTCGATCCAGGCGACATCCTCATCGACGGCGGCAATTCCTTCTTCCCCGACACCGATCGCCGCGGCAAGGAACTGGAGCCCACGGGGATTCACTTCATCGGCATGGGCGTCAGCGGCGGCGAGTCGGGCGCGCTGCACGGGCCGGCCCTCATGCCCGGCGGCCCGGAAGACGCGTATCGCCTGGTCGAGCCGATCCTGACCTCGATCGCCGCGCAGACCGACGACGGCCCTTGCTGCGCCTACATCGGCAAGGGCGGCGCGGGCCACTACGTCAAGATGGTCCACAACGGCATCGAGTACGGCATCATGCAGCTCATCTGCGAAGCCTACGACGTCATGCAGTATGGCCTGGGGATGAACGCGCCCGAAATGGCGAAGGTGTTCGCCGAGTGGAACAAGGGCGAATTGAACTCGTACCTCATCGAGATCGCCGCGGCGGTGCTCGGGACCATGGACGCCGCGAGCGGCAAGCCGGTGGTCGATCTCATCATGGACCGCGCCGGTCAAAAGGGCACCGGCAAGTGGACCTCGCAGAACGCGCTCGACCTGGGCGTGGCCATCCCTACCATCAACGCCGCGCTCGAAGCCCGGATTCTGTCGGCGCTGAAAGAGCAGCGCGTGGCGGCCGCGAAAGTCCTGCACGGACCGGCGCGCCGGAAGTTCCGCGGCGACAGCACCGAATTCCTGGAGACCCTGCGCCAGGCGCTGCGCCTCGCGATCGTTACCTGCTACGCACAGGGCTTCGCGCTGCTGCGAGAGGCTTCGACGGAGTATTCCTACCATCTGCACTTGCCCGAGATCGCGCGCATCTGGAAGGGCGGCTGCATCATCCGAGCCCTCCTGCTCGACGCCATCAAGAACGCGCTGGCAGCCAAGCCGGATCTCGCCAACCTGCTCGTGGCCGAGCCTTTCAGTGGAATCGCAAACGAACACGAAGGCAGCCTGCGGACCATCGTCTCGAAGGCCACCGCGGCCGGCATTCCCTGCATCGCCCTGGCGGCCTCGCTCGGCTACCTGGACAGCTATCGCCGTCCGCGCCTCCCGGCGAACCTCCTGCAAGGCCTGCGCGACTATTTCGGCGCGCACCGCTACGAGCGCCTCGACAAGCCAAAGGGAGAGACCTTCCACACCGACTGGCCGGAATAGCTGTCAGCCGTCAGCTTTCAGCCGTCAGCAAAGCGAGGGGTAGCGGCCGCTCCGTGTCGGTCGCAGCTCAGCACTACACCCAGGAGGAGGGCGGGCTTGAGCCCGCGCGGGGCTTCAGCCCCGCTCTTCGCTATTCTCATCTACAATCGAAGATTCATGTCCGACCAGAACATCAACCAGATCGCCGCGGGCATCAAGCTTCTCCTGATGGACGTCGATGGCGTCATGACCGACGGCAAGCTCTACCACGTGCCGAACCCGTCCGGCGGCCTCCTCGAGATGAAGGGCTTCGACACGCAGGACGGCATGGCCCTGCAATGGCTGGCGTGGAAGGGCATCGAGACCGGAGTGATCAGCGGGCGTGTCTCGGCCGGCACTCAGGAGCGCTGCGAACAGTGCGGCTGCAAGTACATTTATCAGGGGCACGTCGAAAAGATCCCCATTCTCGAAGAGATCTTCGCGCGCTCCGGATTGACCGGCGCGCAGACGGCCTACGTCGGAGACGATCTGACCGACGTAGTCATCATGCGCCGCGTCGCCCTGGCCATCGCCCCGGCGAATGCCCGGCCCGAGGTCAAGGCCGTAGCGAACCTGGTGACCGAAGCGGCCGGCGGCCGCGGCGCCATCCGCGAGGTTTGCGAGTTGCTGCTCAAGACGCAGGGACATTGGGACGACCTGCTGCGAAAGTACGGGATCCATGGCTGAAGAAGCGGCCTCGAACGGGAAGATCGGAGTGCTGGTTCAGGCCGAGCCGGGCCCCGGCGTAATGCACCTGCTGACCGGCGTGATCGCGGCTCACGACGGCGATATCGGCCTGGTCGAGATCATCGAGAACCGCCCGCCGGAAGCCCGCATCTATTTCGAGATCGAGTTGGCCGGGCCGCCGGAATCCCTGCTCATCGACCTCGGCAAGCTGGCCGTGGTCCGCGCGGCGACGCAGGTCCAGACCCTCCACAAGATCTACGGGAAGCGGATCATCATCATGGGCGGCGGCGCGCAGGTGGGGCAGGTCGCCATCGGCGCCATCTCGGAAGCCGACCGCCACAACATCCGCGGCGAGCACATCTCCGTGGACACCATCCCGCTGGTTGGCGAGCGCCAGTTGGCGGACGCGGTCCGCGCCGTGTCGCGCCTGCCGCGCGCGCGCGCTTTGGTATTGGCGGGTTCCCTGATGGGAGGCGAGATCGAGCAGGCGGTGCGCGAAGTGCGCGCCCAGGGACTGCTGGTGGTCAGCCTGAACATGGCGGGGAGCGTCCCGGACGCGGCCGATTTCGTCGTGACCGATCCCGTGCAGGCTGGAGTGATGGCCGTGATGGCGGTTGCCGACACAGCCAAATTCAATCCCGCCCGGCTCACGCGCCGCGTCTTCTAACTACTCGAGCGCCAGCCCGTACTCCCGAAGCGCTGTCTGAGGCTCCGACGGATTGTACAGGCGCACCCAGTAGGTTCCGCGGCCGAGCCGGATGGAACCGGGCACGCTGAGCCGCTCGTGATCGGGCTTCGCAGTGGCGTCCAGCACGCCGCCCCCGCTGCCGTCCACGATCCGCACCTGGTAGGCATCGAGCGCCGCGACGCCTTTGATGTCGAGGCTGAGCGCCAGCGGCCGGAGGGCTGGCGCATGAGCGCGCGGGCTCTCGTCCCCCCGTGCCAGGTCGAGGGCCACGGCTATCGGCGTCGTCGCCGGCGCTGGGCCGGCGGACGGCGCGAGGCCCCATACCAGCACCAGCGCAACCGCCGCGGCGATAGCCGTGGCGGGAAGCGAACGGACAACCGACTCTCGCAGCTCCCGCCACCGGGTCTCGCGCGCCAATCGGTCAGCGACCGCCTGTGCCGTGGCCTGCTGCATAATCCGGACGTACGTCTCCGTCTCGCGCAGGCGATCCTGGCAGGCCGGGCAGGCCAGCAAATGGCTCTCAATCCCTTCGAGTTCCGCGGCGGATGCGGATCCGAGACAAAACCGTTCCAGGGCGTCCTCGGACGCGTGCCCGCCCGTCATCATGGCCGAAATGGGAAGCCCTCCCTTACTGCGCTTCCCGCGCAGTCATCCCCAATAGTACAGGAAAAGCGTGCCGCCGCAGGCTCCTTTTGCCCAACTCGCCAAAGCGCGCCTTCGCCCGCGATTTCAAGAGGCGGAACTGCGTGTCGCTCAATCGCATTTCCACACAGATCCGTTCCTGGGACTGGCCCATGAGGTAGAACCGCGTCAGGATGTCGCGGTCCCTCCTGCTGAGTTTCTGGAGAACCCCCAGCATGATTTCGGTCCGCTGCCGCGAGATTGCATCCTGCTCGGGATTGCTGCGGTCGTCGGAAATCGTCAGGCCCGACTCCAGGCCGGCTTGTTCCCTTCGCGTCTGCACCGCGTTATCGATATAGGCGGCCACCTGTCGCCGCACGATGGTCCGGACAAAGCCCATCAAACGATCCGGCTCCCGCAACTCGCCGCGGCGGATTGCCTGTACCACGATCAGGAAGGTGTCATGCACCTTGTCTTCGAGCTCCTGAGGCCCGAGTTGACGGCACAAATAGTAGCGCACGCCTCTGGAGAACACCCCATACAGCTCTTCCATGCCCACGGGATCGCCGGCGCAGATCTTGCCGACCAATCGGCGCCAGTTCGGTGACGCCGCCGTCGGGCTGGCGCTCACTGGCTCTCTTGCAGTCGTTTCTTCAACCGCTTCTAACATTTATTAGTCTCTCCCAATCACGAAATAGGCGGCCCACTGTCCCGGCGCGGAACGCCAGGTTTTCGATTCGATCATGTCGATTTGTGCGCGCGCGAGGGCGCCGGCCACATCGGCGCCGCCATCCGCGTTTAAATGGCTGTAAAAAGAACGGAACAATTCTCCGGTATCGTCCGGAGTGGACCAGTGACTCGCCACCACAGCGCGCGCCCCGGCGGCCAGCCAGGCCCTCGCCAGTCCCACCAGTCCGGAATCCTGCATGCCCTGCGGATCGGACGGCCCGCCGAACGTCGTGAAGACCGCGGGCTGCGCCTCGCTACGCCCCGACGCGCAGCCGCTGATGACCACGATGGCGGGCTTTCGCAAATGCCATACCGCTATATCTTCGGCGCCCAGGTAATCCGGATCGCCGTCCGGCAACAGGCTCAGCCGGATCAAAGGACGCGGTGGATCGTCGGCCGAGCGGACCACATGGACCGCCATGTGAATCACGCCCGGTTCGCTCTCGAGCGAGGAGGCGAGCATCTGCCGCGTGGCGGACGCGCCCTCGAGCAGCACCGGAGCGGAGACTCCGCGCCAGGCCCGCGCGCACGCCCGGATTTCCACGTCGCTTGCCGCGAGGCGCGGAAGTTCGTTCGGCGCGCCGCTGCCCCCGCGCTGTCTCCGCCGCGGATCCGCGGTGTTGTAAATCGGGTCTCCGACGCCCAGGAACGGCCCGGGGACGTCACGGTGGTTCTGCAATCCCCGCTCCGCTACCAGGAGGTAAGCCGCCGGTAAGACGGTCAGGGAATGGCGCTCGATCAGGAACCTGGGCCTTCCCTGCCCCTGTCCCACCACCAGCGACGCGAACGGCAGGTCCATGAGCGCGCTGCCCCCCGCCAGCAGCCAGTGACGTTGGGACTTCGCGCCGCCCCCACTTTGCGGGAACAGCTCACGGTACAAGCGCGCTCCCAAGGCCGTCGATTCTGGAGAGCCGCTTCTCGCCGCCGCGGAGAAATCGCGGATCAGCGGCCGGAGCTGCCGCGCTCCCGCGAGCTGTCGAAGTTTGAAGCTCCGTCGGGTGACCGTCCAGGAGTAGGAATACGGATCGTCCAGATGGAAGCTGACCAGCGCTCCCGATGGAGCAAGCGCGCGAATGACTTCCGGGAGAAGTTCGCGCACACGATCCGGATTCGCCGGCGCCCCGGCCTGCGCCTCCATCTCGGCCAGCCGCTGCCGCAGCTTGAGGGCATCGTCGCGGCCGGGACCGGACGGCTCCCTCTCCATGCTGGCCCGCGCGGCGCGCAGTTGCCGCAGAGTCTCGTGGTACTCCCCCGGCAGCCTGGTGCGCCAACCCGAGCCCCAGCCATCGGAGCTGCGCAGTGTAGCGGCCCTGAGCTCCTCGGCCGCCTCGAACGCTTCCCGCGCCAGCGCCTCCTGCCCGGTCTCGACAGACAGATCGGCCGCAGCCCGTATAAAGGAGGAGTAGAGTTGGGCCAGTCCAACTCCGGTGCTGAGCCGGACAGAGTCCGAGGGAAGCGCCTCCAGCCGCCACTGCCTGGCCAGATTGAGAGCGTGCCGGAAGTTCTGAACCGCCTCGGGCAGCCGGCCTTCGGCCACCCGCAACTGGCCCAGCGCGTGATAGTCCAACCAGTTCGGTACACGGCCGGGATGCCTCTCTCCCGCCGCGACGGCTCGATCCAGCAGGACTTCGGCGGATTCGAAGTCCCGCTGGGCAACTCGCAACAATCCAAGAGGACCATAGGACTGGCCTACGTCGCGGCTGTGGCTGAGCAGTCGGAGCCGAAATGCCTCCGTCAAAGCCCGGTCCGCTTCGTTTAACCGTCCCTTATTTAAATACTCCAGCCCGAGCTCGTTTATCACCCGGGCTTTTAACGCGATGTCCCCCTGGGCGTCCGCCACCTCGGCCGCCGCCGAAAACAACGGCTGCGCCTCCTTCAAACCCTGCTCCCGCGCTTTGAGGCGGGCCAACTGCGCCAATGCTTCGCCGCGATACGCCGACCCCGGCGCGCTCTCCAGGTCTTCTACCGCTCGGCGTGTCTCGACGGCTGCCGCCGCCAGGTCGCCCAGCAATAGATAGAGAGACGCCAGGTTCAGCGATGCCATACCGCTTGTCTCGCGGTCCCCCTGCCGCTCCGACAACCGGCGTGCATCCAAAAACGACCGCATCGCCTCCCGATACGAGAAGCTCGACAGAAGAGCGGCGCCGCCGTCGTTCAGGAAACGCGCGGCGGACCTGTACTCGCCTTCCCGCATCGCCCGCTCGTAAGCCCCGTGGTACAACCGGCTTGCTTCGCCGTAGCGGCCGACGCGGTAGAAACCGGCCGCGTGCGATCGAAGAGAGGAGAAGGCAGACTTTTCGGCGAACTTCCGGCTGCCGGCCAATTGTTCGGCGCCCTGCCCTCGTGGGCCTAGGGAGCCGACCGCCGGCAGCAGAAGGAAACAAACCAAAATCGACTTGGTTTTCCAAGTTCGCACAGTCTATCTCGAGAAGGAAATTTGGGAACGGAAAAGACTAGCGTTCCTTGGTGGCGACTCACGGCGGAGTAACCACCAAGGAATAATAACAGAGAGGTGAGAAGTTACTGCCTCAGTTTTGCGAATGTCCTACAATTTGCGTAGTGGTACGGCCAGAAGTCGTAATAGCGGCCGGAAAGCCCAGCGCTGGTACGCCTAGAACCAGATCTTGGTGATGATGATAATCGGATCGTAATCCATGGTCTCGTCTCCTTAGGGCGCCTTGCCGGTACCCTTCGACTGCGAGACTAGCCTGCTCGGACCCGAATAGGCCGGGGCCAAGGTCCGTAAGGCATTGAAAATAGGACGTGGAAAATTCCCGTCCGTGTGTGATCGCGAATCCTCGTTCCTCAACTTTCGGCGCACCTGCAGCACTCCCTACGCAACCCCCACAACTGAGGGCCTTATGCGCATGTCGTTCCCCACACGATGGTCTGCACGGCAGATCGAACGCGACTTAAGGTCTTTTCACGTGAAAATTGAGCACCAATTACTTCGGCGCCAACGAGACTGGATATCTTGCGGAAACTTAACTCTTCTCGATAGCGGATTGTGCGTAATGCAGATGTCTTACAGAGGGCTGTACACCGAATTTCTCGAGCACAATTTCGCGAGCAATAGCGCCCACACGTCACGGCAGCACGCGGAGCGCTCCCCGGTGCTCAACTACGGCTTCGAAGAGTTCGGGGTCTCCGGCGCACGCTGCTGCAAGGCCTTGGCCGGGGCGGGGGTTGCGAAGTCAAACTCGAAAATGTGCCCTGACGCGTGCACCAGCAGACGTCCCGGGCCCAGCGTCTTCGAGGGCGCCGCGAAAAAGACGGCCCCGTCGGTGGATTCGCCAGCCTCCAACCGCGTATCGATCAGCGCAATGGCGGACGCCGCCGCCGCTGCTTTTACCTTTGCCGAGCCGATCTCGGCCAGGTAATTCTGGCGTCGCGCCTCGAACCCGTTGGTGGAACGAAAGCGGGATACGCCGTTCAGGCTGTTTTCATAAGTGGAGATAAGCTTGATGACGTCGCTTCGCGTGGCGTGCTCCAGCATATGCTCTACCACCACCTTGGCGGGCGTGGCGTAGAGCCGGGTCCCCCCGGACTCCTCGAAAACAAAGTCCCCCGGGTGAATGGTGAATTTGTCCGTCGACCCGTTGGATATCCCCACCTGGATGATCTGGTAGTCGTGCAGTTGCGCCGGCAGGTGCGCAAACATGATCGTGATTCCGTCTTTGCTCAGCGTCTGATACCGCAGGCCGCCGGACTCGAACATAATGACCTGAGCGCCCACCGAGACTGCAAAAAGGGCGGCCACGGCGGCGACGGAACTCGGCGAAGCACGCATTACCATAAGGTTCATTATGCTATGCGCCGCCCGCCGGGCGCGCCTTGTTGAGTTTGCGGCCTTTTGGGCCCTTGCGGCAACCTGAGCGACAATAGAGGCGGCTCCGGCGCGAAGGGAGCCGTCAAGGAGTACCATGCAGTGCCAGAGGGTGGCCGCGGGGATGATTCTCGCGGCTGGTTTGGGGCTCGCCCAAGTTGAACCGGCCCCGTCCGAGGGCGTGTTTCGGATTTCCGCCGATGTCGAGCGTGTCGTTTTGCCGGTGACGGTGGTCGACCGCCAGGATCGCATCGTTCCCAACCTCACTAAAGACGCTTTCCAGGTTTACGACGACGGGCGGCTCCAGGCCGTTCACGATTTCTTTCACCGCGATATCCCGCTGACCGTGGGACTGGTCATGGACAGCAGCACCAGCATGCGGCCGAAACGGGCCAGCGCCATTTTGGCGGCCCTGAGTTTCGTGCGCCTGAGCAATCCCGAAGACCAGGCCTTCGTGGTCAACTTCAACGAGAAAGTCTCCTTCGGCTTGTCCGAAACATTCTCGGCCAATCCGGACCGGCTCGGCGACGCATTTCTGAAGCTGCCCTGCCAGGGTAAGACAGCGCTCTACGACGCCGTGGTGGCCGCCACGGAACATCTCTCCGGCGGCACCCGCGACAAGAAGGCGCTCATCGTGGTGAGCGATGGGGGCGACAACGCCAGCCGGCACCGGCTGCGGGAGGCGATGGACGCGCTCCAGCGCTCCGAAGCCATCGTGTATACCATCGGTCTCTACGACGCGGACGATCCGGATCGCAACCCCGCGGTTCTGAAACAGCTGGCGCGGCCCACCGGAGGCGAGGCGTTCTTCCCCGAGAGTCCGAACGATCTGCCCGACATCCTGGCCCATGTCGCCAGGGTTCTCCGCAGCCAGTACACCATCACTTACGCGCCCCCCGCCGAGGCCCACGACGGCCGCTACCACCACATCCGCGTGACCGCGACCGAGCCCGCCAGTGGACACCGTCTGGCGGTGCGGACGCGGGCCGGTTACCAGGCTCCCGCCCCGGCTCGCGCCTCCACAGGAGGGAATCAGTGAAGGCGCCCCTGCGCGCGGCCGAGATGCTCCTGTGGTCCGCCGCGGCGGTGCTCCTGGGCGTCTACGGCTGCGTTTATCTCGAGCGGAACGTCTATCAGGCCCTTCAGATGTGGTCCTTCGACCGCACGCTCCAACGGATGCCGGCCCCCCGCACGGTTTCCGCCGCCCTCCCCCCCGGCGCCCCGATCGGCCGCATCGAGATCCCGCGCATCGGCGTGCGCGCCATGATCGTCAACGGCACCGCGGCAACCACCCTGCGCCACGCGGTCGGCCACATCGAAGGGACAGCGTTGTTAGGCGGCGAGGGCAACGTCGGGCTGGCGGCCCATCGCGACACGTTCTTCCGCGGCCTGCGCGATATCCGCAAGGGCGACACCATCGAAATCGAAACCCTCCAAGGCGCGTACGAATATGTCGTGAACGCAACCCGAATCGTCGGTCCAGCCGACACCGCGGTCCTGGACGGCTCCGCGCGCCCCACGCTCACGCTAGTCACCTGCTACCCGTTCGACTACGTCGGGCCCGCTCCGCGACGATTCATCGTCCAGGCATACCGGGCAGCGACGCCTTCAGACCGCGGCCGCCTCGAGGCTCTTGAGTTTCGCCGATAGCGTGGTCCGTTTGAGCCGTAGCATCAGGGCCGCCTGCTTCTTGTTCCCGCCGGTGCGCTCGAGCGCCTGAGTGAGGATGCTGCGTTCGATTCGGCTGACCGTGCGCTCGAAATCCAGGCCGTCGTCGGGGAGGCGAATCGAGGTCGCGGTCGAAATCGGCAGCGGCTTCCCTTCCGAGGGAGGCGGCAGCGGGAAATCGCTGGGATACAGCACCTCTTCTTCTCCGCTCATGGCCACCGCCATCTCGACCGCGTTCTCCAGTTGCCGCACGTTGCCTGGCCAGGCGTGGCCGCACAGTCGTTCGACCGCGGCTTCCGTGACCCGCTTGGGTGCAATGCCTTCGCTCTTGCAGACCTTGTCGATGAAATGGTGAACCAGTAGCGGAATGTCGGAAATGCGCTCCCGCAGCGGCGGCATGCGCAAGGGAACGATGTTGAGCCGGTAGTAGAGATCCTCGCGGAATGTGCCCTGGCGCACTCCCGCCGCCAGATCGCTGTTCGAGGCGACAATGATGCGCACATCCAGCCTCAGCGTGTCCGAACTCCCCAGCCTCTGCAGCTCGCGTTCCTGGATCACTCGCAGCAGCTTGGCCTGGAGGTCGAGGGGCATATCCCCGATTTCGTCCAGAAACAGCGTGCTGCGATGCGCCAGCTCGAACCGGCCGACCCGTTGCGCGATCGCCCCGGTGAAGGCGCCTTTCACATGTCCGAACAACTCGGCTTCGAGGAGCGTGGCCGGCAGCGCGTTGCAGTTGATCGCCACCATGGGCAGGTGGCCACGGCCGCTGGCGGCGTGTATGGCGCGTGCGGCGACTTCCTTGCCGGTGCCCGTCTCTCCGGTGATGAGGACCGTCGCGCGGCGCGGCGCGACCATACGAATGATCCCCTCGATGGTCTTGATCGGCCGGCTTTCGCCCACCAGCAGCCGCTTCCAGGGAGCCGGATCCGAGTTCCCGGCCAGTGCCAGCGTACGCGCGCGCTGCTCCGAGAGCGCCCGCTCGACGACACGGGCTGTGTCTTCGGCCGCGGTCCCTGCGCCCAGGAAGTCGTAGGCGCCGAGCTTGGTTAGCCGCACCGCCTCCGAGAAGGACCCGCTCGGATAGCGGATGATTACGGGCAGGGCCCGGTTGACCCGCCGAAGCTCCTCGAGCCACTCCTCCGCGCTCCATTCCGCCATCGGGAATTCGGCGACGACCGCATCGTAGGATCCGCCGCGGGCCGCCTCGAACGCCGCAGCGGCTCCCGCCACGGTTTCCACTTCGCAGTGGCAGATCTCGGGCAGCGTCTGCCGCTCCTCGGCAGTGACGCCACTCGCTTCTGAGGTTCCCCATAGGACGCGCATTTGCAGCCTGCCATACATCGGCAGACCCGCACAGATCTTTAGGCCTGAGGCTTTCCCTCCAGCCCGCCCCGCCAACCGCGTGAGGGACTCTACCGTGCCGCGAAGTCCCTCACAAGAGCCGCCAACCGGTCAGTCCACCATGATTCGCTGGGCGGTTACCTGACCTGTGAAGTGCGACAGATTATTGCCGGAAAGGTCGAAGAAGTCCAACGTGTATGTGCCATGGAAGCTGTTTCCACTCGGATCCACCGTCACCCGCTCGCGGATGATTGCCGTTCCGTTCAGTGTGCCGGTATCGTCGAAGGTCCAGGACGGGTGCAGCAGCTTAAAGACGCCCTTGTTCAGCGTGTACGTTCCCAGACACACATTGCGCGTGGCGGGCGGAGGTGTATCGTTCAAAACCTCCAGCCCGTCCGAGTGCCATGCATCGAAGCCCTGGTCCACCACCTGTCCACCGGAAGTGAACGTGATGTGCCAAAGTCCGACAATCGAGCCGCCGCTGGCAGCTTGCGGTTGCCCGGCCAGCGCCTGAGCCCCCGGCATTGCCGCCAGCGCCTGGGCCAGCGTCGGTGTCCCCATGGGGATCTGATTCACCAGCGCCGGGGATAGGGCGCGCATCGACGCACCGCAATCCGCCTTCGCTTGGGGGCTGAGTAACGTCCCAGCCGCGGCCAGGGCCAAACATGCGATCCATGTCGCAGTACTTTTCATTGTTTCTTCCTCCTGTTTGATGTGGCGGCATCCCTGCGCCGCATGCATCCACTGTCGCCGGCCTGCGCAGGAAGGACAAGCGAAACGACATGAAAACAAGCCAGTTTCGCTCTTTTTCGCACTATTGCGTTATACTCGGATCATCATGTCGGAGGCGGCGTCGGCAGGGGACCGTCTGGATTCCTGGAAAGAGATTGCTTCTTACTTCGGGCGAGAAGTCCGCACCGTCCAGGGCTGGGAAAAGAGCGAGGGGCTGCCCGTCCACCGTCACCAACACGCCCGCCAGGGATCGGTTTACGCCTTCCGCTCCGAATTGGACGCCTGGCAACGAACTCGCCAGGGCCACCCCGAACCGCCTGTCGAAGCCGCGACGCCCCGCCGCAGGCGATGGTCCGGAGCGCTTCTCGTTGCCGGGTCGGCAGCTCTTTCGGTTCTGATCGTCTCGATCCTCGTTTCGCGTCACCCGCCCGCGCACGCGGAAGGGGGAACGCCCTCATCGATCGTGGTTCTTCCGTTCCTCGACTTGAGCCCGCAGAAAGACCAGGAGTACTTCAGCGACGGTCTGACGGAGGAAGTCATCGATGCCTTGAGTCGGGTGCCCGACCTGCGCGTGGTGGCGCGAACTACGGCCTTTGCATTCAAGGGGAAGGCCGGCGATATCCGGCAGATCGGCCGCCAGTTGAACGTCACCGCCGTGCTCGAGGGAAGCGTTCGCAAATCAGGAGACGAGCTTCGCGTTACGGCTCAACTCAACCGTGTGGCGGACGGTACCCACCTCTGGTCGCGCACCTATGACCGGCACCTGCGGGACGTCTTCGCGGTCCAGACCGAGATCTCACAGGCGATCTCGGACCAGTTGCGCGCCGGCCAGATCCCTCATCGCGAGCTGACGGGGAATCTCGAGGCCTACCGCCTTTACCAGGAAGGCCGTTATCTGTTCAATCAGTTCCAGCCGCCGGACTCCGACTACAAAGCGATCGACCGGTACCAGCAGGCCATCCGCCTCGATCCGAATTTCGCCGCGGCCTATTCCGGCGTGGCCGATGCGTACGCCTATCTCGCCGAAAACTTCGTCGTTGCGCCCCGCCAGGTGATGCCCAAGGCTCAGAGTGCCGCCGAAAGGGCCGTGGCGCTCGACGAGAACTCCGCCGAGGCACACACCTCGCTGGGAATCGTCAAGCTAGACTATGAGCGCGACCCTGCCGGCGCAGAGCGCGAGTTCCTCCGGGCGATCGAGCTCAACCCCGGCTCCGGCTACACCCACCATTGGTATGCTCACTCGCTCGAAGCTCAGGGGCACCTGCCCGAGGCCATGAAAGAAATGCGCGCGGCCCTCGACCTGGACCCGCTGGACATTCCGATCAACTGGGACGTCGCCAGCGAGTTGCTCTGGTCCGGGCGTTACGAGGAAGCCCTTCAACAGGCGCGGAAGGCCGGCGAGCTCTTCCCCAACGTTGCGGTGTTTCCCTACATGGAGACCGAGGCCGATTACGGCAAGGCGGACTGGCAGGCCGCCCACCGCACCGTCGACGCACTTCGCAAACGAAGTCCGGAACTCGCCTCCGACCCTGCCTTCATGGGCATGTTCGGAGTGGATGCCGCGCGCCAGGGCCGTCGTGCCGAGGCCGTCGAGATTCTCGGCCGGCTTGAAGCCTTGCACCGAAAGCAGTATGTCGAGCCGTTCCTGGCAATCGAGTTGTGTTCAGTGTTGAAAGATGACGCGGACCTGCGACTCTGGGTCCAGCGGGCGGACGAGGAACGCTCCAGCATGTTCGTTTACCTGCCCATGTACCGCGATCTGTGGCGCGCGCAGGTTGCCGGCCCTCGTTAAGTGGGGCAGGCGTCCACGCCCGCAGCGGGTCTCCAGACCCGCCTAAGGTGCCGC
>CAZBQQ010000145.1:0-7821 GCA_964493965.1 uncultured Solibacteraceae bacterium
GCGGACGACGAGGCCGTGCGGAAGTGGGAGGAATATCAGGCGCGCAACCGGCAGGCGGGGCAGGGGACGAGCGGCGGGGTGTAGGGTCGCAACGGCTTGTTGCCGGCGAGGGGCAGTAACCGGGATGTCTTAAGAGTTAGACGACGGCCCACTCAAGGTCGTGCGGAGTGGCGGCTGGATTCTCACCAAGCATTGTCCCGGCACACAGCACTGTATCGCGGCGTGCTTCATCCCCGCAAGAGGTTGTTGGTTTCAGGGGCCGCTGCCGCGCCCTCGCCCCTGATACACTGCGCCTATGGCGCGCAGACCGACCCACCCCGAGCAGATCGAAGAGCAGGCCCTTGGCCGAAACCTGGCGGCGGCGTTCATAGCCACCCGGCTGGGGATCGGCCTCGACTACGCGCGGAAGCGACACGCCCACGAGCCGGTCTGGGAGTTCTGGCTCTCCGTGGCGCGCATGGTGATCGACCAGATGGCGCAGCGCGCCGCGCCGCCGGTAAGGGGGGACGAGCAGGGTGCAGTGAGGGACGCGATCAGCCGGAGGGCCTTCGGTACAACTCTGTCCAGTTCCTTTCGAACGCGGGGACAGCCACGCCAAGGAACCACTCGTCGGGCGCGGGGCAACCGGGGAGATATTTCGGAAGCTCACCTATCAGGATCTGGTAACCAGCATCCTCCTCCGAGATGTGGACCCGAACGTTACCGGCGGCATCTGCGAGCGCCACATAGATCTTGTCGAAGGCGAAGCAATCTCGCTTGTAGGCGACAACCGCGCTCACCTCGGTCCACGCGACCCGATCTTGCACCTCGTGATCGCCGAGCCAATCGACTTGCGACACGCCAAGAGCATCGCACAACACAGATCGTGAGACCACGGCCGGTGCTCCTCGTCGCTCTGACCACCAAGCCCGAAGCCGTTCAAGAGACTGCATCGACTATTTATGTTACGCCCACGAGCCGGTCGGGGAGTTCTGGCTCTCCGTGGCGCGCATGGTGATCGACCAGATGGCGCAGCAGGCCGCGCCGCCGGTGCGGGGCGGGCCGAGCGGGGTCCAGTGAGGGGGCTTGGGCCAGGTACAAGATCACGACAGCCAGGCTCCACGAGAAGAAGGGCACTTTCGGGTCTCATACAGTGTCTAAGTGGAAGTGAGCGCCCGAAAACTGCTCGTGAGACTTCTGGGGCCTGCCCTGATGCTGGCGGTTGCGGCGTGGTTCGGCGCATTGTCGGCATGGAATGCTGCCCGGATCTGGACGCCCTACGACCAACGCGTCAGTTTCTCCGGTAGCCGCCTCGTGTCGCACGAATTCGAGATCAACACCGAAGGCTGGTACGGAGTCTGCGTCTCCTTGCCGGAAGGCGACGAGTCGTCCTGGGAGGTGCTCGAAGGCGGGCGAGTTGTGGCCAAGGGGAGGGGCCATCCGGGCTGGTGGAACATTGGAGACTTTCAGGGCCACAGCGGGCGCTATGTTCTCGTGCTGCAGCCGAACCAGGGGGCGGCTGGTTTGGCGCACGTGTGGGTTGAGGAAAACGGAGGCTTGCGCGAAACCACAGGGATCTGGCTGGCTTTTTCGGGCGACCTGCTGGTGCTGCTTGTGACGATCAACCTTGGTGTGTTCGTCCGTTCCGTCGTTGTGAGGCGATTGGACGCACGCGATATCGCGGCTCGGGCAGCTTCGTTGACGCGACCAGGATCGCTGGGGCCAGCGCCTCGGATCAATCATGCGATCCGGCATCCGTGGAACCTCACGCCACGGCCCAGACCCGATTTCACAAGGCTGTCGTGGCACGCATACATCGTGTTCGTAGTGCTCCTCATACTTGACATCATGTTCGCGGTTATCTATGCCTCGCCCGTGCCCATCAAAGGTCTCACGGTCCGTCTGCTGCGCCCCGGCGTTCAGGGGGCCAGTGTGCCGCACTTGGACCCGCTTGTCGTGAGGGTTGCATGTACTGGAAATGGCCCGACTCCGATGTCGCCGGACTGGGAGTCTCTGTCTAACGAGCAGGTCCAAGCATATTACGCCAGATGCACCAAACCCATACTCTATTT
This sequence comes from uncultured Solibacteraceae bacterium, assembly GCA_964493965.1. GTDB lineage: Bacteria > Acidobacteriota > Terriglobia > Bryobacterales > Bryobacteraceae > DASWZN01. The sequence goes on from CAZBQQ010000145.1 coordinate 2,052, forward strand.
CAACTCGCAGCAGATTCCGTGGGATCAACTTGAGCCGTTGCTGGACAAGGAACTAATGCGCCGTCCCCCGGAGTGGCCGGTCTACGTCCAGGGCGACCGCGAATTGGAGTGGCAAGGGGTCGCGCGGGCGATTGACATCATTCGCGGGAAGGGAGCGCAGGTGGTCCTGCTCACAGACTGGGGAAAGCCGAAGTGATCTCGAAGTGGAAGGCCGGGTTGAATGACGAGGCAGCGCTTCCCGCTGGCCCCGAGCGCGTGGTCTCCCGTGGTCTCCAAACGCCTGTAAGTTGTTGGGGAATTGGTAGCGCTAACGGGAATCGAACGCGTCAAGGCCGGGTGCATGCCGGTTCAACTGAGTCCAAGTAGTTGATTCTGGGTGCATCCTGTTCCCAAGTCAACCAGGTGATCGGCGCGCGTAGCACGGCGAAGCGCCCCGCAGCGCGGGTGGCTCTGGCGACGCGATCCTTCAACGTGAGGCAGCGGAGGATGTGCCTTTGACCGAATTGACGAAGCGTGCAATCCCCGGCCACTCCCACTCGATCACAAACCAACCGGGGGGCGGCTTCGACACGGAGCCTCTTTGCTCTTTGTCCACGTACACGCCCAGAGCCGGCATCCCGAGTTCCCCGATGCACTCCAGTTCCCAACCTATGTCGCTGTCGAGGCTGTTCCTGCTGACCAGAACGATGGCAGCCTCACATTCATAGATCCTGCGCCGGCATTGCGCCTTCCAGGCCGGGAACCACGGCTGTTTGGCTTGGATGTGGTCAAACTCCGCGGCCAGGTTGGCGGTTCGGGCCCCAGCCTTGAGCCGTTCGTAGAACGGATAGTCCTTGGAGGCGTAAACGACGAATACTTTAGTCACCTTGTGTGCCCCCTTCAGCCCTCAGCACGAATGCCTCTATCGTAGCCTGCGGATGACAGGAGAGCAAGCCCTGCCCCCGGGCCCCCGCACGTGGCATCGCCATCGTCCGCGTGGCTGCAGGCGGCCTGCGCCGTCTCCAAATCATCCGCCCCATCCCGTCATGCGCATAGTGCGGGTTGGCTGCGGCGACGCCGGCGCGTTCTTCGTCGCGCCCCCTTACCACCGCGGCGGATCTGTGGCGCGATCCGACCAACTCTTTCTGGTACCCCCGGAACTCCGGGGTCTTGACGACTCAACGCTCTCGTGGCATTCTGTTCTGCTAATAGGATAAGTAGAGGTCTTTCTAGTTAGTCGAAAGGGACTGGAATGCGAAGAGCGATCATGACTCTCTCGCTGGCTCTCCTGGTTGGAGCCAGCGCCAGCGCGACGAACCTGGTGGTGAATGGCGGCTTCGAGTGGGGCTCCTTCCACAATGCCGGTACGGGCTGGCACGTGGGCGGGACCGGGCACTATGGCTATTGCTGGGTTGTCCCTAATATCACGATCGATGGAATCACCTACGGCACGGCCCATTCGGGCACCTACGCGGCATGGTTCGGCGATGACACCGGCTACACCGCCATCACCGAGTGGCTCAACACCGTGCCTGGACAGCAGTACATTCTTAGTTTCTGGATCATGAACATCGGCACCATCGACACCACACCCCCGGCGAATTGGGCACAGGTTCTCCTGAGCGGAGGCTCCCTGGGTTCGGGCTCCAACTTGCCTTCCATGGGCTGGCAAGAAGTCCAGAGAGAGTTCGTAGCGAGCCTCCCGCTTACGCAACTCGAGTTCGATTTCGAGAACCCGCCCGGGTGGTTTGGTCTCGATGACGTCAGCGTTACCCCCACGCCGGAGCCTGTAACGTGGGCGTTCTGCTGCGCCGGGCTCGGCCTTATTGTGCTGGTGAGGCGGCGGACCTGCCGCCTGCCCAGGTGACCCCGCAGTAACTCCACCAGTGAGCCACAGGCCGGCAAATCACTCAAGTTGTATTTCTGAATTTCCCCGCGTTTCAGACGCTTGCGGATTCTGACGCCTTGACAAAGACAAGCCCCGGGTTACGCTCGTGTCGGTGGCGCCATGTCTCCAGCCCGCAAACCAGTCAATTCGCGTTCGCATTCCGCGGGCCGGCACGGTGGGCAGGACAAAAAAACAATAAACAAAAAAGTGCACAATGGTCCCAATCCCAAAAACGGACACTCGCTGGGACCATCCCACTTACCCGTGCCGGATCACCAGCACATCGCCGTCCTTTACGATGTACTCCTTCCCCTCCAGCCGCAGCAGGCCCTTCTCCTTCACCCCGGTGTACCCGTCGTGATCGATCAGCGCCTTCCAGTTCACCACCTCGGCGCGGATGAACTTCTTCTCGAAGTCGGTGTGGATCGCGCCCGCCGCCTTCACCGCGCTGCTGCCCATCGGAATCGTCCACGCCCGGCACTCGTCCTCTCCCGCGGTCAGAAAAGACATCAGCCCCAGCAGCGAGTAACTCGCCGCGATCAGCCGCTCCAGGCCCGATTCCGTCAGCCCGTAACTCGCCAGATACTCGCGCGCCTCCTCACCCGACAACTCCGCCAGCTCCGCTTCGATCTTGCCGCAGATCGCCGCCACCGACGTGTGTCGCCGCCCGCCCAACGGCCCGCTCGCGTACTGGCTCTCGATCTCGTGCAGGCGCGGCGCATCCGCCTCGCCCAGGTTCAGCACATACAGCATCGGTTTCAGCGAGAGGAACTGGAAGCCGCGTATGAGCTTTTCATCGTCTCCGCTCAGCTCCATCTGGCGCAGCGGCTGGTCCGATTCCAGCACCGCCTTCGCCCGCACCAGGACCTCGAACTCCCGCTCGAGCTCCGGCGCCTTGAGCTTTTTGCGGTCTTTATCGAGCCGCTCCAGCCGCTTCTCGATGACCACCAGATCGCTCAGGATCAGCTCCAGCTCCACGTTCTCCGCATCGCGGATGGGATCGACCGAGCCGGCCTCGTGAGGCACCGAGGGATCGTCGAAGATGCGCAGCACGTGCGCGAAAGCGTCCACCACGCGCAGGCTCGCCAGGAACGCGGGATCGCGCAGCGCTTCTTTGGAAATCGCCGCCGCATCGACGTACTCCACCACGGCGTGTACGGTCTTGGGAGGCTGGAACAGCCCGGCCAGCGCTTCAAGCCGCGTATCCGGGACCTTGGCCATGCCGATGCGCGTGGCCATCGAGCCGATCCGCCCGGCCTCGTGCGCGCCCGTCAGGATCGTGAACAGCGATGTCTTGCCCACCTGGGGCAGTCCGATAATGGCAGTTTTCATAATTCTACGTGCGAACCGAAAAAAATCGGGGACATGCCAGGCGACGACGCACAACGCCTTCGCTCTTACCCCCAGGCAGGCGTGTCCCCGGTTTTTTCCTCCCGCTTACAGCGGCACTTCCACCAGCGTCAAAATCTCTTCCAGTATGCGGTCGTTCAAATCCGCCGTGCGCTGCGTGAGCGCCAGCCGCGTATTCACCACCACCCGGTGGGCGAACACCGGCACCGCCAGCCGCTTCACATCGTCCGGCACCGCGTACTCGCGGCCCTCCACCATGGCCAGCGACTGCGCCGCGCGATACAGCGCCTGCGCCCCGCGCGGGCTCACGCCCAGAGCCAGCGATTCGTGCGTCCGCGTCTTCTCGACAATCGCGAGGATGTAGTCCACCAGCGCGTTATCCACGGTCACGTGGCCGGCCCACGATTGAAGCTGCAACACCTCATCGGCGGTGAGCGCCGGCGCGAAGTGGATCTCCTGCACGCCCGCGCTGCTGCGCAGGATCTCCCGCTCGTTCGCGGCGTCCGGATACCCGATCCGCAGCCGCATGAAGAAGCGGTCGAGCTGCGATTCCGGCAGCGGATATGTGCCGTGATGCTCCACCGGGTTCTGCGTCGCCATCACCATGAACGGCTGGGGCAGGGGATAGGAGTGGCTGTCGATGGTGACCTGCCGCTCGTTCATCGCCTCCAGGAGCGCCGATTGCGTCTTGGGCGTGGTCCGGTTGATTTCATCGGCCAGCAGAAAATTCGTGAACACCGGGCCGGGCTTGAACTCGAACGCCTGCGAGTGAGCGTTATAGATGGTGACGCCCAGGACATCGGACGGCAGCATGTCGCTGGTGAACTGCAGGCGGTGAAACTGGCAATCCACCGAGCGCGCCAGCGCGTGCGCCAGCGTCGTCTTGCCGACGCCCGGCACGTCCTCGATGAGCAGGTGTCCGCGTGCCAGCAGGCACACCAATGACAACCGGACCACTTCGGGCTTACCACGAATGGCCGTCCCCAGCGCCGCCTCGAGCGTGGCCAGCTTGGAAAGGCACGCGGGCGGAGCTTCCACTGATTCGCGCGTCGGCATTAAACACCTATTCTACCCGCCGCCGCGCAAGTCGGGCAGCACCGGACCGCGACCGTCAGTACCTACAAGGTCGAAACGTGTCGTCTTCTGGCAGGGTTTTCTTGAACACCATGTTTTGCGCCAATGTTGGCGGGCACTTGCCTGGAGTCCGAAATTGCCTCGAACTCTTTGTCGATGGGGACTCGACTCCCAAATCATGGCCCCAAGCCCGAAGCCGCCGCTCAACACCGATGCCTCGTTCGAATCCCATCGGCGTTCATCGGCGGCCATCAATCTTGTGAGCGCGTCTTTGCCAGATGCCCGACCAGCAGCACCCCGAGGGCTGGCCCCGAAACTGTGCGCGCCACCGGGACGAGACGAACCTGTTTGGTTCCGGCTATGCCGGGTCAGGAAGCGGACTCCGTTTCCCTACGCCGCCCCGGATTCCAGTTGCGCCGTCATCGTGATCTTGGCGTTCAGCAGCTTGGAGATCGGGCACCCCGCCTTGGCGTTCTCGGCCGCCTTTTCAAATGCCGCTTGGTCGGCGCCTTTGATCCGGGCGCGGACGTCCAGGTGGCTCGCGGTCACGCCCCAGCCGGTCGACGTCTTCTCGAGCGTCACGGTGGCCGTGGTCTGGATGGTATCCGCAGTGAGGCCGGCCTCGCCCAGTTGGGCCGAGAGCGCCATCGAGAAACAACCCGCGTGGGCGGCGGCGATCAACTCTTCGGGGTTGGTGCCGGTGCCGTTCTCGAAGCGGGTTCCGAACGAGTATTGGGCGTCTGCGAGGACGCCGCTGGCTGTGGAAATGGTCCCTTTTCCTTCTTTAAGGCTGCCGTGCCAGGCAGCGGTGGCTGTGCGATTCATATTTCATCAGATGCGCCGCAGGGCCGTTCCGATCCACCCATCGAACCATCCTTCCGGATGCGCCATACTGTATTTGAGGCGTCCCGCTATGCATAAGTACTTGACTATCCTTCCGTTGGCGATCTGTCTGGCCTTCCCTGCCGTCGCGGCGGATAAAAAGAAGAGCGACCAGGGAATCACGCGCGAACAGGCCGATGAAATCCTGAATGAGCTGCGGCAAATCCGCGAGTTGCTCGAAAAGGGTGCGGGACCGGCGGAGGCCGATGCCAGCGGGATCCATATGAACCTCGGGGACGGGCCCTGGCTCGGCAGCAAGGACGCCCCCATGACCATGGTGGAGTTCACCGACTACCAGTGCGGCTTCTGCCGCCAGTTCCACGTCGCGACCTTCCCCGAGCTCAAGAAGAAGTACATCGACACCGGCAAGCTGCGGTTCGCCAGCCGGGACATGCCGCTCGATTTCCACTCCAACGCCGCCCGCGCCGCCCAGGCCGCCCGCTGCGCCGGCGACCAGCAGGAGTTCTGGCCGATGCGGGATCGCCTCATCAACAACGCCGACAAGCTTTCCCCCGCCGATCTCACCCGCTACGCGCAGGTGTTGAAGCTCGATCCGCTTCAGTTCCAGGCTTGCATGGACAGCGGCAAGTACTCAAA
>CAZBQQ010000145.1:7921-14539 GCA_964493965.1 uncultured Solibacteraceae bacterium
GCCTACATCTTCTGAACTTTGATCGTGCCGTTCGAAGTCGACAGGTCGATGAGCGGACCGCCGCCGTTGATCTCGCCTTCCAGGAAGTTCTTGCCCATCGCGCCGTGCGTGGTGACGTCGAACTCGGTCGAGATGCCGCCGTTGCTTGTCGAGGCGCGCAGCCTGGCCTTAACCGGAGGCGGCAGCCGCAGGGTGATCGCGGAGTTGCTGGTCGAAGCGTGAATCTCGTTGTTGTCCAGTTCCTCGACCTCGAGCTCGATCGAGCCGTTGGAGCTCCCCAGCTTGATCGGCTCGCCCGCCTTGGGCTTCCCGAGGCGAATGTGGACGCCGCCGTTCGAAGTCCGCGCATCCAGCGCGCCGAACATGCGGTCCAGCCGGATCGAGGCATTCGAGGTGCGCAGTGTGGCGTCGCCCGTCAGTCCGTCGGCCTCGATTGAGCCGTTCGACGTTTTGGCGTCAAGCCGGCCTTCGACTTTGCGGAGCCGCACGGCGCCGTTCGAGGTCTCGAGGATCGAGTTGCCTTGAACGTCCTCGACACGGATTTGGCCGTTCGAGCTCACGATGCGGTCCAGTTGCACCTTGAACGGGACGCGGATCGAGTACTTGGCTCCCGAGTTGCCATGCCATGAGGGCCGGATGGTGCGGATGGTCACCGAGTTGTCGTCCGCCTTGGTGTCGATCTTGATGTCTTTGAGGAGCTGTTCGCGCCCGGCATACTTGGTGCCGGTGATTTGGACCGAGTCCTTTTCCCAGCCCAGGATCTCGACCGAGCCGTTGTAGTTGTCGACGCTCAGGCGGCCTCCGGGCTTGAGGTTGTAGGTGTATTGGAAGTCCTCACGATAGTGGTCGGAAGCATCGGCGATGCTCTCGAAGTCGCAGCCCACCTGGAAGGGGACCAACGAAACGGCAGCTAGGGCTAGAAACGGAAGTCGCATGGCTCACCTCACAAAGCGGTATACGACCGTGGCATGGAAAAGTTCCATGGCCCGGGCGCCCGTCGCTCGTCGCGCGTCGCCCGTCGGACCAGACTGGCCTTCCCGGCTCCGCGCTGCGCCGCATCCCCAGGCGCGAAGCTGCACGACTGGCGGCCTTTACACATCGACGAGCGACGGGCGACGAGCGACGAGCCCGCTACAGAATCATCCCCGGCCGCAGCCCGCGCAGGTCTTCGAGCATCAGATCCGGCTCGTACGCCCGCAGCTTCTCGACGGGCAGCAGGCCCGTGGCCACGGAAATCGACCGCAGGCCGTTGGCGCGCGCCGCCAGGATGTCCGCCGGAGCGTCGCCGATCAGGCACACCGGAGTGCCGGGTCCGATCCATCCCTCCTGGCGCGCGCGCCGCAGGGCCAGCCGTGCCAGTCCGGCCCGGTCTCGCGCCATTTCGCCGAAAGCTCCGAAGCGAAAATACCGGCGCAGGCCGGCCCGTTCCAGCTTCCACCAACCAATGCGAGTCAGGTTTCCGGTGACCAGGCCCATCAGGACGCCTCGGCGTTCGAGACCCCCCAGCAGCCGGCGCACCCCGGGGCAAGTCCGTCGCGTGAGCACCGGGCAGTTCCGGCGGTAGATCCTTTGCGCCGAGGCGACGATTCCCGGCATCGCTTCGCGGGCGACGCGGGCCGGCGCTCCCGCCCGCCGCAGCATCTCGCGGAGGATGTCCGGATCCAGCATGCCGTAGACCGGGATGCCGTCGGTCGTGGTGTCGTATCCCGTGACGCGCCGGACGGCTTCGACCAGCGCCTCGCGGTGGTGCGGTCCCGCGCGGCGCAGGAGCGTGCCGTCGATATCGAAGAGCGCCAGCGCCGGTGCTTGAGAGATGGCCATGGTCCCTTGCTTCCCGTCTCGGGAAGGCCTATTTTACTATGCATGGAGCAGGTATTCCCGGGAGGCAAGGTGCTGCGGCTCCTGGTGGGCGACATCACGCGGGTCGAGGCCGACGCGATCGTGAACGCCGCCAACTCCTCGCTCGCCGGTGGCGGGGGCGTGGACGGCGCGATCCACCGGGCCGGCGGCCCTTCCATCATGCGAGAGCTCAACGAGATTCGCGCCAAGATCGGGCGCTGTCCCACTGGCGGAGCCGTCGCCACCTCGGCCGGTACGCTAAGGGCGCGCTGGGTGTTCCACGCGGTCGGTCCTATCTATGGAGGCCGCGGCGACGAGGCGGCGCTCCTCGCCTCCTGCTACCGCACTTGTCTCGAGATGGCCGAAGAACGGGACCTGCACAGCATCGCGTTTCCCTCCATCAGCACCGGCGCCTACCGCTATCCGATGGCCGAAGCGGCCACGATCGCTCTGGACACCGTCGCTAAGCACCTCGAGCGCAGCGACACGAAGGTCCGGGAGGTGGTCTTCGTGCTGTTTGACCGCGCTGCCTACGACGCCTATGCCCAGCGTTGCAAGCGCTGACAACGGCCGAGGGTTCCGGGCAGATGGCCCGGTTGCTTCGAACGCGTGCAACTTATACTATGGTCTTGCCCTCCCGTGGGATGGCGCTGACAACCCAAAGCATGAAAGGGCTTACCTAATATCGGGTAGGAGGATAGGAATCTCATGAAACTGACTGGAGAAATCTGGTTCTTGACCGGCAGCCAGCACTTGTATGGCCCGGAGACTCTGAAAACGGTGGCGCTTCACTCCCAGGAGATCGCCAAGGCTTTCGACGAATCTGCTGCCATCCCAGTGAAGGTGGTCTTCAAGCCGGTGCTGACGACGCCGGATGCCATCTCCGCGGTGTGCCAGGAAGCCAACAACGCAGCCGACTGCATCGGGGTGATCACCTGGTGCCACACCTTCTCGCCGTCGAAGATGTGGATCAACGGCCTCCGTGGACTGCGCAAACCGATCGCGCATCTCCACACCCAGCACAACCGCGAGATTCCCTGGTCGAGCATCGACATGGATTTCATGAACCTCAATCAGGCCGCCCACGGCGACCGCGAGCACGGGTTCATCATGAGCCGCATGCGCATCAACCGGAAGGTCGTGGTCGGCTTCTGGCAGGAAGCCTCGGTGCAGGCCAAGCTCGGCGCCTGGGCTCGCGCGGCTGCTGCCTGGAACGACTGGCAGGGCGCCCGTTTCGCACGCTTCGGCGACAACATGCGCGAAGTAGCGGTCACGGAAGGCGACAAGGTCGCGGCGCAGATCGCCTTCGGCTATGCGGTGAACGGCTTTGGCGTCGGCGACCTCGTGTGCAGCGTGTCGAAGGTGGGCGGCGCCGCCATCGATAAGCTCGTCGAGGAATACTTCGACACGTACGATGCGTTGGCGGACGTGCGCAAGGGCGGCGCCCACTACGAGAACGTGCGCGAGCAGGCACGGATCGAGTTGGGCATGCGCTCCTTCCTCGAGGCCGGCGGGTTCAAGGGATTCACGACTACCTTCGAAGACCTGCATGGCCTCGTGCAGTTGCCCGGCCTGGCCGTGCAGCGCCTGATGGCCGACGGTTACGGCTTCGGCGCGGAAGGCGACTGGAAGACTTCGGCGCTCGTGCGCGCGACCAAGGTGATGGGCGCGGGCATGAAGGGTGGCGCGACCTTCATGGAGGATTACACCTACCACATGTCCAACGACGGGAAGAAGGTCCTCGGGGCGCACATGCTCGAGATCTGCCCGTCCATCGCCGACGGCAAGCCGTCTCTGCAAGCCCATCCGCTGGGCATCGGCGGCAAGGCCGACCCGGCGCGCCTGGTCTTCAACACGGCCCCGGGCCCGGCGCTCAACGCGTCGATGATCGACTTGGGCAACCGCTTCCGCCTGATCCTCAACGAGGTGGATGTGGTGAAGCCGAACCAGCCCATGCCCAAGCTGCCGGTAGCTCAGGCGGTGTGGGAACCCAGGCCGAACTTCGAGACCGCGCTCGGCTGCTGGATCAACGCCGGCGGCGCGCACCACACGGCGTTCACGCAGGCTGCAACCAGCGAAATGTTCCAGGACTTCGCCGACATCGCGGGCCTGGAGTGCGTGACCATCGGGAAGGGCACCACCGATTCGGGCTTCAAGAACGAACTGCGCTGGAACGAGGTGTACTACTACCTCGCGCATGGGCCGATGGGCCAATAGAAGGCGCTACTCCGCTCGCAGGGCGTTGACCGGGTTCACGCCCGATGCCTTATACGCCGGGACGAAGCTGGCGGCGGCCGCCGCCGCCAGCAGGCCGGCGGACACGGCGGCATAGGTCAGCGGATCGACGGGGCTGATCTCAAACAGCAACGATGCCATCAGCCTCGTCAGCGCAGCCGCGGCTGCGAGACCAAACGCCACTCCCACCAGTGCTGTCACGAGGCCTTGCCGGACCACCATCGTTCTGAGCGCCGTCCGATCCGCGCCCAGCGCGATGCGGATGCCGATCTCCCGGGTCCGTTGCGATACCGAGTAAGAGATGACGCCGTAGATCCCCACGATGCCGAGCAGCAGCGCCATGCCGCCGGCGATGCTGAGCATCACCAGAGTGAACGAGCTGCGCGCCATCGATGAGCGGTAGAACTCTTCCATGGTCCGGACGCGGTCGAGGGGCAGGTCGCGATCGACGGACCACACTGCCTGCCGCACTTCCTTGAGCAGGCTCTCGGATCCGGCCCTGGGGCTGCGAATCGCGAAAACCACCTGACGGGTCAGGAACGGACTATCGCCCCAAAACGTACTCATCAGGGCCGGCCAATACACGGTGGCCGGAGCCTTCTGGTCCGCGCCGTCCTGGCGGACGTCCGCCGCCACTCCAACGATCTCACGCCAGGGGTCCTTCGAACCCTCGCGGATTCGCTTGCCGAGCGCGGTTGCCGGGTCGTGCCACATCTCTCGCGCCATGTTCTCCGAGACGATGGTGACCTCGCGTTTGTCGTAGAGGTCGGTCCAAGTGAAGTCGCGGCCGGCCACCAATGGCGTGCCCATCGTCGCGAAGAAGCCCGGCGTCACGAACTTGAACCGCCGCAGCGGCGGGACCTCTCCCTCGCGGTAGCTCCGGTCCTCTGCGTAGAGCACATCCGTGCTGCTGTTTCCATCGGTCGGAACCGAGTTGGCGAATGCCGTTGCCGAGACTCCAGGAATGGAGGAAAGCCGCCGCTCGATCTCCTGGAACATTCGCACCACGCGCTCCGGTTCTTTGACCCGGGCCTCGGGGATGAAGATGGTCATGGTCTGCAACTCGCCGGGAGCCGTGAAGCCGGGTGGGACGTGGCGCAGGGCCCGGAAGGTCCGGATCATGAGGCCGGAGCTGATCAGCAGCACCGCGGCCAGCGCCACCTGCACCACAACCAGCGCATTGCGCGCACGGTGCGCTTCGCGGCCCTGGCTCGACGTTCGCCCTCCGGAGCGGAGCGCCGCGACCATGTTCGGCGTCGCGTGTTTGATCACCGGCACCAGGCCGAACAGCAATCCTGCGGCGACCGAGACCGCCAATGCGAATGCGAGGGCCAGCGGGTCCAGGGTGAGGTTCTCGATGCGGGGCAGATTCGCCGGCGCGATCGCAACCAGCGCGCTGAGCGCTGCATACGCCAGTCCGACTCCGACAACGCCCCCCGACAGGCCCAGAACAACGCTCTCGATCAGGATCTCGCCGGCGAGACGGCCCGACCCGGCGCCCAGGGCGGCGCGAATCGCCAGCTCGTGCTGGCGCCCCTCCGCCCGGACCAGAAGCAGGTTGGCCACATTCGCGCAGGCGATCAGCAGCACCAGGCCGATGCTCCCCATCAACACCCACAGCACCTTCCCCAGGTCGCCGACCACATCCTGCTTCAGGGGACGGATGCCGGGCAGGACGCGAACGTCCTCGAACAACTTCACGCTGAAACCGGGCGGCGGCGGGAACCGGGTGTTCACGACTGGAATCATGCGTGCCAGGTCTGCGTTGGCTTGCTCCAGTGTCACCCCGGGTTTGAGCCGGGCGATGCCCTCGAAGCTGAAGTTTCCCAGGAAGGTCTTGCCGCGATCGAAACGAAAGGGGAGCAGCAGAGCGGCCTTCGCATCGAGGAACCGGAATGTCCGGGGCATGACGCCGACGATCTCCCTGGCCACGCCGTCCACCAGAATCCGGCGCCCGATCGCCGCCGCGCTGCCGCCGAACCGGCGTTGCCAATAGCCGTAGGTCAGGATCGTCGTGTCCGGGCTGCCGGGGCTGTCGTCCTTGGCGGTGAACCACCGCCCCAGCGCCGGCCGGACGCCAAGGGCATCGAGAGTTCCCGCGGTAACGGAGAGGTTCAGCACCTGCTCGGGTTCCGCCAGGCCGGTGACGCTCACGGTTCCACCACCCCAGATACCGAAGTTCTGGAAGGTGCGGTTGTCGTCGCGGAACGTGAAGTAGTCGGAGGGCGACAGCGGCATGTCGTTCATGTTGATGCTGGGCGCGGATTGCCTTACGCTCACCAGGCGGGCGGGCTCCGGGTAGGGCAGGGGCTTAAGTAGAATGCCGTCGACGACACTGAAGATCGCGGTGTTCGCGCCCACTCCGATCCCGATGGTAATGACGATCACCGCCGTGAACATCGGAGCGCGCATCAGCCGTCGCGCCACTTGCCTGAGCTGTTTTCCGAAGGATCCCACGCCGCACCTCCCCCTCTTCTACTAGTTCTTATTACGTTGCGGGGCGCCGGGGAGTTCGCGATATTTGTGGGGTGGTCCGCTCCCTCA
>CAZBQQ010000146.1:0-14471 GCA_964493965.1 uncultured Solibacteraceae bacterium
GTTGCTGCCGGATTCGGAGCGCCTCACCCGGCTGGGGCGGTTCCTCAGGAGAACCAGCCTCGACGAGTTGCCGCAGCTCTGGAACGTCCTGAAGGGCGAGATGAGCCTGGTGGGACCGCGGCCGCTCTTCGCCAAATACGTCGCCCGGTATACTCCCGAGCAGCGGCGCCGACTCGAGGTCAGCCCCGGCTTGACGGGATGGGCCCAGATCCACGGGCGAAACGAGCTCACCTGGGAGCAGAAGTTCGAGCTGGACGTGTGGTACGTGGAGAACCGCAGCCTCGCTCTCGACCTCCGAATCCTGGCGGCCACGCTGGGCAAGGTGCTCGGCCGGGATCGGACTGGGATCAGCCAGCCGGGACACGTCACCATGCCCGAATACCTGGGCCCGCAGGCGCAGGGAGACGCGGCGCGATGAAAGACATCGTCGTGGTCGGCGCTTCCGGGCATGCAGAGGTTGTGATCGACATCCTGGAAAAGCAAGGCATCTACCGCATCGCGGGCCTGATCGACCGCTCGGCGAAGGGGCAGGTGATGGGGTACGACATCCTGGGAACGGAATCGGACCTGCCCGGCATCGTTCGGGAACGCGAAATCGCCGGCGGCATCGTCGCGATCGGGGACAACTGGACCCGCCATCGCGTGGTGAATGCGCTGACTGCCCTGCTCCCGGATTTCGCCTTCGTCACCGCCGTTCACCCGTCGGCGCAGATCGGCCGGAACGCGACGATCGGCCGGGGCAGCGTGGTCATGGCCGGCGCAGTCATCAACCCGAACGCGCGCGTGGGGGCGTTCTGCGTGGTCAACACCAATGCCTCTTTGGACCACGGCAGCGTGATGGGAGACTTCTCAGGCCTGCTGCCCAACGCCGTGACAGGCGGCAACGTGGTCATCGGCGCGTTCGCCGCGGTCTGCCAGGGCGCCAACATCATTCACCGCGTGGAGATCGGCGAGCACACCGTGATCGGCGCGGGCGCGACGGTGTTCGAGAACATGCCGCCCAGAGTGGTGGCGTACGGTACGCCCGCGCGAGTCATTCGCGCCAGGGAGCCTGGCGAGCCATATCTCGGTTCCGTGGTGCGCTGTGCGTAACGTCTTATGGAACGCCCAAACGAGGCAGTGCTTTGTGGCGCACGCACTCATGCGTGCCGCGTCGCGACTCATCTCGACGCCGCAGTGCAGCCGTAGTGGGGCGGCTCCCCAGAGCTGCGCCGGACGTCCACGTCTGGCTGTCTTTGCACGGAGGCGGGCGTGGACGCCCGCTGCAGGGCTGGAGTCCTGCCCCACGGGGAGAACCAATGATCCCAACTCTTGACCGGACCGTTCTGGAACCGTTCCGCTTCATCGCGCCCACGCTGCCGCCCCTCGAAGAGGTTCTGGCCTTCTATGCGCCGGCCTACCGTCAGGGAATGATCACCAATTCACGCCTCGTCGCCCGGTTCGAAGCCGCGGTAGCCGAACGGCTCGGCGTCAGGCATTGCGTTGCGGTCTCCAGTTGCACCTGCGGGCTGATGCTGGTTTTCAAAGCGCTGGGACTCGAAGGGGAGGTGATCCTTCCGAGCTTCACCTTTTTCGCGACGGCGCACTCGGCGCTTTGGAGCCGCCTCCGTCCCGTCTTCGCCGATTGCGACCCCGAGACGTGGACCATCTCCCCGGAGGACGCCGAGCGGAAGATCACTTCGCGCACGGCCGCGATTCTGGGAGTGCACCTCTACGGTAATCCGTGCGAAGTCGAACCACTGAGCGAGGTTGCGTCCCGCAACGGGCTGAAGCTCATTTTCGATGCCGCGCACGCGTTCGGGAGCGAATTCCAGGGACGGCCGGTCGGCCAGTTCGGCGACGCCGAGGTCTTCTCGCTCTCCCCGACCAAGCTGCTTGTCGCTGGAGAAGGCGGACTGGTGACGACCAACGACGCGGCCCTCGCAAAACGCGTCCGCGCGGGACGCAACTACGGCGACGCGGGCAATTATGACCCAGAGCTGCTCGGCTTGAACTCGCGCATGACCGAGTTCAACGCGGCTCTGGGTCTGGCCGGCCTCGGGATGGTGGACGCCAAGGTGGAGCGTCACAACCTCATCGCGGCGGAGTATGCCAGACTGCTCGGCTCGATGAGGGGAGTCGGGTTCCAGGTTGTGCGGCCCGGCAATGTCAGCAGCTACAAAGACTACTCCGTCCACATCGACGCCGGCGCCTGCGGGATTTCGCGCGATGAGCTGCGTGCCGAGCTTCTGGCGCGGAACATCGAGACCAGGGCCTACTTCTCCCCCGCCGTGCACCAGCAGGGACTCTATCGGACCTTCTCCGCAGCGGTACGGGGTAGCCTGCGGCGGACCGAGCTGCTTGCGGACGGAATCCTGAGCCTGCCCATCTATCACGACCTTCCGCTGGAGACGGTCGCCAGGATCGCCCTGGCGGTCAGGGAAGCGATGCCGGAGCTGTGCCGCACAAGCCCGGGCGTGAGCTAAAACGGAGAGCCATAAATGTTTGCGCATCCGCTCCCTTGCGGTCGCGGCTCTGTTGGGGGTTCTGAGCCACGACCGCAAGGGAGTGGTCGCCGGCGGATCGCCCCCCGGCCCGAACCATCCGGAGCGTGGCCCAACATGCTCGAATGCCTCGATAATTTCGACAAGAAGCAGGCTCTCCCGCGGATGCTGGCCGATCTGGCTATCGTCCAGGCCTGCGCGGTGGTGTCACTCATCGGAACCTTCCTCTGGCAAACCACCCAGCTCGATTGGGCCGAAACGATCACGCTCATACGGACTCTCGAGAGCTACTACGCAGTACGATTCCTGCCGCTGTCGCTGATCTTCCCGCTGGTGTTCCTGTTCAACGGTTTGTACACGCGGTCGCGAGCCTACGTGGGCCGCTACAAGTCGCTGGTGGTGCTGCGGGGGTCGGGGACGGCCATTCTCCTGTTCCTGTTTCTCAACTTCCTGCTTTGCCGGACCGAAATCATGCCTCGAAGTTCGGTCCTGGTTTTCGGCATCCTGGTCAGTTGCGGGACGGTAGCGGCTCGGTGGCTGAAAACCTCGCTTCTCGATGCCGCCCTGGAGCCTGCGGCCGGCGCGCGCGCGTTCTCGAGGCAGATGCCGGTCCTGGTTGTGGGAGGAGCCGGGTACATCGGATCCATCCTGTGCCGCAAGCTGCTGGAGGCGGGCGAGACGGTCCGGGTGCTCGATAGCCTGGTGTACGGCGACTTCGCGATCCGCGGCTTGCTCAATCACCCTGGCTTTGAGCTGATGGCAGGAGACTGCCGCGACATCCAGAGCGTCGTGAGCGCCATGCGCGGAGTGAAATCCGTGGTCCACCTGGCGGCGATCGTCGGCGACGGGGCCTGCGAGCAGGACCGGCACACGGCTCTTGAAGTGAATTATGCCGCCACCCGGATGATGATCGAGATCGCGAAGGGCAACGGCGTCGAGCGTTTCGTCTTCGCCTCCAGTTGCAGCGTCTACGGGGCCAGCGATCACCTCGCGGACGAGCATTCGGCCCTCAACCCGATCTCGTTGTATGCCCAGACGAAAGTGGATTCGGAAAAAGTGCTGATCGAGGCGCGCACGGACAGTTTTCATCCGGTGGTCCTGCGGCTGGCGACGGTGTTCGGAGATGGGTACCGGCCGCGATTCGATCTGGTGGTCAATCTGCTGGCGGCCGAGGCGTACCACCGCCGGCTCATCACAATCTACAACGGCGGGCAGTGGCGCCCGTTCATCCATGTCCGGGACGTCGCGGATGGCATCCTGCTGACCCTGAAGGCTCCCCTCGCGCTGGTCAGCGCCGAAACCTTCAACCTGGGCGATTCCCGCTTGAATCACACTCTGACCGAGGTCGCAGAGAAGATTCGCAGGGTCTTCCCCGAGGCCCGCATCCTGAACGTCGACAACCCGGACCGCCGGAACTACCGGGTCTCATTCCGCAGAATCCACGACCGGCTTGGCTTTCGGTGTATTCTGGGGCTTGATGAAGGGATCGCGGCGTTGCGCGACTCTTTTGAGCGGAACGCAGTCTCCGACTACACGGATGTGCGCTACAATAACCAGAAGTTTCTGGCCCTGGCCGGCCACACTGTCGGTACCAACCCAGTGCAGAGTCGCGTCATGGCAGCGTTCACCGGAGACTGATTGGTGTGCCTTGCCGCACCGTTAGAAGGGGAGCGGCCTCGGGCCGCTTTGGCAGTGCCGGATGGAGCTCAACCTGAACGAGGCTCAGTTGCACGGAGGGTCCAACCCCCGCTTGGCGATTGAGTGCGCGCCCGCCGTCCTCCAACAGATATTCGCGGATGTTGAACAAGGGTTCTACTCCGTGCCGCACGGCGGCGCGGAGGTGGGCGGTGCCCTGTATGGCTCTTACGACGGCTCGCGGATCCTGATCCAGGCGGCTCGCCCCTTGGTGTGCGAGCACGCCTACGGTCCTTCCTTCAAGCTCTCCGTAACGGATTACTCGCATCTGGCGGCCCTGCTGCAGGCGCCGGCGCGCGAACCGGATTTCGCGGGAATGGCCGTGGTCGGTTGGTACCATTCCCACACTCGCAGCGAGATTTCGTTTACCGACGCGGACAGCGAGATTCACGACAGGTTCTTCCCGAAGCCGTGGCAGGTGGCGCTCGTCCTGAAACCCACTGCCATGAGGCCCACCGTGGTGGGCCTATTCGTAAAAGGGGCGGACGGCGCCATGCGCCGCTCCGAGCCAGGCGCCGAGGTCTCGTTGGTGCTGGCCGCCACCGTTCGGAATGAACGCGCGCCGACGGCCACGGGCGCCGCTGCCGCGCCGCGGACCGGCCCCCACCGCAATCGGATCGCCGTGGTGGAGCCGGAACCCACGGCCGCGGTGTCGCCGGAACCGATCATGGCGGCGCCGGAGGCCATGGCTCTGGTGACGCCGGAGCCCGACGTCGCGGCCGCGCCGAAGCCCGTGTGGAGAAGGGGCTGGCGCTGGCCTGTGGCCGCAGTCCTTTTCCTGGCGCTTGCCGCCTCGGCGGGCTGGCTCCACTGGCGGCCGCAGCGGCCGGCGCCAGCGCTGGCCGGTCTCGAACTGCACGCCACGGACCGGAACGGACTGCTCGAGATCCAGTGGAATGGGAACTCGCCTGCCTTGCGTCAGGCTCGGAGCGGGACCCTTGAGATCAGCGAGGGGTCCCGCAGCCATATCTTCCCGGTGGATGCGGAGTTCCTGCGAGGGGGCTCAATCAGTTACGCGCGGCGTTCCGAGGTCGTGACCGTCCGCATCTCGGTGACGCTGCAGGATGGCTCCGAGGTGCATCAGCGATGGGCGTATGTCGGCGACATGGGATCCGGCCGCGCGGTGCCGGGCCAAGCGGTCGCACAGCAACCTGCCGCACCGGAGAAAACGCCCGAATCGGCGCGTGGCCACGTGGCCGAGATTCAGGCGCTTCGGGAGCTGGAACAAGCCCGGCAGAGTCCTGCACCTCAGGCTACCCAGGGCGCGCCTGCTCCGGCATCCCGCGTCGCAGCGGCGCAACCTCCGGTCGCAAAGCCGTCGCCGCCCGCAGCGACGCCGCCCCCGAAGTTGGCGGTCCCTGCCAGCACCCGAGCGCCCGTGCAGGCCAAGGCTCCACGCCCATCACCCACGCCTCCACGCCCATCGTCCACGCCTCGCCCGGGGACTGCTGCCGCCAGGAATCAGCCGCCGCCTTCCAATACAATTGCTGCCACCGTACGGGGGAGGACGCAGCCGCCACCCGCGCCGGCGCCGGCGGCGCCGTCTCCGACTCCGGTCAACAGGCAGGTAGCCCAGGCGATTCAGCCTCCGCCTCCCACCCCATCGACTCCGGCAACGAGCAGGCCCGCGCCGCAGGCGGGCAACGTTGCGGCCCCGGCCAGCGCGGAGCCCATCGCGAAACCGCCCGAAAGCAGGCCCACGCCACCCTTGAATACGGTCGCGCCTCCCGCGAGAGTGGAACCGGCGACTCGGCCCGCGGTCGCGGCGCCGTCTGTTTCCGGTCACTGGACGTTTGGGCGGACGTCGCCTTCGGGATCGCCCTTCCCTCCGGAATCGGTGGCGCTATCACTCTCCGAGAACGGCGGCGTGATTCAGGGCAGTCTTGCCGGCCGGTACCGAACGCCCAAATCGAGCGGGATGAAACCGGACGTTCGATTCAACTTCCAGGGACCCGCGCACGCCGGGAACATGCGCTTTCCCTGGGCTGCCAGCGACGGCATGAAGGGCAGCATCGAGCTGATCCGCCTGCCGAACCGGGCCGATTCCTTAGAGGTCGTCTGGTATTCTCAGGACCGGAAGTTCATCTTTGACGACGTCCTGGTCCGCGGGACGAAGTAGCGCGATCCTCCTTCGGCTGTAATCTCCCACCAGCGAGCGGCCGCGGCTTTGCGCTTTCCCATGCCGTGTGCGCCGCGGTTCTTCCTCTCACCAAATCGCCGATCCGCCGCCGAATCGCAGCGCAGCTCGCCTGCCAGCGGCCGCCCGAAAGCGGGCGGCTTTTTTGCTCCAGATCAAAGTTCATTCAGCTATTGGCGTGCTAAACTCTCGTTACAGAAAGACGACTCTCAGTATGGGGCGCGTTCTCGTCATCGAGGAAGATCCAGAGGTTCGCAAGATACTCCTGGAGATGCTCAAGCGGTGCGGTCACGACGCGGGTATCGCTGGCGATTGCGTCAACCCCGAGGTGCCCCAGGAGTGCGACCTTCGATGCTGTGACGGTTACGCCGCCCCGGACCTGGCGGTGATCGCTGCAATCACAGGGCGGCCGTGCTCGGGGATCGAAGCCGCTTTGATGATCCTGGCGAACTGGCCAACCACCAAGGTCCTCTTGATTTCAGCGAGTCCAATTCAGGCGTGGCCCGCTTCTGACCAGAATCGGCTTAGGGACCTGCCGATTCACTCCTATGCGTTTCTTCCCAAGCCGTTCACCGTGTCGGATCTGAGGGAAGCCGTCGACCACCTGATCGGTTAGGCGGGCGCGGCTGGAAGGCCTAACTGATTGAGTTTTCTGGCGCGCCCGGAGGGACTCGAACCCCCGGCCTACTGGTTCGAAGCCAGTCGCTCTATCCAACTGAGCTACGGGCGCGCGGAAGGTGCTTATGCTTCAACATGGTAGCACAGCCAGGGCGAATCACCAGGAAACACGCTCATCGCATTCACAAATGGTTCGTCTACTATTCGGGGACTGTTTTGCGGGCGAACGACCTCCGCGAATGTGGTATTGTGCGCCAGGGGTTGGTTTTCACGAAGGGGATACCAATGACCACGAATTCCGGCCCGGTAGTGGAGCCAATGAACTGGGGGCGCATAGTGTGGGGCGGCCTGGTGGCCGGGGTGATCGTCAACTTGTTCGAGTATGGGGGCCACCGTGTGTATTTTGATGACGCCTGGACGGCGGCATTTCGAGTACTCGGAAAAAGTCCTGCCGGTTGGTCCACCTTCATACCGGCGAATTTCCTGGTTGGGATTCTGATGGTCTGGCTATACGCGCGCCTCCGGCCCAGGTACGGCCGTGGCCCGAAGACTGCGTTAAGGTCGGGGCTGTCCATATGGGTGGTCTTCTGGGTGATTCCGCTGATGGCCATCGTGCCGATGGAGTTGTTCCCCACCAGCCTCCTGGTAATGGCCATAGGACTGGGACTGTTGGATGCGAATCTGGCCGTGCTGGTGGGGGCGTGGCTTTACCAGAAGCGGTGCTAGCCCGATGGATGGCCGGCAAAACTTAGATCCTGCCCGGTCAAATGCCGGGCTGCAGCATGACCCCAGAAGGCAAGAGCTACGTCTACTCGACCCAGCAGACCCTGTCGGAGCTGCACCTGGTGGAGGGCCTGCGGTAGCCGGTCGCGCCGCCTTGCGGGTGCGCTAGGAACGCCGCATCTGCGACAATGCTCTCTGACTCCGATGATCCGCCGCCTTCGATCGATTTGGATTTGGGGCGCCAGCGCGTCCATGATCGTGTTGTGGTGCCCGGCGCTGGCCGTGGTGTGGCTGTTCGACCGCGACCCGTTGAAGCGGCGCACCGGCCGCTTCTTCCGCAGCCTGGGGCGCGTCCTGGCCGCCATCAATCCCTGGCGAATCCACGTCTCCGGCACCGAGCACAAGGTGCCGGGCCAGGCCTACGTCGTGGTGAGTAATCACCAGTCGATGGCCGACATTCCCGTGATCGCCCACATCATCAACGATTCGAAATGGCTGGCCAAAGCCGAGGTCTTCCGGGTGCCGGTGGTCGGCTGGATGCTGCGTATGTCGGGAGACATTCCCGTGGACCGGTCCGACCGCCGCAAGGGCGCCCAGGCGATGCTGCGGTGCGCGCGGACTCTGCGCCAGGGCTGCTCGATCATGTTTTTCCCGGAGGGCACGCGCTCGAAGGACGGCGAGATACACGCCTTCAACGACGGTCCCTTCCAGTTGGCTCTGCGCGAGCGGATTCCGATTCTGCCTCTCGTTGTCGACGGATCCGGCACGGCTTTGCCGAGGAATACCTGGCTCTTCGGCCCGAGCCAGGACATCTACGTGCGCGCTCTCGAACCGGTGTCCATAGAAGGCTGGGACGCTCATGAACCCGCGGCGCTGCGGGAAGCCGTCCGCCAGAAGATGATGGACGAGCTGGTGCGGTTACGCGGCGCTGCCGCTCGCGCGTAAGAGCCTCCGCACGTCCTTGGCAATACTCCACAGCCCCAGCAGGATCAGCGGCCCCGCGGCAAGCACCAGGGCGCGGCTCGCCTCGGACAGCGCCTTGACTCTCGGATCCGACGGCGCCAGGCCCAGCGATTCCAGGAAGCCCGTGTCGAGCTGTCCCAAGTGACTGGACCAGAGCGCGGCGATGAGGACCACAAGCCCCAGCATCGCGAGACCGACCTGGGTCCAGCGGGACTCGCGCGTCCATGTGCCCTGGCGCAGCACTTCGGTCTTCAGCAGAATGTGCCCCGCGAGCCACACGTTGAAGAGCCACAGCGGCACGTGCACGCCCACGGCACTCAGCGGGACCACCCAAAAGCGGGCCATCCCAGCGTTGGTCCACACGCCGACCACGTTGGGATAGAAGTTGAACAGCAGCAGAACCACTACGGTCGCGTAGATCTTGGCCACGAGCACGGCCGGCCGCACTTTGCCGCCGTCGAAGGGGGCAGGGGACGGCGATAGCTTTTCCGGATCGAAGTCCGCTTCCGGCTTCGCGTGCGTCCGGGAAAGCTGCTCCAGAACGACGAAGACCACCACCAGTACGCCCAGATTCAGAAGTACGGAATGTAAGTAGTTCACCAACCAGGTCGCGAAAGCGCTGAGCGTGAAGCCATCAGCGTAGGGAAATGAGAGGACCGAAAGGGCGAGAATCACGACGGGCAAAATCTTCGCCAGCTTGAAGAAGGCCGGCAGCGAACCGGTTCCGATCAGGAGACGCCGCTCATAGCCGTAGCGCTCCGCGACCGCCGGCGGCGGTCCCATCTCCCGCAACACCCTCAGAACCACGGCCTCTTCGCTCTCGCTCGGACGCACTTCATCGTCCACGCGATCGCCTATCAGCGATGTGAGTTCCCGTGCGACGTCTTCGCGCCGTTCGGGCGGCAGATGCTTTCCCACGTGGTAGACATAACGGCCGATCAGCTCGTTCGATTCCCGGTTCACTTGAGTACCCTCCGCAGGGCTTTTGAAAGCAGCTCCCACTCGCCGCTCAACGCGGTGAGCGTCGCCTGGCCCTGGTTCGTGATCTTGTAGTAGCGCCGCGGGCGGCCTTCCTCGATCACCCAACGGCTCGACAGCAGTTCCTGCGTCTCCAGCCGGCGCAGGAGCGGATAGAGCGTTCCCTCGTCGACGTGTATTTCCGCCTCCGCCAGGGACTTCTTGAGCGAATATCCGTACTGCTCGGTCCGCAAAGCCCCCAGCGCGGCCAGAACCAGCGCGCCGCGGCGCAGTTCGAGCGCCAGGCTTTCGGGAACCGCGGTGGATTGGTCTGTTTTCTGCACTGTATGCCACATTGTACTGTGCGGCGCATAGTATGTCAAGACTTATCTGGGTGCAGCAAACTTGGAAGGTGGGCGACGTTCAAATCTTCGAGTGCGCGCCGGATGGCGAGAAGATCAAGGGCGAGCGGGATGCGATCGATCTGATCGGGGAGGCTCGACGGCACGGAGCGAGCCTGGTCGTCATTCCGGTTGAGAGGCTAGACGACGATTTCTTCCGGCTCCGAACACGCGTCGCCGGCGACTTCATGCAGAAGTTCGTCACGTACCGGCTTCGACTGGCTCTCGTCGGCGATATCTCCAGGCACCTGAACGAGAGCTCCGCGTTGCAGGACTTCGTGCGTGAAGCGAATCGCGGGCCTCATGTCTGGTTCCTGGCGAGCCGCGAGGAACTCGACCAGCGCTTGCTGCGCGACGCTGGTTGACTCCAGCCCCGTCTGCCCGCAATGCTACACTGGCCGGGTTGCCACTCGTACTCTTCCTTTCCGTTCTGCTGATCGCGGCCTGCGGCCTCGTCTACGAGTTGATCGCCGGCACGCTCGCCAGCTACCTGCTCGGCGATAGCGTTCTGCAATTCTCCACCATCATCGGCAGCTACCTTTTCGCGATGGGGATCGGCAGCGCCCTGTCGCGCTACTTGCGCCGCGGCCTGGTCGCGCGCTTCGTATCGATCGAACTGATGGTGGGGCTTGTCGGTGGCTACTCGTCGGCCCTGCTGTTCCTCGGCTTCGCCTACGGCCAGGCGTTCCGGCTCGAGTTGTACGCCATCGTGATCGTCATCGGCATCCTGGTGGGCCTCGAAATCCCGCTCCTGATGCGCATTCTCAAAGGACGCTTCGAGTTCCGCGACCTGGTGGCGCACGTCCTCACCTTCGATTACCTGGGCGCGCTGGGCGCTTCGCTGCTGTTCCCCATCCTGCTGGTGCCGAAGCTCGGCATGGTTCGTTCGGCCCTGCTCTTCGGGTTGGTCAACGCGGCCGTCGCGCTGTGGTCCACCTTCCTGTTCCGCGCCGAGTTGGGACGCCCCGCCTCCCTGCGCGCGGCCTCGGTTGCCGTTCTGGCCGTGCTCGGCGTAGGCATGGTCTACGCCAACAAAATCACCGTCGCGGCCGAGAACAACATCTACGCCGACGAGGTCATCTTCGCCCGCGACACGCACTACCAGCGCATCGTCCTCACCAAGTGGAAGGACGATATCCGGCTGTTCCTCAGCTCGCACCTGCAATTCTCGTCGCGCGACGAATACCGCTACCACGAAGCGCTGGTGCATCCCGGCCTGGCCGCGATCCCCGGAGCGCGCCACGTCCTGGTGCTCGGCGGCGGCGACGGACTGGCGGTCCGCGAAATTCTGAAGTACCCGGCGGTCGAAAGCATCACGCTGGTGGACCTCGACCCCGAAATGACGCGCCTGTTCTCCACGCATCCGCTGCTCACACCGCTCAACGGCGGCTCGCTCCGGGCGCCGCGCGTCCACATCATCAATGCCGACGCTTTCTCCTGGCTCGATTCCACAAGCGGCTACTACGATTTCGCGGTCGTGGATTTCCCCGATCCCACGAACTATTCGCTGGGCAAGCTCTACACCACGGCGTTCTACAAGCTGCTGGCGCACCACCTCACGGCGCATGGCATGGCCGCTGTGCAGAGCACTTCGCCGCTGTTCGCGCGCCGCACTTACTGGTGCATCGTGGAGACCATCAAGCAGGCCGGCTTCGAGGTGCATCCTTACCACGCCTACGTGCCCGCATTCGGGGAATGGGGCTTTGTGCTGGGCACTCTCGGCCCCTATCAGCCGCCGTCCGCGCTGCCTGGCGGACTGCGCTTCCTGAACCCGCGGACACTGGCGCAGATGTTCGAGTTTCCCGCCGACATGGGGCCGGTGCCCGCCGAGGTCAACCGCCTGAACGACCAGGTGCTGGTCCGCTACTACGATCAGGAATGGAGCTCGATCTCTCATTGAACAGGCGCCGGTTTCTCTCCGCGGCCCTGGTGGGCCTGGGGTCCAAGACCGATCCGCGCATCGCCGGTTCCTTCGTCAACGATGGGGCCGAACTGGGCCACCGTCTGCGCAGCCGCGGCCCGTTCCGCACGCCCGCGCGCCGCGAGCGCGTCCCGCTGGTGATCGTGGGCGGCGGCATGGCGGGACTCACGGCGGCATGGCGCCTCCACAAGCGCGGCTTCCGCGATTTCGTTCTGCTCGAAATGGAAAAGCAGGCGGGCGGCGTGGCGCGCTGGGGCGAAAACGGCATCACGGCGTTTCCCTGGGGAGCGCACTACGTGCCGGTCCCCGGCCCGAAATCGCTGCTTATCCGCGAATTGCTCGCTGACCTGGGCGTCCTTGTCGAGGGACGATGGGAAGAGCGTTACCTGTGCTTCTCCCCGCAGGAGCGCCTGTTCCTACACGGCAAGTGGCAGGACGGCATCGAGCCCGAAATCGCCGCCACGCGCCGCGATCACGACGACTACCGCCGCTTCGAGCAGCGCATGGCGGAATTTCGCGCCTCGGGCCAGTTCACCATTCCCATGGAGCGCGCCGGCCACCCGCCCGATCCGGCCCTCGACCACATCTCGATCGCCGATTGGCTGCGCCGCGAGCGCTTCGATTCGCCCTACCTCGACTGGTACGTCAACTACGCCTGCCGCGACGACTACGGCGCGCTGGCCGCCGATACCTCCGCCTGGGCAGGCATCCACTACTTTGCCTCGCGCGAGCCCGACGAAAAAGGCCCGCTCACCTGGCCCGAAGGCAACGGCTGGATCGTCCGGCGCCTCCTCGAGCGGCTCAGCGACCACGTGCGCACCGGCGCGCCGGTGTGGCGTATCGTGCGCGACGGCCGGCGCGTGCGCGTCGTCACCGAGGATGTCGAATACGAAGCCGAAGCGGTAGTCTTCGCCGCCCCCACTTTCCTGGCGCCGTATCTGATGGACGACGCCCCACCGGTCTCCGGCTTCGAATACTCGCCCTGGCTCACCGCCAACCTGGTGGTCGATCGCCCGCCGCGCGAGCGCGCGACCGAGGCCGCCTGGGACAACGTGATTTACGATTCCCCCGCCCTCGGCTACGTAGTGGCTACACACCAATCGTTGCGTTCCGTGGACGGGCCGAGCGTCTGGACGTTCTATTGGGCGCTGGCGAACGGCCCGGCCTCGCGCAATCGCAAGCTGCTGCTCTCGACCGACTGGGCCTGGTGGCGCGACGCCATTCTCAACGATCTCGAGCGCGCGCATCCCGACATACGGCAGTGCGTCTCGCGCATCGACATCATGCGCCTGGGGCACGCCATGGTGCGTCCCCGCGTCGGCTTTCTTTCTTCCGAGGAGCGCCTGCGCGCGGCCGCCTGGCCTGGCCCTGTGTTCTTCGCGCATTCGGACCTGAGCGGCTTCTCGATAATCGAAGAGGCGCAGCACCGCGGAGTCGCGGCAGCCGACCGCGCCCTGGCCCACCTGGGAGACCGTCCGTGAAGGTTCTCGCCACAGTGGCCGCCGCCGCGCTGCTCGCCTTCCTGGCTGCCTGGCTGCTGGTGCGCGAGCGGGCGGCAACGCGCGCCCCAGCCGCGGCCACGTTCGAGCAGCGCTTCCCCGAGGAGACCGCCGCCTACCGTCGCCCATCGGCGGTGGACGCGCGTTGGCACGAGAAACGGGGCCATGCGTGGTCCATCGAAGACCGCGAAGAAACCGATCCCGATGACGATCCGCGCTGGACGCGCATTCTGGGGGCGCGTCCCAAGCTGCGGCCGCAGCCCGCCGCCTGCCTCACGTGCCACGCTGCCGCCGGCACGTCGCACGCGGCAAGCTACTACGAAGCGCGCGACCGCAAGCCGCTGGGCTGCGCCGACTGCCACGAGCGCCAGGGAGATCTTCGCTCCGCCGTTTGCGAGCAGTGCCACCGCGAATACTACATGGTGGCGGGGCAGGCGGCATTTCCGGAAGGCCGCACCGCGGACGAGATCGAAGCCTTTTACGACGGGCGCGGCATCGCCGACTGGTCTCACGCCGGAACCGGAGCCGCTGTGCTCATGGCGCAGCATCCCCAGTTCGAAATGTACGCGCAAGGTCCGCACGCGCATGCTGGCGTCGCCTGCGCCGACTGCCACATGCCGTTCGAGCGCCACGGTGCGATCCGGATCGCCGACCACCGCGCCACGCGCCCCCTCCAGAACGCCGGCCGCGCCTGCCTGTCCTGCCACCGCGAATCGGCCGCCGATCTGCTGGCGCGCGTCAAGGAGACCCAGCAGAGCACCCGCGCGCTTCTCTCGCGCGCCGAAGACGCGCTCGTTGCCGCCATCGACGCCATCGAGAGAGCGCAGGCCGCCGGCGACCGCCCCGCCGTCGCGCTCAAGTTGGAAACCAGGGCGCAATGGCGCATCGACTTCGTCGCCGCCGACCGGTCTCTGGGCTTCCACGCCCCGCAGGAATCCGCCCGTCTTTTGGCCGAGGCCATCGATTACGCGCGCCAGGCCCAACTCGCGGCTACGCGAAGTGCGATAAGATAAGTGGGTTCGGGCCGTGGCGCAGCCTGGCTAGCGCGCTTGCTTGGGGTGCAAGAGGTCCCGA
>CAZBQQ010000147.1:0-14392 GCA_964493965.1 uncultured Solibacteraceae bacterium
GCTGAGCAGCGCTGCCCGTCGCTCGTCGCGCGTCGCAAAGACAGCGGCTTTCGTACGCTTCGCACCGTGTAGGCTCTGCGACCGCGAAGCGCCACAAATCCCGCAAAGGATCGACGGGCGACGAGCGACGAGCGACGGGCTTCGTCGACCTACGCCGCCCCGCGCCGTTTCAAGGCCCGCTTGCGTGGCGACGCCGCGGGCTCGTCTTCGACGGCGTGAATCTCCGTGGCGTGAATGTCCGTGGTGGGCTCGGGCGGCTTGCGTCCGGAGGCGGCCAGGCTGCGCTGCAACGCGTCCATCAGGTCCACCACCGGCGCCAGCTTCTGCGGCCGCACCGCGCGCACTTCCTGCCCTTGGCGCTTGGCATCGACCAGTTCCAGCACTTTCTTCTGGTAAGCGTCGCTGAACTTCTCGGGCTCGAACGGCGCCGCCAGGTTCTCCACCAGCCGCTCGGCAAGCTCGATCTCCTGCGGGCGGATTTCGACTTTGTCGGGTTGGCCGTATTCGGCAAGCTGATTGAGCTCGTTCTGATAGTAAATCGTGTGCAGCGTCAGGCCGTGATCGCGCGGGCGGATCGCCACCAGATACTCGTGCTGGTGCATGGATAGCTTCGCCAGGGCCGCATAGCCGGCCTTGTCGAGCGTGTGCACCAGCAGGTCGTAGGCCTTGCGCCCCGGCTCCTCCGGCGTCAGGTAGTAAGAGGCGTCGAAGTAGATCGGATCCACCTCCGCGAGCTTGACGAACTGCACGATCTCCATGTTGCGGTCGGAGGGCAGCTCGATCTTCTTCAGCTCCTCGGGATCCACTTCGATGTAGGTGTCCTGCGCCTCTTCGTAACCCTTGACGATCTCGCTGCGTTCGACGACGCGCTGATCGTGCGGGCACCATAGCTGCTGCCGGATGCGCGTGCCGCAGGGCTTGTGGATCTGGTGAAAGCTGACGTGCTCACGCCGGGCCGCGGCGAACAGCTTCACGGGCACGGAGATCAGCCCAAAAGTGAGAAACCCCTTCCAGACGGTAGAAGCCATACGGGTGCGCCCCCCTATTGCGCCATCCCAGCGGTGGCTAACCGCATGATAGCGCAAGGGACGGCGCCGTAGCTAGAACCGCCGATCGAGCCTTCGTCCCCGCCCTAACGCGAGAGGTTCAGAAGGATGCTCCCGATCTTGTTGAACGCGTCGACAATCGCGTTGTTGTCGCTCACCGGAAAGTACTGTCCTGCCGCCTGGGTCTGATTGTAGGCGCTCCCGCTGCCGTAGGTGCTTTGATTGGGGTCGTTGGCCACCCTCGCCAGCAGCATATCGTCGGTTCCGCCGGTTCCCGAGTAGCCGATTGTGTAGATCGTGGGGTTCACGTTCGAGGGATCGGTGCCGATGTCGCTGCGAATCCGGTTCGCTGCGTTGTCCACGGCATTCCACGCGGCGATGTTCAATTGCTGCCCCAGCGCACTATCTCCGACACCGCTCACGTTGCCGGTATAGGACGTCCCGGTCGGGAAGCTCGTCGCTGTGGAGTACGTGTAGCCGTTGCCCAGGGCGGTCAAATTGTTCCCGTAGAAGTCCCAGGCTGGAAGTTTTGCCAGGTCCTGGTAGTGGGTATAGGCGTAACTAAGGCTGTTGTTATTGGTGGCGTCAGCGTGCGCCAGGGACAAGCAGCCCGTCACAGCAGCCGTATTGTCGATCGCATTGCCGTACGCTTCGTCCGTTGCGCCGTGTTGCAGCGACCAGGCGGAACTGCCGCTGCCACCGGCATAGGGGCTGAGTGAATCGGTACTCGCCATCTGAATCAGGCCGTTCTCGTTGGATGTAAAGCTGCCCGGCGCAGCGCCGGCTCCTAGGATTCCGATCATCTGGTTCGCCTGCAGGCCGATTTTTGCGGCCGTGACCCCCGTATTCAACGGGTTGTAGAGGCAGTTGGAGTTACCGGGCGTCGGCGTGGGCGTGGGGCCCGCAACAGGGAACGCATTTTTGGGTGCCAGCAGCAGATTATTGCCAGGCGACAACACGCCCGAAACGGGGTAGCTGACGACGTGTGTCATCGCCAGACCTTGGGCATCGGGGCTGTTGAGGTACGCGGCGAACATGTTCGGCACGCCATCCGTGAACAGTACGATAACGCTCCTCATGACGTCATAGCCGTTCGCAGACATCGACGTGTTATGGCCCTTCTGTAGTTCAATGTAGGCCAGCGAGAGCCCCTCCGACATGTTGGTGGCGCCCCCCGAGCCGAGCTTGTTGATGGCGTATATCATGTCGCAGCAAGAAGTGCCTGCGGCGTTGTTGCCGTTCACAGCTTTAAACTGCGTGTTTGGACCGCCGTTCGGATCCGTGTTAGAGACCGGCTGGATATTCGTCTGGAAATTGTAGGGGCCGTTGTTCAGAATGGGATAGACAACGACTCCACTAGTTCCGAAAACCACCAGCCCCAACTGGTCATACCCCCCGTTAAACTTCGTGACGAAGGAGGCTGCGGCACTCTTGAGCGAGGTGAACGGGGAGCCCGCCATGGATCCTGACCGGTCCAGCACGAGGACGACCCTCGCCTGCCGTCTGCTCGACTGCGCACTCGCACTCACTACGGCGTCCGAAGATTGAAACACTTTCATGAACCAGAGAGGCACGTTCACTCTGGCCGTGATATCAACCTTGTACATGTAGTCCGGGGCCGCCGGCAAGCTGGGTGTTGCAACGCAATTGAGGCCGTAGGCGTTCCAGTACCCGGTCGGGAAGTTGGTGGCGCAAATCTGTTGAGCCAGCGTCGCTTGCGCCGTTAGGCTTTCAGTCGTAGTGCCCATCAGGTGTCCGGCCTCCAGGGCCGCTCCGTCGATGGCTTCCCACAGCTTGGCCTGGACAATATACAGGATCGTCAAGTCGATCGCCAAGCCGGTCAGGGGAATGATCAGAGTCATGAGCATGAAGGTGTACAGGATCATGATCGCCCCACGCTGCTTGCGCTTGGAACGGCAAATTGAAAGCATAGTCCCTCCCATGAAACCGACTCTAGAATACGGCGTAGTCGTTTAAGGCCAGCAACGAAGTAACGCCCGGCACGTTGAACGGCGTTGCGCCTACCTGGATAAGGTTGATCGTTTGCCCGGACGGCAGTCCTGTAACGCTTACGGAGTTGTAGGCCTGGATCTGCGACAGCTGGCTCGGTAAGGCGCCGCCAATCGCCAGCGTGGAGACTGTAGTCGTGTCTTTCAGAGACCAAGAACCGTCGGCAGCGACGGTTCCCCCGGATGGAATGGGCAGAAAGCTCCCGTAATGCGAGACGCCGAGTGATGGCGCCGTCCCAATCGTCAGGTATTGCGTATAGGCCCACTTATTCAAATTCGGGCACGCCGTCGTGTTGTCGCCCGCCTGGCAGGTGGCGGCATCTACGTACACCAACTTGGAGAAGATGACTTGGGCGTTGCTTCGGAACCCGGCGGTTTGGCCGAGGTCATCCAGAATAGTCTGGGCAGGCGAACCGGGCGAGAGGTCCACCGTGCTCGTCGCCCAAAGGTGCCCGGCATCCCTGCAAAACTGGACTACCTCGAGCTGCTGGAGTAGATTGAAGCCAACCGCGTAAGTGAACAGAAACATCGGCATCAGGAGAAGCGCCAGAACCAGGCTGAACTCCACCAACACGTTCCCGCGCCGTTTGTGGTGTCTCATTGTCTCCTCCTATGGGTTCGGATAGACCAGCACGCTCGACATCGTGTCGGCTGAGGTTGCCGTGGTATGCCAAGTCGAATTGGGTGCAATGAATGGAGTTACCAGCGTCGACATGGGCATACCGCCGCTGATGCCCGTGACCTGGACCTCGATAATGTTTCCGCCTTCGTTGAGCTGGCCGGTGGCCGCGACACCACTGGGCGCGAAGTACTGCACCGTGATGCACTTGGTCGCCGAGCACGCTGAGCCTTGGGGCACGATTGAGGCACCGGAGAGCACACCCGGCGCCGCATTGATGACGTGCTGTCCGACGCAATCCGTGATCGTCGATGAGCTGCCGCACAACGACGGCTGGTAGGGGTCGGGGATATGGTTGGTGATGCCGTAACGGCACCCTACCCGGACCGCCGCCTCAATCGCGGCCTTGTTGTATATGCCCCACGCGATGTCCATGAAGACAAAGGTCAGTGCGAACATCGGCACTAGCACGAGACTGAATTCGAGCAGCTCTTGGCCACGCTGGCGGCGGCGCCGCTGGTTCGGCCGCTTGATCGGTAGCTCAGATTGACTCATCATGGCCATCCTTCGGGCTTCGGATATCACGGTTCGAAACGCCCGCTCAGTTCAAGGACGACCCAGACGGCACAATTCTTTACGCATCGGCTCGATTTGGCGGTGATACTAACCAAAGGCAACCGTCTTCGCCCCCCCATTCGGCCAATATCCGCAAGGTGCCGTTTGTAGTAGTATCGGCTACGATGGACCGAAACCAGCTCGGAGGCCCGCTTGCGGCGGGCATCGAGCAGGAGATCCGGGATCTCTACACTACCGAAGCGGCAGGCCTGTTGCGCCACGCCGCCAGCGCGGCCGGCAACGGCGAAGCTGCGCAGGACGCCGTTCAGGAGGCGTTTCTCCGCTTTTTCATCGCCCGGACCGCCGGGCAGGAGATCCGCAACCCCAGGGCTTGGCTGTTCCGCGTGCTTCGCAACCATGTGCTCGACCAGATGAAGGCGGGCTCGCGCCACGAGATCGGCCTGGAATCGGTAATGAACTCGCCTGGCCCCGGCTACGATCCGGAAGCCGCGTACGGGCGCGTCGAAGCGCTGCGCGCGACGCTTCGAACGGGGCTGACGCCGCGCGAGGTCGAGTGCGTCGAACTGCGCAGCGCCGGCTTGCGGTACGACGAGATCGCCGGCGTGCTTAAGCTGCAATCGGGGACCGTCGGAGCGCTGTTGACGCGCGCCCACAAGAAGATTCGGGCCGCGGCGGGCGCCTCGGATCGCAGGAGCGGCGAGCTGACTCTGAAGGTCGCCACGGGGAAACGCTATGCATCCTAGAACCGCCACCCTGGTCTCGTTCTCGGACGCGGAACTCAATCCCGCGCGGGGCCGCCGGATCGCCCGCCATCTTCAACAGTGCCCGAACTGCCAGGCGGCGCTGGAGCGGATTTCCCAGGAAAAGCGGAGTCTCTCCGCGTTGGCGGGCCCAGACCGGCCGGCGATCGACACACAACGCGGTTTGGCCGGGGTGCTCGCGGGCATGGCCCGGTGGCGCGAAGCACCTGCGCCCGAATTGAGGAGCCGCGCCCGCGCCCAGATCGAAATCTACCTTGGCTGTGGCGCCGCGTCCTTTATGGAATCGCCCGACATCCGTGCCGATGAGCTGCTCGCGAAGACGCTGGAGCTCATTTCCACGTTTCTCGGGCAGGAGGCGGCCGAGGCCGTGACCGGAGAAATTCTCCGCGGCCTCGATTGCGCAGCGTTGACTGCGGAGGTTTTGCCATGACGCGCACTGAGGATCGGACCCCACTCACATCGGCTCCCCGATGGATTATCGCGGTCACGGGAGCGTACCTGTGCCTCGGAGCCTTCGCGCTTTATGTCTGGGCCCACGCTTCGTCCGGGTTCTCGGTGCGGGCGGCGCCGGGCGGCGGCGAGGCGCTATCGGTCATCGGCATGGCGGCGGCACAGGCCTGGTTCTGCGTACTGGCGCTCCGCGCCTTCGAAGCCGGCGCTCCGCTTCGTCGCGCATGGCTTCTCATCATGCTTTCCGCCGCGATCCACGTGGCCGGCGGCCTCCTCAGCCAGGCCGCCTCACTCCCGAGTTCGCTTGCGCTTGGGAGCGCGGACCAAATCCGCCGGACTGGGCTCCTTCTCAGCGGCCCGGCGCAGATGGCACTCCTGGCAGCCGGACTGCTGGTGGCGCTGCGCATCCTCTGGAAGCTCGGCTTCTGGGTACGGCCCAAGGCCACCGGCTGGGCCGTTGCCGGCGTCCTGGTTCTGTTCACCCTGACCCGCTTTGCGGCAACGGCCGCCGGGCAACTCACCGCGGACACCGCGATCTCGCTGGTGCGGAGTCTCCTGCTGTGCGTGCTCTCCCTGGAAGCGCTGTTCCTGTGGCTTTCGGCCGCGCGCATGGGAAAGGGGCCGATCGCAAAGTGCTGGCGCGCTTTCGCAATCGGAATCTTCGTGATCGGCTTTGGCGAGGCGGCCTTGTGGGCGACGGGCAGCTATGTCCAGGGCTGGCTGGTGGCAGCCCTGGAATGGTACGTCTGGTTCCCGGCCGTGGCCATTTTCGCCCTGGCGCCTGCCCACACGGTAGCCGCCGTTCGTCGCGCGACCGGACGGGCCTCCACCTCCCCGAGCCGCCTGCCCGTGTCCGCATTCCCGCGCACCGCCTCCGCGAACTAGGCGGCGAACGCAGCCCACGGCTGCACGCCAAAGCGTGCGCCCCCGCTACAATAAACATGTGCGCTTCCTGTGCGGCCTGCTGGCAGCCGCGGCACTATCTGCTCAGCCCCAGTTTTTCCCTCTGAAAGACATCCGGCCCGGATTGAAGGGCGTCGGCAAGACGGTCTTTTCCGGCGCGCGAGTCGAGGAATTTCAAGTCGAAATCCTCGGCGTCCTGGAGAATATCGGCCCCAAGCAGTCGCTCATCCTGGCGCGCCTGTCGGGCGGGCCACTGGCCGAAACGGGAGTCCTGCAGGGAATGAGCGGAAGCCCGGTATATATCGACGGCCGCCTGGCGGGCGCCGTGGCCATGGCATTCGCTTTTTCGAAAGAGCCGATCGCTGGCATCCGGCCGATTGAAGAGATGGTGCAGGCCGGTAGCGAGCCCCAACAGCGCGCACGCCGCCTCACGACCCCGGCCGATTGGCAGCCCGCCGCCCAACTGCCGCCGCGCGAGGACGTCCTGGCCGGCGGCCAGCGCATGGTGGACATCACCACTCCCGTCTCCTTCGGCGGGTTCACCCGGAATACCATCGAGCATTTCGCGCCCCAGTTGCGGAAGCTCGGCCTCGAGCCCCTCGAGGGCATGAGCGGCGGCGGCCGGCTCGACACCGCGCTCGGCAATCCCGGGCAGCTTCAGCCCGGCTCCATGATCAGCGTCCAACTCCTCGCCGGCGACATGAGTATCGCCGCCGACGGCACCGTCACCTACATCGACGGCGACCGCCTGTACGCCTTCGGCCACCGGTTCCTCTCGGCGGGCGCCACGGACCTGCCGTTTGCACGTTCCGAGGTGCTCACCCTGCTGCCCAACCTTTCCGCCTCGTTCAAGATCTCGGCGCCGCGGGAATGGATGGGCACCATCACGGAGGACCGCAGCACCGCGGTCATGGGTCGTCTGGGACGGCGCGCCTCGCTGGTCCCGGTTTCGATCTCCGTCGCCGAACGCGGCGGCCGCGCGTACGCTTATCAGTTCCAGATGGTGAAGGATCCGGTGCTCTCGCCGTTCCTGTTATCGATGGCGACCTTCTCGGCGCTCGACGCCACCGAGCGCTCCACCGGCGAGGCGAGTTTCGCCGTCACCGGCACGGTGGAATTCGAGAACGGCCTGCCTCCGGTCAAGCTCAGCAACATGTACGCGGGCGATCTCAACCTGGCGGCGCTGGCCGCGCTTTCGACCACCGCGCCCGTGGCCTACGCCATCGGCAGCGGTTTCGACGCCATCCAACTGAAGAGTGTGGCGCTCCACATCGAAGCGTTCCCGCGCAAGCGCCAGTTGCAGATCGATCAGGTGTGGAGTTCGCGGCGCGACGTGCGGCCGGGGGAGACGATCGACCTCTCGGTGGCCCTCCAAGGCGACAACGGAACGCAGTTGATTCGAAAAGTCAGCTATGTCGTGCCCATCGGCGCCGCGCCCGGCCCGCTCCAGTTCACGGTAGCCGACGCAACCGCCATGAACGTCACCGAGTTCCGCCAGCTGATTTTCTCCGCGCCGAACTCGCCCGCGCAGTTGATCTCGTTCCTGAACGCATTGCGCCCCAACACGAAGGCCTACGTGCGCGTCTGGCGCGCGGCGCCCGCCTACGAGGTGGAAGGCGAGACGCTCGCCGATCCGCCGCCTTCGGTGGCCATGATCCTGGCGCGCACCCAGCCGTCGCTCTCCGCCATGCCCGCCCTGCCCAACTCGAAACTGGCCGAAATGGAAATCGACGCCGGCGACATGGTGGTGAGCGGCACCAAGACCATCCAGGTGGAAGTGAAAGAGCAATGAACCGACCCGTCCTGATTGCACTCCTTGCCGCCCTTCCGGCGCTGGCCTCGAGCCCGACTGCCTGGGAGATGAACGACTATCGCGATTTCATCGCCGGCCACCTCACCGGCCTCTCGCTCACCCGCGACGGAAAGCTCACGCTCGCGCCGAAACTCGAGACCGTTTTCGATTCCGGCCAGCCCATCGTCTGGAGCGTCGCCTCGGCGCCCGACGGCACCGTCTACATCGGGACCGGCCACCGCGGGCGCGTCTTCCGCATCGAGAAATCCGGCCAGGCGTCGCTCGTCTGGACGGCCGAGCAGCCCGAGGTCTTCGCGCTAGCCGTCGACGCGAAGGGCGCGCTCTATGCCGCCACATCGCCCGGCGGCCGCATCTACCGCATCGAGAACGGCAACGCGAGCGAGTACTTCGCTCCCGGCGCGAAATACATCTGGTCGCTGGCCTTCGCCCCGGATGGCGTCCTCTACGCCGGCACCGGCGACCAGGGCCGGGTTTACCGCATCACGGAGGCGGGCAAGGGCGAAGTCTATTACGAGACCGGGCAATCGCACGTGACCTCGCTGGCCGTCGACGCGCAAGGCCGCCTGCTGGCCGGCTCCGAGCCGAACGGCATCATCTACCGCATCACGGCGAAGGACAAGGCGTTCGTTCTTTACGACTCGAACCTGCCCGAAGTTCGCACGCTGGTGCCTGCGCCGGATGGAACGGTGTACGCCGCCGCGCTGGGCGGGTCGATGGGCCGGCACGCGCTGGGCGGCGTGCAATCCCAGCCGGGCGTTCCGGGTTCCGTGAGCATCAGTACCACCACGGCTACGGTGACGGTAGAGGCGTCCGAAACCCAGAGCGGAATCGACATCAAACCCAAGCCCGAATCGGCCAAGCCCCAAGCGGCACAGCCGGTAGTCGCCGGAGCCGCGGCGCCGGTCGAGGCAACCGGGGTCGAGAAGGCGGCAATCTACCGCATCAATCCGGACAACACGGTGGAAACGCTGTGGAGCTCGAAGGAGGAGAACGTCTACGACCTGCTGGTGCGCGGCGACGAAATCGTCTTCGCCACCGACGGCCAGGGCCGCATCTACCGGTTGGGCAAGGACCACCGGGCGACCCTGATCGCGCAGACCAACGAGGGCGAGGCGGTCCGGCTGGCGAGCTCCGCCGGCGCCATTCTGGCGGCCACCGGCGACCTGGGCAAACTGTACCGGCTAGGACCGGCGCTGGGCGCGAGCGGCACCTTCGAATCGCCCGTGCACGACTCCAACACCGTGGCCCGCTGGGGACGGCTGAGCTGGCGCGGCGATACGCCCGACGGCACCCGCCTGGTGCTGCGCACCCGCACAGGCAATTCGCTGCGTCCGGACAAGACCTGGAGCGATTGGTCCGAGCCGCTGACCAACGCCGACGGCTCCGCGATCCGCAGTCCGAATGCCCGCTATGTGCAGTGGAAGGCCGAGTTCACCGGCCCGGCGTCGCTCGAGGGCATCACCGTAGCCTATCTTCCCCAGAACACGCCGCCGATAGTGCGCTCGATCACCGTGATCTCGCAGCTCTCGAGCGCGGCTGCAGCCGCAAAGGCGGCGGCCCAATCGCAGGCCACTGCCGCCTACACCGTAACCGTCACGGATACGCCCGACGCGGCCCCGCCCCCGTCCGCCGGGACCCCCACCCAGCCCGTCACGCGGCCCGCCGCAGAGCAGTTGCAGATCACCTGGCAGGCCGACGATCCCGACGGAGACCGCCTCGCCTACTCGCTCTACTTCCGAGGCGAGGACGAGCGCGAGTGGAAGCTGCTGAAGTCGAACCTCTCCGACAACACCTACTCCATCGATTCCGATTCTCTCGCCGACGGCCGTTACTATTTCCGAGTGGTGGCCTCCGACTCGCCCGCCAACCCGCCCGCGACCGCGCGCACCGCCGAGCTGATAAGCGCGCCGACGTTGCTCGATCACACCCCACCCGTAGTCACCGTGGCCGCGCCCACCCGCTCCGGCGGTCACGTCGAGATCCGCATTGACGCCGCAGACGCCGCCTCGCCCCTGCGCCGAGCCGAGTACTCGCTCGACGCCGGCCCCTGGGTTGCCATGGAGCCGGTAGAAGGCATCATCGATTCCCCGACCGAGCACTTCCTCCTCAAGCTCGAAGGAGTTGCCCCCGGCGAGCACCTTGTAGTCGTGCGAGCCCTCGATTCGGCAAACAATGCGGGCCTGGCGAAGGTCGTAGTGCGGTGAGAGGGAGTCAGGAGTTGCGGACGATCGACTTCGCGTAGGCGTCCAGCAGGCGTCCGACTTCGTCAAGTGAATCCCGCAGAATCTGAGTCTGCGCATAGCCCAGATCCTGAGCCAGCACCAGGTAGTACCGGCTCTCCTCGAGCGAACCCTGAGCCGTATTCATGAATCGGACTTTGTCCGGCCGTCCCCGCCGCCTGAATCCCCTGCGATATTCGCCGGAATCGACACAGCCGCCCGCCGCATCTGTGCGACGAGACCATAGGTCTCCTGCCGAGGGAACCCAGCGGTGATACTGTAAATCGCCAACACGAACTCATGCGCCTTGCGCCAGACAATCAAATCCTCGAATCACCGAGCCGGAGCCCGCATCCCGTCAACTGCCACTCCTGCCTCCTGCCTCCTGACTCCTGACTCCTTACCCAATTTGCCAGTCGTCGTAGCGCAGCAGCACCAGCGTCACGTTGTCGGGAGCGCCGTGCGCCTTGGCCTGATTGATCAGGCGGGCGACCAGGTCGGGTAGCGGAATATCAGTGGAGAGAGTGGCGGCGATGGCGGCCTCGGAGACCGGACCGGTGAGCCCGTCCGAGCACAACAGCACGATGTCGCCCGGCTGGAGCTGCTCGTCGTGGGTGCGGATGGTCAACTCGGGCGTGGTGCCCACCGCCATGGTCAGCACGTTCTTGTGCGGGAAGCTGTTGACCTCTTCGGCGGACAGGCCGAAACGCATGCGCATTTCGTTCACCAGCGTCTGATCGTAGGAAAGCTGGGTGAGCGTGCCGGCGCGCCAGAGGTAGGCGCGGCTGTCGCCGACATTGGCGATGAAGAGCCGCGGCAGGTCCCAGAACGCCACCACGACGGTCGAGCCCATTCCAGAGCACGCCTCTTCGCCGCGCGCCTTGGTGAGGACGGAACGGTTCGCCTCGGTGATCGCTTCCTGTATCGCCTCGTCAGGGACCACGCTGAGCAGACTCTGGCGCAGGCGGTCCATCGTAACTTCGACCGTCATCGCCGAAGCCACCTCGCCGCATGAGGCGCCGCCCATCCCGTCCGCCACGATCGCGATGCGGAGTTCCGGGTCGATGCACCAGCTGTCTTCATTGTTCTGGCGCACGAGGCCAGGATCGGTTGCCCCCCAAGAATCAAGCGTCGGCATCGGTTCCGGATTCCACGAGTATCGTAGCACGCCGCGTGGGAGGTCCGTGCGGGTTGTGCGCGCGCAGCCCCGTGTGCGACGATTCCCTCAACTGGAGTTCCGCTCTCCCATGCCCGAGCATCTCGACTGGCCGGCCATCCACGCCTGGGGTCAAAGCCTGTTCGCGTAGCTCCTCCTGCCTCCTGTCTCCTGTCTCCTGTCTCCTGACTCCTGTCTCCTTGCTCCTCCCCCCTCCGCTGCTACGATGGGAATCAATGCCCATCTACCAGGTCATCATCCTCGCCATCGTCCAGAGCCTGACAGAGTTTCTGCCCATCAGCAGCACCGCGCACCTCACCCTCATCCCCCGCCTGCTCGGCTGGAACAGCCCCGCTCTGAACAGCCTGGACTTCGACATCGCCCTGCACGTGGGAACCCTGGCGGCGGTGGTCGTCTACTTCTTCCGCGACTGGCTGCAGATCCTGGCGGGCGGCTTCGGCATCAACGTCAACGGCGACGCGGAGATCCACCATAACCGGGGCTTGCTCTGGCTTCTGGCGCTCGCCACCATCCCGGTAGGCGTCGCTGGCTACATCTTCAAGGAGCAGGCGGAGACCACCTGGCGAAATTCGTACGTCATCGGCGCCACGTTGATCGCCGTCGGCATCGTCATGTACCTGGCCGAGCGCGCCGGCACCTTCAGGAAGACCCTGGGCGAGGTGTCGCTCGCCGATTCCATCGCCATCGGCCTGTCGCAGGCCCTGGCCATCATCCCCGGCGTCTCCCGCAGCGGAATCACCATCTCGACCGGCCTGTTCCGCAACCTGGACCGCTACGCGGCCGCCCGCTTCTCCTTCCTCCTCGCCACCCCCGCCCTGGCCGGAGCGGCGGCGAAAGCGTTCCACGATCTGCACAAAAACGGCGGCCTGGCGCCCGACATGCGGCTGGCTTTTGGAGTCGGCGTGGCGGTCTCGGCCATAACCGGCTGGATCGTCATCGCCTTCTTCCTGCGCTTCCTCCGAAATCATACCCTGCGCTTTTTCGTGTACTACCGGATCCTTTTTGGCATAATAGTAATCGCTCTGGCTGTTTTTGCACGCGCGTAGGATGAACGGCACTTCCACGGCGCGGTATTCACGTCTTGCCGAGGCGGTAGGTTTGTTGTGCCTGCTCGTTGGGCTGGCACTGCTGCTGAGCCTCGTCTCGTACTTCCCCGACGATCCCTCCTGGAACACCGCCGCCGGTGCGGTCCACGCCAGGAACCTGATCGGAAGGTCTGGCGCCTACACCGCCGACCTCGTCTTCCAACTCCTGGGACTGCTGGCCTTCTCGATTCCGGCCATCGTGGTCTGGATCGCCTGGGGTTGGGTGCGGCGGCGTCCCGTGGAAGCTCCCGCCGTCAAGGGAGTGGGAGCGGCGCTGCTGGTCTTCGGCGGCGCGACCGCCCTGTCGCTCGGCCCGCATTGGACGCTCTTCAGCGGCGCGGTGTCGCCTGGCGGCCTGGTCGGATTGCTCCTGGCCGACGCCCTGCTCGGCGGGTTCAACCTGACCGGCGCCATCCTGGTCACCTCCGGCTGCCTTCTCATAGGGCTGTACCTGACCACGCAATTCCGGCTCTCGCACGCCGCTTTCGTTCTGGCCCTTCCGGGACGGGTCCTCGCACCCGTTCGCCGGCTATGGCGTCCGCGGCCGAAGAAGAAGAAAGTGGAACCGCCGGTGCCTATGGCGAGCGCCGTTGCCGAAGAGGAACCCGAGATCGTGGATGCGGACGCGCCGCCCTTCGAGCCCGACGAAGAGATCCCCATCCGCACCATCGAGGATCAGGAGCCCAGCCCCAGGCCCGCGTCCGAACCGGTTTTCGTCCAGCCGGTGCGCGAAGAGCCCGTACGCCCGCGGCCGCACCCGGCCGAGCGGCCCGCCGCCGCGAAAAAGCAGTTCGAATTGCCGCCCACCGACCTGCTCAACGAGATTCCCGCCCGCAACTCCTTCGACGAAGAAGAGCTGAAGCAGATCGCCGGCCGCATCAAGTCGAAGTTCGACGAGTTCAATGTCTTCGGATCGGTGGTGCAGATCAACCCCGGCCCGGTGGTGACCACCTTCGAGTTCAAACCCGAAGCGGGCATCAAGTACAACCGCATCACGGCGCTCAGCGAAGACCTGTGCCTCGGCCTGCAAGCCGAGTCCATCCTCATCGAGCGCATCCCCGGCAAACCGACCGTGGGCATCGAGGTGCCAAACGCCCGCCGCGAGGTGATCGCCCTGCGGCAGATCCTGGAATCGGACGAGTTCGTAAACTCGCAGTCGCGCCTCACCATCCCGCTGGGCAAGGACATCAGCGGCCGAATCAAGGTGACGCCGCTCGAGGTCATGCCGCACCTGCTGATCGCCGGCTCCACCGGCTCCGGTAAGAGCGTGATGCTCAACACGCTCATCATGTCCATCCTCTACAAGGCGACGCCCGACGATGTGCGCATGATCCTGGTGGATCCCAAGCGGCTCGAAATGGGGCTCTACGAAGGTATCCCGCACCTGCTCACGCCGGTCATCACCGACGCCAAGAAGGCCACCAACGCGCTCCGCAACGCCGTGCTCGAAATGGAGCGCCGCCTGCGCCTGCTGGCCTCCCAAGGCGTGCGCAACATCGAGCAGTTCAACCGCAAGGTGCGCCAGTTGCGCAACGAGCCCATTCCGCTTTTCGAAGACAACATCGAAAGCCCCGAGGAGCTGGAGGAACTCCCGTACATTCTCATCCTGATCGACGAGTTGGCGGACCTGATGATGGTGGAGGGCCACAACGTCGAGCAATCCGTGACGCGCCTGGCGCAGATGGCGCGCGCGGTCGGCATGCACTTGGTGCTGGCCACGCAGCGGCCCAGCGT
>CAZBQQ010000148.1:0-14261 GCA_964493965.1 uncultured Solibacteraceae bacterium
TCAGGGAGCGGACCACCATGCAAGACTGGTTCTGAGAGGCGGTGACGAGTGAAGGTGATTCTGTTCGGTGCCACCGGCATGGTCGGCCAGGGCGTGTTGCGGGAGTGCCTGCTCGATCCCGGTGTCGAAAGTGCCCTCGCCATCGGCCGCGCCGCCACCGGCCAGCGCCACCAGAAGCTTCAGGAGATCATCCAAGGAGACCTTTTCAACCTCGCGCCGGTCGAGGCCAGGCTCTCGGGCTACGACGCCTGCTTCTTCTGCCTGGGAGTCTCCGCCGCAAGGATGAGCGAGCAACAGTATCGCCGCGTGACCTACGACCTCACCATCTCGACGGCGGAAATCCTGGTCCGGCTCAACCCCGCGATGACGTTTATCTACGTATCGGGCGCCGGTACCGATAGCAGTGAGCGCGGGCGCATGATGTGGGCGCGTGTGAAAGGCGAGACCGAGAACGCCTTGCTTCGGATGCCTTTCAAGGCCGCCTACATGTTCCGCCCCGCCTATATCCAGCCACTCCGCGGGATCCGGCCGAAGACGGCCTGGTACAGAGCCGCTTACGCAGTGATAGCGCCGCTGTATCCGCTCTGGAAGTTACTCCTGCCTAAGTACGTGACGACAACGGAATGCATAGGCCGCGCCATGATCGAGGTCGCCCGCCGGGGCGCTCCCAAGCCTGTGCTCTCGAGCCAGGATATCGCCGCAATCTGCCCCGCCAATAACACTTTCAGATAGGAATTGGTTTTCCAGTTACTGATTTATACTAACTCTGGAACCCCGCAGACCAGAGGGGCGGGGCCGAGGAGGTGTCTATGTCGACAAGCGCAACTGCGCGGGAGAGAGCGATCCCCATCAGCGCGACCAGGCTGTTGATCAACAACCGGTGGACCGAAGCGGCGTCGGGCCGCACGTTTCCCACGATCAACCCCGCCACGGGCGAGGAAATCTGCCGCGTCGCAGAGGCCGACAAGGAGGATGTGGATCGATCGGTGAAAGCGGCTCGCCAGGCGTTCGAGCGCGGGCCGTGGAGAAAAATGGCGGCGTCCGAGCGCGGCAGGCTGCTGAACAAACTGGCGGACCTGATCGAAAAGCACGCCGACGAACTGGCCAGCCTGGAAAGCCTCGATAACGGCAAGCCCTATCGCGTGGCCCTCGCCGCGGACCTGCCGCTCACCATCGCCTGCTACCGCTACTTCGCGGGTTGGGCGGACAAGATTCAGGGACGAACCATTCCCGTCGCCGGTAACTACTTCTGCTACACGCGCCTCGAGCCGGTGGGTGTGGTGAGCCAGGTGATCCCTTGGAACTTCCCTCTGCTCATGCAGGCCTGGAAGCTCGCGCCCGCCCTCGCCACCGGCAATACCGTGGTCCTCAAGCCCGCCGAGCAGACTCCGCTCACCGCCCTGCGCGTCGGCGAGTTGATCGTCGAGGCCGGGTTCCCGGAAGGGGTGGTCAACATTCTGCCCGGCTATGGTCCCACCGCCGGTCAGGCCCTCGCCCGCCATCCGGACGTGGACAAGATCGCATTCACCGGATCGACTGAGGTCGGCCACCTGATCATGGAAGCGGCCGCGCAGACCAACTTGAAGCGCGTCACGCTTGAGCTGGGCGGCAAGAGCCCCAACATCGTGTTCGCCGACGCGGACATGGACCGGGCCGTCGAGGGCTCGCACTTCGCCCTGTTCTTCAACCAGGGCCAGTGCTGCTGCGCCGGATCGCGCCTGTTCGTCGAGCGCAAGGCATACGACGAATTCGTCGAGCGCAGCGTCGATCGCGCTAAGCGCCGCACCGTCGGCGACCCCTTCGATGCGAACACCGAGCAGGGTCCCCAGGTCGACGACGCGCAGTTCGACAAGGTGATGAGTTACATCGCATCCGGCAAGGAGCAGGGCGCCAAGTTACTCTGCGGCGGAGCGCGGGTCGGCGACCGCGGCTACTTTATCGAGCCAACGGTGTTCGCCGACGTCCGCGATGAAATGAAAATCGCCCAGGAAGAAATCTTCGGACCCGTCTTGTCGATCATCCCGTTCGACACTCTCGATGAGGTGATCGAACGCGGCAACAAGACCATGTACGGACTCGCGGCGGCGGTATGGACCAGGGACATCACCAAAGCGACGTCCGTAGCCAACGGCCTCCGCGCGGGCACGGTCTGGGTGAACTGCTACGACGTGTTCGACGCCGCGGCTCCCTTCGGCGGCTTCAAGCAGTCCGGCCTCGGCCGCGAGCTTGGCGAGTACGGCTTGCAGCAGTACACCGAGGTGAAGACCGTCACGATGGCGCTGGCCTAGGGCCTCGACCGTGTGACGCGTTTCGTCCGCTCGCTCACGCGCGCC
Source organism: uncultured Solibacteraceae bacterium (assembly GCA_964493965.1). GTDB lineage: Bacteria > Acidobacteriota > Terriglobia > Bryobacterales > Bryobacteraceae > DASWZN01. The sequence continues at coordinate 2,334 of CAZBQQ010000148.1, forward strand.
GTTCGGAACCGAGCCGCGACCGCGAGGGAGCGGAGCAAACACCCTAGGGCGCGAAGTACCCGTTGATATCCAGAATCACGTGCGTCTGGTTGGTCACGAAGACGTTGATCGCGCCACCTGTTCCAGCCGGGACCACGGCCGCGTTCGCCACCACGGACCCATCGAAGGAGTTCAGGGTGGAAACCCCCGGCTGGCTCACGCCGGCTGGCCACGCCGTCAGGTAGTAGAGCGGCCCCGCGGGCACTACGGTCACGTTGAGGGAATACCCCGCCGCGGTGGCCGGAATGCCGCAGGCGCTTGCCGGGATTACGAACTGCCGTGTTGTGCCCGCGCCCATGATCGGTCCACCGAAGGAACCAGATGCATTGCGCGTGTCCGCGACGCGGCAGGGCGCCACCGTGTACAGCGACAGAGCATTCGGGCTTCCCGGCAGACCGAAATAGCCGTTGATGTCCAGGATCACGTTCGTGGGATTCGTGACGAAAACCGAGATCGACTCGTTGGTCCCGGCCGGAACGATCGCGGCATTCGCCACAATCTTGCCTTGCCACGAATTCAGTGTCGAGACCTGCGGCCTCGGCTGTCCGGTCGGCCATGTCGTGAGGTAGCCCAGGTATCCCGCGGGCACCACCGTGGCGTTCAATGAGTAAGCCATCGCCGCTGCTGGAACGCTGCACGAACTGAGAGGGATGGGGAAGTCGCGGCTGTCATTGCCCTGCATGCCAGGCCCGCCAAACTGACCCGTCGCGCCCCTGGTGTCCGCAACGCGGCAAGGCGTCTTCGGATAGAACGAGTACGAAATCCTGGTGGGATTGACGGTGGGCGCCGCGAAGTAACCGTTGATGTCCAGGATGAGTTGGGTGGGATCGCTAGCGAAAATGTCGACCGAGCCGCCGGTGCCTGCCGGCACGATCGCCGCGTTCGCCACCACGGTGCCGCCGAAGGAGTTCAGGGTTGAAACCAACGGCTTCCCCTGTCCCGAGGGCCACAGCGTCAGATACGAGAGAGGCCCTGATGGCACCACGGTCACATTGAGAGAGTAGGCCTGAGCGTCGGCAGGTATTGCGCAGGGGCTCTGGCGGATCGCGAACGTCCGGGTGGCGTGGATTCCCGCTAGTGCCGGCCCGCCCAATACGCCATCGGCGTTGCGCGTATCCACAACGCGGCACGGCGTGAGAGGAACAAATTGCAGCCCGGCTGCCGGACCGCCTGTCGTGAAGGACCACAAGGCCGAACTCGACGTCCCGCCACTGTTCCGCGCCACAACCTTCCAATAGTAGATTGAGTTCTGATTCAGAGGTCCCGGGCCATAGCTGGTCCCTGTGATCGTCGCCACAATCGGCAGCGAAGCGAGCGTGCCGAAGTAAACATCATAGGACGTGGCGCCGTCCGCGGCATCCCAGGTAAGGGCCGGCGATGTCGAAACGCCGGTAGTGGTATTGGTTGGGGACGTCAGGATCGGCACTTCCGGCTGTCCCAACGCGGGGTACACTCCAAAGGCTGCAACCAAGAGAACGAAGCGCCACGTTTTGCGCACCTTGCTACCTCCTGTTCGATCGGACGCTCTCGCAGCGCCGCGTCCTGACTTCCAGGCGGTAAGTCGGGCCAATCGGGCAACAGCCACTATACCAGTCCCGTCCGGTGATCGGGCGCCGCGCCGAACGCCCGCGTGCGCGACACAGGAGTGCAAGCGTCTGGTGGGATTCGCAGACGACCGCGGCCTCACGTTCGGAATGAAATAGGGCGCGCCACTCGGGGTTCGTTACCGAGCCGCGACCGCCAGGGAGCGGACCCTGCGTCAGAACAGCGCCATGGGCTCGTCCTGCTCCTCGATTGCGTACCGAAGAGCGCGCCTCAGGTTTCCATGCCGTGCGCTGCGCTTTCGATCGGGCCGTCGCACGCGTCACAGGTCTATCCTGGAGCTGATGGTCTCGGACTTCCGTATCGCGACGCGCATTTTCACGGCGGCGGTCTGGTTGATCGTCTCCACCGCCTGTCTTCACGCGCAGGCAGGCGGCTGCGAAGCCCTGCCCGCTGCCGGGCCTGAAGATATCAACGCCCTGGCCACCGCCGGCCTTGCCCTTTCACGCGCCGAGCAGTACGACGCCGCGGCGCTTTGCTACCGCAAGGTCCTGGCTATCGACCCCAAGATTCCCCAGATCCAGCTCAACCTCGGCCTGGCCGAGTTCAAGAGCGGGCATTTCCGCGAAGCGACGGCGCCGTTCCAGACCGCCCTCGATCTGGACCCGCAGAACATGCAGGCGCGCACTCTGCTGGGCATGACCTACTACGGCAGCCGTATGTTCAAGGACGCCGCCGCGAGCCTCGAGATCGCGCTCGCCGCCGACCCGGAGAACACCAAGCTTCACTACTACTTCGCCGAGAGCCTGCTGTCTTCCGGCGAGTACCAACGTTCGTTGAAGGAGTTCGAGTGGCTCGAGCGCCACGACCCCGATGCCGCCGCCACGCACGTACTGATAGCGCAGGCATTGGACGGCCTCTCCCGTCCGGAGGAAGCGATCCTGGAACTCAAGGCGGCGATCGCGAAATCTCCGGCCGAGCCCAACGCGCATTTCGGCATCGGCTTCATCTACTGGACCCAGCAAAAAGACGACGACGCCGAACGCGAGTTTCGGCTTGAACTGGACCACGATCCAGCCAATGCGCAGGCGTGGGCCTGGCTGGCCGACGTCCTGATCCGCCGGAACGACTTTGAGAAGGCGAGGCCGCTCATCGACAAGGCGCTGTCCATCGACCCGCGCGTCCGGATCGCGCATCTCGATCTCGGAATCTGCTTTGCGCAGGACAAACAGTACGACCGCGCCATTGACGAGCTCAAGGAAGCGATACGCCTCGACGACGCGAAAACCGATGCCCATTTTCGTCTGGCGCGCGTCTACAAGGAGGCGGGCAAACCTGCCGAATCCGCCGCCGAGTTGGCCATTGTCCGTCGATTGCGCGACCAGAAGAACGAGGACAACCTGCAGAAGGTGACCAGCCCCCCGCCCGAGTTCCAGCCCGACAAGTAGCGAAGTGCGTCGCAGAACATTCGCGACGCACTACACGGACTCGCTGCCGGCGCTTGCCTATCGCTGTTTTCCGGAGCGGAGCTTCGCGATAACCTGCGCCCTGATGGCGGCCTTTCCCTCTTCGATCACGTAGAACTGATCGGCCCGGACGCCATGGAACTCCTGCCGGAGCCCCGTCGGCCAGGTCACTTCGACGCTGTCGATGCGCGTGCTCGGCCCTAGCCCGAAGTGCGCGCGCAGATCGCTTTGCGAAACGTAGCTGCCGCCCGCGGCAATCTCGCGCATTTGAGAAATGCCGCCGGCCTTCAACCGGATGCGCGCGCCCAGGGCATCCCGGTTGCTGCGCGTGCCCACCAGTTTGAAGCTCACGAAGTGGTTGCTTCCCCCGCCGCGGTTTCGCAAGATCGACGGCGGGTCGTCGTTATTGCCCACGACAATGTCCTCGTGGCCGTCGTTGAACAGATCGGCAAAGGCCGCGCCGCGCCCCAGGTGGGGCACCGAAAAACCGTTCCCGTGGGCTTGCGCCTCCGCGGTCACGTCGGTAAACGTGCCGTTCCGATTGTTATGGAAAAGCAGGCTGATCTGCTTGTAATGACCCTTTACCGTCGAGCTTTCCACGCCCTGATACACGTGCCCGTTGGCGATGAACAGGTCCACCCAGCCGTCGTTGTCGAAGTCGGTGAAGCCGCCTCCGAAGCTCAGGAAGCGCGCGGTGATGGTGGCGATGCCGGCCTTGCGGCTGACTTCCTCGAACGTCCCGCCTCCGGTATTGCGCCACAAATGGTGGGGCACGTCGGCGAAGTCGGATACGTAGAGGTCCAGCAATCCGTCGTTGTCGTAGTCGTCCACCGAGAGGCACATGGCCGCCATCGTGCCGCCGTCCTCGTTCAACCCCACGCCCGCCGCCAGTCCGGACTCGGTGAAGGTGCCATCGTGATTGTTGTGATAGAGGTAGATCTCCATGCCATCGTTGGCGACAAACAGATCGGGCCAGCCGTCGTTGTCGTAGTCGGATGCAATCACCGATAAGTTCTTGCCGTTGGGCTGATAGATCTTCGCGGCCTTGGTGACGTCGGTGAACGTGCCGTCGCCGTTGTTGTGATACAGCACCGCCGGGCTGCCGCGATACTGGCCGGGCGGGCAACTCGATTCCGCGCCGGCGATCATGCAGGTCTGCTTCACTTCCGGGCCGAAGTCCACGTAGCCGCCGACGTACAGGTCCAGCTTCCCGTCGCGGTCGTAGTCGAAAAACGTAGCGCCCAGGTGCAGGCGCGTGCCGAAGTCGGTGCCGTCTACGTGCGCCTTTGCGGTGACGTCGCTGAAGGTGCCGTTCCCGTTGTTGTGATACAGCACGTTCTTGCCGTACTGCATGACGTAGAGGTCGGGGTAGCCGTCGTTATCGTAGTCGCCAACCACGCAGCCCAGTCCATAGCCGGTGCCCGGCACGCCGGCCTTTTCAGTCACGTCCGTGAACGTGCCGTCGCCGTTGTTCCGGTACAAAGCATTGCGAGCCTCGAGACCCCGCCCGTAGAGATCGCGCGCGCTGACCAGATAGATGTCCGGCCATCCGTCCCCGTCGAAGTCGAACACGCAGACCCCCGGACCGGCTTCGTCCATGATATTGGCGACGCCCTTGTTGCCTTTGAGGTGGACAAAGTGAACGCCCGCCTGCTTCGCGACGTCGTCGAAGCGCGGAGTGGAACTCTCGTCAGCGCTGGCGCCGCCAAACGCCGTGGCCAAAAGCGACATCCCCACCACAACGCAGGCCGGGATCAGCAACCGGGCCGGTGACACCATTCTCTTTCGGATTGCATACAAGCCAGCACCCATCGACTAAGACACCGCTCTCGAAGCACGTTAGGGAAACGTTTCCCCGAGCCGCGCCCCGGCCGCGCATCGGCCAATTATCTCACGCGCGGGCAGTTTCGAGTATCTCCTGCCGGCACACACGGCCTCGTGCCCGAGTTACACATGTTGACCACGCATGGGAATGTCTATCCCAAGTTAGTAGCCACAATGGAAACGTTTCCTGGGACTGCCCCGCAAGTTACCTCAGAATATGACATGAGTTATATCAACTCTGGGTGGAAACGTTGATCCGGAACCGCCAGCAACGCCGGAGGGCAGCGACGGTCGCTGATGCGAGCAGGCTCTTGCGGCCTGAACGGCTATGCGTCGAGCGCATCATGGAAACGTATCCAGCCACAGTCGCCGATTACCAGCGGCTGATGCCTCGGCTCCCAGGTTCGCCATGAATCGTCCCGGCCTCGAGGATCGTGCGAGCGGAGGGACTTGCGCGTACCCTCGAACACTTCGTAACAATCCCCGCAATCGCCTTAAAACACAGCGTTGGTACAGTACCATACCGTAATCCTCTACTAAAGAAGTATTAGCCTCCCTACAATCAGTCCGGCCTCTCACGACGCCACAGAAGCGCCGGGGAGGCGAGGGAATTCTCGCTTAAGGAGAGAAATGTGAAGTACCTCAGAGTAAGTCCGTTACTGCTGCTGTGCCTTCTCATGCTGGCCTTCGCGTTCCAGGCCGCAGCGCAGGAGGCAACAATCGCCGGAACCATTACAGACCCCTCCGGGTCGGCGATTCCCGGCGCTAAGATCACCATCACGAACACTGACACCAACACGGCCCGCCAGGTTGTCAGCAACGAGGCGGGCCAATACACCGCCCCAAGCCTTGGAATCGGCAAGTACACCGTCAAGGTCGAAGCCGCTGGTTTCAAGAGCGCCGAGCAGAATGACATCGCCCTGAACGTGGGCGCTCACGCTCGTGTCGATGTCCAGCTAAAGATCGGTGAGTCCAAAGAGACCGTCACCGTGGAAGCCACAGCCACCCGGATCCAATCGGATTCCAGTGAAGTCAGCGAAATCGTTACGGGCCAGCAGATGACGCAGTTGGCCACCAATGGACGCAACCTGGTTAACCTGGCGGCGCTGACCCCCGGCGTATCCTCCACGGTGGGGGATTTCAACGGCCCCAGCGCACAGGGCAGCGGCTTCACCATCAGTTTCAACGGCCAGCGTCCTGACCACAACGTCTGGATGGTAGACGGCGGTGAGAATTACGACCGCGGCTCGGGCGGAAAATTCAACATCATGCCGTCCATCGACTCCGTGGCCGAGTTTCGGGCGCTCACCTCGAACTACTCTGCCGACTACGGACTCAATTCCGGCGCGACCCTCAGCCTGGTCTTCAAGTCCGGCACCAAGGATTTCCACGGCGCCGCCTGGGAGTTCGTCCGCAATGACGCCCTGGACGCCGCGAACTTCTTCACCAACAAAGCCGGAGCGAAACCCGCGGAACTGCGCTACAACGTGTTTGGATTCAACATCGGCGGTCCTGTGGTCCTGCCTTTCTACAACAAGGACCGCAACAAGACCTTCTTCTTCGCCAACATAGAGTGGCGGCGCTACATCGCCGGCGGCTCGAGCACGGTTCAGACGCCCAACGCCGCGATGGAGGGTGGCGTATTCCCATCCACCATCACGGTGCCCAGCGCCCTGAACTCCACCGAGCTCGCCCGCTTCACCTCGCTGGGTCTGACCCCCGGCAGCGCCTTCCCCAACAACACCATTCCGTCCAGCCTGATCAGCCCGTTGGCCAAGTCGATTATCGGGCTTGGAATCTACCCGACGCCCAATACCACCCAGGGCGGATTCCCGGCGTTTACCGGCGGAGCTAACGCCCCCACCTACGTGGGCGAACAGATCATGCGTATTGACCACCACTTCAATGACAAGTTCTGGATCTTTGGACACTACGTGTGGGAACAGCTCAGCCAGACCTACGGGACCAGCCTCTGGAGCGGCTCCAACCTCCCCACCGTTGGCGACGTGTTTGCCAACCCGTCCTGGAGCGGAGTCGTTCACGGCACCTACACCATCAGCCCGACCATCATCAACGAGGTGGCGTTCAACTACGGCGCCAATAACATCAACGTCACGCCCACCGGGATTTTCGCGCGCAGCAGCGCCGTCAATCCGCCCGAGTTGTTCCCGGGCAACGCGATGAACCGCCTGCCGGCCATCAATATCAGCAGCGGCCTCGCTGACGTCTACGATGCCTCCAACTATCCCTGGGCCAATACCTATCGGAGCTACCAGCTTCGCGAGGATCTCTCCTGGACCCACGGCCGCCACAGCATGAAGTTCGGCGGCCAGTATATGTTAAACGCCAAGACCCAGGAGCTGTTTGGCCACACGCAAGGCAACTACACTTTTGACGGCAGCTACACCGGACAGGGCTTCGCCGACTTCCTGCTGGGCTACGCCGCCAGCTATAACGAGCTGGCCGTTCAGGACACCGGAGACTGGCACAGCAAGACCGTTGCGTTCTACGGGCAGGACGACTGGCGCGTGAACAATCGCCTCACCCTCAACCTCGGCTTGCGCTGGGAAGGCATTCCCCACACAAACGAGATCAACAACCGCATGTCCAACTTCTACCCGCAACTGTACAACCGGGCAAACACCGCGATTCTGCTCCCCGACAGCAACGTCAGCCCCAACAGCCCGGGTCTGGCTCCCGGCGTTGGAGCGGCTTCTGTTCTCCAGCTGTACCAGAATGGGATGGCCATCACCGGACAGAACGGCGCTCCCACCGATATCGTCAAGAACCACTGGAACAACTGGGGCCCCCGAATTGGCTTTGCCTATGACGTCACCGGCCAGGGCAAGACCGTGATTCGCGGCGGATTCGCCATCATGTACGAACGCGTTCAGGGGAACGACGTGTACAACATGGGTGCGAACGCCCCCTTCAGTGCGGCCCCGACCGTGAACAACGTGTATCTGAGCAACCCGCTGCAGAGCGTTCTCACGGGTCAGACCGCTACCGCGCCGATCACCACTACGGGGATCACCGGCGAGGACGAGTTCAACTACAAGAACCCCACCACCTATCAATGGAGCATGGGCGTTCAGCACGAGGTCTGGCACGGAGCCGTGCTCCAGGCGTCGTATGTCGGCAACGTCGGGACCCATCAGAGCGAAGCGATTGATATCAACGCCCCGTTCTACCTCAGCTCCAATCTCGCCCAGCGCATTCTGGTTACCGAGAACAAACTGAACGTCGATCAGATCCGACCTTACCCGGGCTACGGACAGATCCTGATGTACGACGACGGCGGCCGTTCCAAGTACAACGCGTTGCAGGCCGAATTCCGCATGCAGGCCACCAAGGGCCTCACCGTGCAATTCGCCTACACCTACTCGCACACCTATGACACCAGCACCGGCATATCCGTCAACGGGAACGCCGGCGACCTGGACACGCTGTCCAATCCGTACAACCGCGCCTACGATTGGGGCCTCAGTTCCTATGACCGTCCCAACGTTTTCATCGCTGATTACGTCTACGACCTTCCTCTCTTCCAACACGCCAGTTCCGCGCTGAAGACGGTTGCGGGCGGCTGGAAGCTGTCGGGCGTCGTGACCGCGGAGTCGGGCATCGCATACACGGAGACACTGCCCGGAAACACCCTGGGCATGGGCGGCAACGTCACCAACCGGCCGGACCTGACGGGGTCGATTTCCTATCCGAAGGCGTTTAACAGTAAAGGCGACTTCGTCTGGTACAGCGCCTCGGCGTTCGGCACTCCCACCCCGGGGGTCTTCGGCAGCGAGGGCAAGGGCGTTATCCGCGGACCTGGACGGCAGAACTGGGACGTCTCTCTGTTCAAAGACTTCGCCATCAAGGAGAAGGCCACCCTCGAGCTTCGTTTTGAGACATTCAATACCTTCAACCACACCCAGTGGAACGGGTTGAATACGACACTCGGTAGCGGCGCCGGCGTCATCACTTCGGCGTTCGATCCGCGCACCATACAGCTCGGAGCTAAGTTCCTCTTTTAGTCTCGTTGTGATTTGAGACTAGCCGCCCGCGCCGTCCCACAGGCGCGGGCGGTTCTTGTCCCGCCCGAGAGCTCCGGCCGGATCCGGCTGGAAGCGCCCGTTCTGTCTGCCTTCACCAGTAGAGGTGCTATAATGCCCCACGTATTCAGTCTCGTTTTTTTGGGGAGTTCGAGGATGGATGGGGCGCACCTCCACGAAGAGACGCACGTCTCCTTTGGCGATGCTGAACAGGCGGCTATCCGCCATCAGCTAGAGCGGATGCTGGCGAACCCGCTGTTTAAATACAGTAAGCGCTATCCGAATCTCCTCCGCTATGTTGTGGAAAAGACGCTCGATGGTCACACCGCGGATTTGAAGGAACGGTCCCTTGGGGTGGCGGTATTCGGCCGCGAACCGGACTACGACACCAATGTCGATCCGGTAGTGCGAGCCACCGCCGGTGAAATCCGCAAGCGCATCGCGCAGTATTATCACGAGCCTGGGCACGCGACGGAAGTCCGAATTGATTTGTCGCCGCGGTCCTATATTCCGGAATTCGAGATACCTTCTCCTGTTCCGCCGGCTCCCGTGGCGATTCTGCAAACGGCGCCGCCATCCGCCAGTCAGCCGGCGTTTCGCTGGCGCGGGCTTGCCGCCGGTGCCGCGATCGGACTGCTGGTTGCGGCGATCGTCTGGCTCACACCATGGGCCAGGCAAAGCGACCTCGAGCGCTTCTGGAAACCGGTCCTCGATTCCTCAAATACCGTTCTGCTGTGTATCGGGCAGCGCGAGTTCCTGGGCTCGTCCCCTGAACCGGGACAGATCGTGCACGGGGACCTGCCCAGCGCTCCCATCACGCCCATCACGCTTTTTCAGTTGTATTATTTGGGCAGTCAGAATTTGTCACTGCCCGACGTCAGCACCATCGGAAGGCTCACCGGACTCCTCCAGACCAAAGGGAAGTCGTTCCATATCCGCGGCCAACTCTCCACGGATTTCGCCGAGCTGCGGGATGGGCCGGTGCTCCTCGTTGGAGCCTTCGACAACGACTGGACCCTGCGGCTGACCGGGCCCATGCGGTTCACCTTCGAGCGCGACCATGACACGTTCTGGATTAGAGACCGCCAGAATCCATCCAGGCGCGATCGCGTCGTGGACTACCGCACACCTTACCTGAGCCTCGGCGACGACTACGCCCTGATATCCCGCACGCTGGACCCGACCACCGCCCGTATGGTCGTGGTCGTCGGAGGGCTCACCGGCTATGGCACCATCGCGGCGGGTGAGTTTCTGACTGACCCCACATACCTCGAATCGCTGGCCAAACGCGCACCCAGGGGCTGGGAGCGCAAGAACATGCAATTGATCCTGGCGACCAAAGTCATTCACGGCACCTCCGGGCCACCGCGAATCCTCGACGCGTACTTCTGGTAGGCAAACCGCGGTTCGAGCCCGCGAGCGCCCACCAGCATGGCTCCCGTTCTTTCAGGGCCCTGCCTTCCGTCCTGCTCTCTGCGTTCTCGCGCACCAGCCCAGAAGGTCGCGACGGAATTCAACACATCATCGACGACTCTCCAACGGATCACGCCTTCGCCGTACGTGACAGGCAAACGAGCGTTTCGAGCTTGTCGCCCTGCATCCTCATGATCGTCAACGTCGCAGTCCGTTGATCTGCCGACAGCTCGGCAAAGAGCGAGGTGTCCACCTTCCGATGTGACATAAGGTCGTATGGTTCCTCGCAATCGTACCCAAACGCATGCTCTTCTTTGAACACCTTCACAAGCCCTACAGCGCACATTCGCGGACCGCCGGGATGGATCTCGGCAACGAGGCCAGCGATGAGTTTGTTTGGAAGCTCGTACCACTTCCATTTAGAGAAGTTGTCTTCGTCCCCCATCCAGGTGGAATTGCGAGCGTCGACCTCGAAAACGACTTCCAGTGATTCGTTACCTTGGCGACAGAACGGCGTTTCGTCCCGTTCATACGGCGTTCCGTTATCCAAGACTGGTGGTCGGAGCATCAACAGATATAGAAACCTCTTGGCATGTGCCGACAGCGCATCTGTCTCACTCTGCAGTCCCATGGTGTACCTCCCCTGCATGTTAGCGCTCGCGTCGGAGTGAGGTTGCCCGTGGGTGGTCAGAGGCTAGCGAGCGCCTGTTGGCCGCGAGTTACACCCGCATGGCCGGGTGAGAGGCTCGGCCACAAACCAGTAAGTGAGCTTGTCCCGCACAGATCGAGCCCCGCCATATCTACTTAGCGACGGTGTCCTACCATTAGGGGAGCGCCGGTCTCAATCAATAGAGCCTGCGCCCCATAGGATGGCGTGGCTGTTTCTGGATCTGGCGCTGCACCTGGCGCTTCTGACGCCAAGAAAGGGAGCACAGTGTGGCTGAAGCCCGCGAAGTATGGGAGCCTTTACTGCTGACTCACCCCCGGGTCTACCCGTTCCAAGAAGATCTGGTGCTGATTATCACGGACGATGCACGGCTGATATTGGACATCCGAACCCGGGAGAGATCTACCGCTCCGGAGGCGGCGGCTCCCACTTCCGGTCTGATCTTCGAGTCTGCCGGTGACGTTCTGGTCGCGGCGTCGTTCAGTTCCTTCGGCTATGGCTTTCGCACCTTCAAACCGGTCTACCAAATTGGCAAGGCGTGCTTCTACGGTGAGGACTATGATCCTATGCAGCAGCTCCGGGCGATCTGGAACGCCGCAACAGATATAGACTCGTCGGACCAGTTTGCGTGGATGAGTGGCCACGAGGAACTTGCCGGACCAGGCATGTTGGAAGCGATGGAGGTTCTGCTCTGCCTACTCACCTGCGGCGATCGTGGGGCTTCAATCCTGTCGGCCAGAGCACTCCGAGCCCTCTTCCGGCATGCTGGGCATGGGTGCTTCAGCCAAACGTCCAGGGGGTTGCTTCGCGCCGGCGGCAAGGAACTGCGCCAGGCCATCGAGAAGGAACGGGAGCCCGAGGTGGTCGCCGCGATGCGTGCGGCGCTCGATGAGTTTGAGTCAAAGGAACCATGGCTGCGAGACAGGGGCTCTTG
>CAZBQQ010000149.1:0-14246 GCA_964493965.1 uncultured Solibacteraceae bacterium
TGGCCAGCAACTGCTTGGACTCGAACTCGGTGAGAATCGTGCGGCCGGATTTGCGAACGGTCTGGATGATGGCGTCCGCTTTGGCACGGTCGGCCGCGGCTTCTTCGCTAGCCGCCAGCATGGGAGTCTCGTACAGGCCCCGCAGGTTGTAGGCGTAGCGCCACATGTAGACGAACGCGCGCGCGGCGGTGTCGGGATAGGAGAACGTGGGGATGCCGGCGCGATTCAGAATCTCTTCGCCCGATGAGACGTCGGTTCCACCCATCCAACTGGCCAGCACCGGCTTGCCTTCGATGCTCGCGTAGGGCTTCAACTGCTCGGCGGTCTTGGTGGGATCGGTCATCGACTGCGGCGTGAGGATCACCAGCATGCCGTCGGCATTGGGGTCCTTGGCTACGATCTCGAGGGCCTTGGCGTACCGCTCGGGCGCCGCGTCCCCGAGGATATCCATCGGATTGTTGTGGCTCCAGGCGGCGGGGAGGATCTTGTTCAACTCCTCCATGGTGCTCTGGGAGATCTCAGCGGTCTCGGCTCCCGCCATCACCAGAGCGTCGGTGGCGAGGACGGCCGGGCCTCCGGCGTTGGTCACGATGGCGAGGCGCGGTCCGGCGGGCCGCGGCTGCTTGGCCAGAACCTCGGCCATGTCGAACAGTTCCGCGATGTCGTTCACGCGCAGGACGCCGCTGCGGCGGAACGCGGCTTCGAGCACTTCGTCGCTGCCGGTGAGCGAACCGGTGTGCGATGCGGCGGCCTTGGCGGCGGCGGCGCTACGGCCCGGCTTGATCACGATGATGGGCTTCGAGAGCGCCACCTCGCGCGCGGCCGAGAGGAACGCACGCGCGTCGCCGATGCTTTCCATGTAGAGCAGGATGCTGCGGGTGCGCGCGTCCTGCCCGAGGTAGTCGATCAGGTCGCCCCATCCGATGTCGGCCATGGAGCCGATCGAAACAAACGCGCTGAAGCCGACCTGCTCACGCAGGCTCCAGTCCAGAACCGCCGTGCAGAGGGCGCCGCTCTGGCTGATGAAGCCCACGTTGCCCGGCAGCGCCATGCCGCGGGCGAAGGTGGCGTTCAAACCGGAAAGCGGGCTCATCAAGCCCAGGCAGTTCGGTCCGATGATGCGCATGCCGCCCTTGCGGGCCTCGTCGAGAACCGCTGTCTCGAGCGCGAGCCCTTCGGGGCCCAATTCCTTGAATCCCGCCGATATTACGATGGCGGCTTTCACTCCCGCCTGGACGCACTCGCGGATGATTCCGGGAATGGTCTTGGCCGGGGTCGTAATCACTGCCAGGTCCACCTTCTCGGGGACCGCGGCGATACTGGGATATGCCCGGATGCCAAGAACGCTCGGCCGCTTCGGGTTCACGGGATAAACGGTGCCGCCAAACGGCGTGCTGATCAGGTTCCACAAAACGGTGCGGCCCACGCTGCCCGGGTTCTCCGTCGCGCCAATCAGGGCCACCGACTCGGGTTGAAAGAACACGTCCAGCGGGTGTTCCCTAGGACGCAACAGGTCCTGCGCGGAATCGCCGCCGGTAATTTTGAGTTTCTTCATGCAGTATTTTTCCTCGTTAAGACTTTATGTATGGCTCGCGGCTTCTGTCATCCGGCCGCACAGCTTTTCGACTTCTTCGAGCAGACCCGGCAGAGCCGACTCCACTTCGGGAGATAAGACCTCCCCGTATTCGAACGAACGCGCTCCCACCGAGAAGAAGCACGCCTCGGGCCGGCTTCCGTACAACCTCTCGGCCATTCCGAGCAGTGCCGGCGGGCTCAACTGGTGGGAGAACGCGGCGGACGGGGCACGATCAGGCTCGACTTTCTGGAGCCTAATCTCTCCCGGACTATTATCGCAGGCTGCGTCGATGAAAACCACGAAGTCGGATTGGCTGATATCCTCCGCAAATTCGGGCATCAACTGGTGGGAGACGCGCACGGCCACGTCGTGGCCCTGGAGCTTGGCGGACAGAAGCTCGGCGGCGCGCCAGCCGACTCCATCGTCGCCGCGAAGCGGGTTGCCCCAGCCGATGATGAGAATCTTGGACATCTAGTTGGTCTCGCTCCCTGCCTGCAAGAACAAAGCACAATTAGCCACGGATGAACGCAGATGAACGCGGACACGACGGGATACGCCGCGGCCGCAGCGCCGATCCGATCTGGTCTTAACTGTGTTCATCGGCGCAGTGTTCTCCTTCACGATTTTTCGGCCTCGTCGCTGGCCTGGCGGAACTGCCACGCCCAGGCATTGAAGCTCCGGAACCCGCGCGTGATCTCGTCGTCGGATTGGCCCAGGGTTCGCAGCTGCGTGGTCCAGGCGCTGGTGTTGGCGCTCTCCATGGGCCCGTAGCAGCCGAAGCAGCCGCGGCCGAAGCGCGGGCACAGGGCGCCGCATCCGGTTTGCGTCACCGGCCCGAGGCAGGGAACGCCACGGGCGATGGCGATGCACACATTCCCGCTGCGCTTGCACTTCATGCACACGCTGTGCGTGGGGATGTTGGGCTTGCGGCCGGTAATGGCGGCGCTGACAAGTTCGAGCAGGTGCTTCTTGTTGATGGGGCAGCCGCGCAGTTCGAAATCGACCGGGACGTGCTCGGCGATGGGGGTGGACATCTTCAGGGTCTGGATGAAATCGGGGTGCGAGTAGACGGTTCGGACGTACTCGCCCACGTCGCTCCAGTTGCGCAGCGCCTGAATGCCGCCGGCGGTGGCGCAGGCGCCGATGGTCACCAGCACGTCGCACTGCCGGCGCACGTGTTGGATGCGCTCGGCGTCGTGGTGCGTGGTGATCGAGCCCTCGACCAGCGCGATGTCGTAGGGGCCTTTGGCCATGTTGCGCGAGGCTTCGGGAAAATAACAGATCTCGACGGCACCGGCTACGGCCAGCAGCTCATCCTCGCAATCCAGCAGGCTCAACTGGCAGCCGTCGCAGGAAGCGAACTTGAATACCGCGATCCTCGGCTTTTTGTCAGCGCTCATGGATTCCTCTTAGTTCGGCGAAACCGCTCCCTCGCGGTCGCGGCTCGGTACTGAGTCGCGCGCGTTAGCGAGCGGTCGGCGGAGTTTCTACAGCTCATGCTTCTCCAGCCAGGGCCTCATCTTCTCATAGGTGAAGATGGGGCCGTCTTTGCAGACGAAGTACGGGCCGAGCTGGCAGTGGCCGCACGCTCCGACCGCGCACTTCATATTGCGCTCCATGGAAAGGTAGATCTGCGAGCGGCCGATGCCGCGCTTCTCGATCTCGCGGACCACGAACTGCATCATGATCTCAGGCCCGCAGATCATAGCGGTGGTGCCGGCCGGGTGCAGCCGCACGTAGCGGAACAGCGTTGTCACCATTCCGACGTAGCCGCGCCAGTTGACACCGCCGTAGTCGACCGTGCTCAGCACCTGGGTGTCGGAGAGGCGTCCCCACTCGGCGAGCTGCTTCTTGTAGAGCAGGTCGCGCGGGCTGCGCGCGCCGTACAGCACGATCAGGCGTACGTAATCGTCGCGGTGCCGCAGCACCTCGTGGATCGCGGGCCTGAGGGGCGCCAGACCGATGCCGCCGGCCACGATCAGCACGTCGCGGCCGCGCGCCGCCTCGACCGGCCAGCTGGTTCCGAACGGCCCGCGCACGCCGACCGCCTGCCCCGGCTTCAGGTTCACCAGCGCGTGCGTGGCTTTGCCCACAGAGCGCACGGTGTAGTAGAGCCGTCCGGATTCGTTGGGGTCGCCGCTGATCGAGATTGGCAGCTCTCCCACCCCGAAGACGTAGAGCATGCTGAACTGGCCCGGCGCGAAGCCCGGCAGCGGTTCTCCTCCGCTCGGCTCCAGGGTCAAAGTGAATGTGTCGTAAGTCTCCTTGACGACGCTCGCCACCCGCGCCATAGTCATCGCCGGGGGCGGCATGGGGGGCGCGAATTGAACGGCGGCTACACTCATATGAGCTTCGACCCTCCGTGTACCGGCGCGTACAGATCGAGCAACTGCACGCGCGTCGCTTGCAACCGCCTCGCCACCACCTGCAACAGGCGCTGCAGGAACTGGTAGCCGAAGACCGGATCCTCCTGGAAGGCCTGGCGCAGCCGCGCTCCGTCGAAGGTCAGCACCTGGACCGGCTCGAGCACGCGCGCCTGAAAGTTCTTTCCGCCTTCGGAGAGGGCCGACGACCAGCCCAGCTCTTCGCCCGCGCCCACGGTCTGGACCCGCAGGATGCGACCGGGCCCGGTGGCCTCGAGCGCCACCTTGCCCGAGAGGATCAGGTAGAACAATCCGGATTCGTCGCCCTGGCGGAAGATCATCTGGTCCCTGGCGATTTGCACTTCTTGAGCCAGATCCGCCATTTTGGAGACGTAGTCGGGCTTCATCCCCTGAAGGAAGGGATGATCCCGCAGTACTTCGATCAGCTTTGCCCTATCCATCGGCTCGACCTCCTAAACGCATCCGCTCCCTTGCGGTCGCGGCTCGGTACCGACTGCTCCGCCTCGAATCGCGGCCACCTCTTCGGTGATGTCAATCTTTCCCGGGCACCAGGTGATGCAGCGCCCGCATCCTACGCAGCCGAACGTTCCGAACTGGTCCACCCAGTACGCCAGCTTGTGCGTGAGCCACTGGCGGTAGCGCGACTTGACCGACAGGCGCACGCTGCCTCCGTGGATGTACGAAAAGCTGTCGGTAAAGCAGGAATCCCATTTACGCCAACGCTCGGCGTCCTGGCCGGCCACGTCGGTCAGATCCTCGACCGTGGTGCAGAAGCAGGTGGGGCAGACGAGCGTGCAGTTGGCGCAGCTCAGGCACCGCAGGGCCACTTCGTCCCAGCGGGGGCTCTCGAAACTGTCCGTGAGCAACTCTTTCAGACCGGTGGTGTCGAGCTGGCGCCCGATGCCGCGAGCGGTCTGATCCACCAGGGTATCGGCGGCTGCGGTCTCATCGGCGGCGGGCTCGCGGTGCTGGATCCGGCCGAGCAACTCCGCGCCGGCCTCGCTGCCCACATCGGCGACGAACAGGCCGCGGTCGGCGAGTTCGGTTAGCGCCAGGTCGAAGCCGGACTGGGCGCGGGGGCCGGTTCCCATCGACGTGCAGAAGCAGGTGCCGGCCGACTGGGTGCAGTTGACGGCGATGACGAGAGCGTTGTGGCGCCGGGCGTGGTAGGGGGGATCGACATAGCGGTCGCTCTCGAAAACGCGATCGAGGCGCGCGATGGCCGCCAGTTCGCACGGGCGGACGCCTAGAAAGGCCCGCTTGGCTGGCTGGGGCGGGTTGCCGAGGATGCGAAAGGCCCCGTCGTCCCTGGTTCCTTCGAACAGCAGCAGCTCGGGAGGGTGCAGGTACCGCTTAGGGCCTTGCGGTCCCAGGTTGTGGCCGAACAGGGCAGCGTCGCCGCGCTTCTTCAGCCGGTAGCGGCCGGAGGATTGATCGTCTCCCCAGCCGGCGGGAAGGTCCTCAACTCCTTCAATGACATCGCAGGTGACGGCGCCGTCTCGCACGGTGGGGCCGATCACCTGGTAGCCCTGGTCTTTGAGGAGGGAAATCAGCGATGCCAGCGCGGGAACATCGAAGGTCGCTCGCGCGCCGACAGCAGGCAGGGTCGTTTCCATCGCGACTCCTAGTTCGTTCGGCCACGGATGTAACCCCGTAACGGGTGCATACCGCGTGCCAAAACCAACCTGTTGTAAAACTATAACTTACAGTCGGACTGCGACTTGCGCTTGGGTGAAATGCCCCACTCGGGCTCTACCCTGAGCGCCCGTTGGCGTACACACCGGATTGGGGTGGGCGAACGCCAAGCTCTTTTATCGGACAAATGGAGCTTAAAAGCAAGGGGGCGCGCTGGCGCGCGCCCCCAGCTATCAGCCGTCAGCTGTCAGCTCTCGGCCAAGACGGAGCGCAAACCACAGGTGGCCCGGCTCGTTGCCCGTCGCTCGGGATCGGTCGCTGGCTTTCCCGGCTGCGCTCCGTGCCGAATGCCGGCCGCGACAGGCGACGGGCGCGCCTACCTTACTCCGGCCCGGCGCTTCTCGTAGGCTTCGAAGCGATCGCGGTAGCTCTCGAAGCCGGTGCGGCCCATGAGGCCGAAGGTGAATTTCTTGCCGGCCTCGACTCCGGGCTGGTCGAAGGTGTCGATGCCGAGCATCTCGCCCACAAATGCGGTCTGAAACTCCAGCAACTGGAAGAAAGCGCCGAGGTGCTCTTCGTCCACTTTCTCGAGAGTGAAGGTGCAATTGGGGTGGCCCGCTTCGGTCAGCGCTGCGGCGGTGGCGCGGCGTTCGGCGTCGACCAGCTTGGCCAGGTCCTGGCCGGCCAGGTAGTCGAATGCCTCCAAGTCCATCTTTGTCTTGGGGATGCGGCCGGGAGTGCCGGGCTTCTGGACGCCCCAGAAGGTGAACACTTTGTCGTTTGGCCCCTCGATGTAAAGCTGGACTTGCGAGTGCTGATCGGTGGCGCCCAGGGCGGCCACGGGGGTCTGCCCGATGTTGACCACCTCGCCGGTGCGCAGTCTGGCTTTCCCCAGCGACTCCGCCCAGAGCTGCCGGAACCAGAATGCCGTGCCCCAGAGCCGGTTGGAATAGGGGAACGCGACCTGAATCGGCTTGTGCTTGCGGTTCCAGATGAGCCACTGATAAAGCGCGGCGCGCAAGGCGATGTTGCCTGCCAGGTCATCCGCCCAGCAGATGTCGGTCATTTGGGCGGCACCCTTCAGAATCTTGCGGATATCGATCCCGATCAGGGCCGCCGGGACCATTCCCACCGGCGTGAGCACGCTGAAGCGGCCTCCGACGTTGGCCGGAATCTCGAAGGTGCGATACTTCTCCCGCGCCGCCAGCGTGGCCAGATCGCCCTTTCCCGCCGACGTGACGGCCACGATGCGCTGGCTCGCCTTGCGGCCCAGTTTCTTTCCCATCCAATCGCGCACCATCAGGAAGGTGCCGACCGTCTCCGCGGTGGCGCCCGACTTGGCGATGACCACCGCGAGGGTCTTCTTGGGGTCCATGGAATCGAGCGCGCCGTCGACGAACGCGGGGTCGACGTTGTCCAGAATCACCAGCCGCGGGTTCTTGCGGGAAAACGCGGGCTGCACCGGGTGCGGGCCACGCATGGCGTTGTCGATGGCCCAGGCTCCCAGCGCGCTGCCGCCGATCCCCACCACGCAGACCGTTTCGTAGGAGCCGCGCACGTCGCCCGCGAACTTCAGGATGTCCTTCGCGGTCCGGGTGTCAAACGGCAGGCCCGGGAAGCCCACCTTCCCGGACTCGCTGAGCTTTCCGAAGCCCTTGCGGGCCTCGATCGCTTTTGCGGAATGGTCCTTGATTTCCGAGCGGGTGAGGCCGTGCTCGCCCACCATGTCGGCCGAGAGGTTGGTTGGATCGAATTCAATGTTCATATGGCTCGCCAACTTTTAAGCTAGCAGCAAAAGGGGCGGGAGGTGCGGTGGGGAGGGGCAGCCGGGGAGGGCCGGAAGCATGGTCGGGACGGGGGGCCGGGTGGGGGGCGGAAGCACGGTGGGGACGGGCAGCCGGGTGGGGGGTGGCAGCATGGTGGGAAAGACCGTGGGCGGCGTTGCGGAACTGAAGTTCCGCGCGGGCTGAAGGCCCGCCCTCCGCGGGGCGGCTACATCATGCGGGGGACGGCGGGGTCGGATGGTGTCTCAGTGCAGCATCGATTGACGGCTGGAGGGTGTGGATCATGATGCCCAGGACCGTGACGACGAGGCCGATGAATGCCAGCGCGGCACCCACAAGAGCGAAGAGGACGTACTTCCACAGCCCCCAGCCTTCCCGCCAGTTCTGTACTCCCATAGTGGCCGCGAGCACGAGCGCGGCGAGTCCCGCCAGTGCCACGACCCCTCCGACGGCCGCCACCTTCCAGAAATGCTCCGGTAAGAAGCTCCCCACAGCACCGGTCGACTCATTGCGATAGGACGTCGCTTTGTCACTGTCGATGCCGAGGAGCACCACGCGGTCGCCCCGTTCGATCTGGATCGCGCCCGGCGATTCGAGCTGCACAATACGCCCGTCCACTTCCAGGATGGCGGTGTGCGGGCGCCGGTCGCTCTCGGCAAGGCGGATCTTCTGCACGATGCCGCGCGTGAGGTGGTGCGGCACGGGACCTGGAACCAGTCCCTTGAGGAACGTGGTGGGCGCGGCCGGGGGCAGGTGATGGAGTAAGTCGACAAGCGTGCCATCACAGCGTGCGGGAAAGCCCTTGGGGTCTGCGAGGCGGTATTCGGGGTCACGGACAATTTGTTCTGAGAGCCGGGCGATTTCCTGGAGGCGTTCCAGCAGCTCCGCAGGCAGACGATCCCGCGCGGCGCCGAGCCGGTCTTCCAAGAGCGCCTCGGTCCGGCGCGCGCACGTGACCACGGCGTCCTCTGGAGTCGGAGGAGGCGCGCCCGGGGGCGAGTCGAGAAGGTGAGCGACCACGCGGTACCATGCCGCCTCGGTGATGGCGCCAGAGGCGCGCTGCATGCGCGCACGATCAAGCTCGGCCCCGAGATTCACGAATGCACTAAGGTTGTTGGGCAACTCACATAGTAGACAGGTTTTCGCTCTCGGAAGCAAGAGATGCTGCGGGGCTGAAGCCCGCCCTCCGGGGCTATCCGTGGTGCAGGGTGTCTTCGCGCTCGATCTGGTCGAGAAGGGCCATCATTTGGGGGGCGGCGGCGGGGTCGGATCCGTAGCGGAGGCCGTTGTAGGCGGTGGTGAAGGTGGCGACCAGCGCGGAAGCCGGGGAGGCGGGCAGCATTTGCGCGAACTCGGCGGGTGTGACCCAGGAGGGCTTCTCGAAGCCGCGGCGTTTGAGGTGCCGGAGCAGGCGCAGGTAGATCAGCGTGGCATCCTGCGAGGAGGCGGCTCCGCGCTGGGCCTGACGCACGCGGCTGAGTGTGTGCCCCCAGGCCCAGAGGTGCGGTCCGGCCAGCCAGACGGCGAGCGCCAGCAGGACGGCGGCCAGCGAGGCCAGACCGTAGAGGCGTCCCCAAGCCAGCGCGGCCGCACTCCAGCGCCGGGCGCCGGTGCGAAGGCCGTAGATCCACTCTGCGCCGAAGGTACGGCCGGAGTCTTCCATGCGTGTGGCCAGGGTGAGCTGGCGATCGAGATTGTAGTTGAGCACCCATTCCTGCCAGAAGGTGTCGGCGGCGTCGAGGTAGAAGCCGAAGCGGGCCCAGAGGGAAGCGCTGGGCTGGTCGTCGGCGGGAGGGGTGGGATCGAGCGTGGTCCAGCCGCGGCGGGGCAGGTAGGCCTCGACCCAACTGTGGGCGTCAGAGGCGCGCACAATGTACCAGCCGCTCACAGGATTGTAGATGCCGCTCTGGAATCCGGTGACCACGCGCGCGGGGATGCGGAGCGAGCGGAGCATGACGGCCATGGCGGACGCGAAATACTCGCAGTGGCCGGCGCGGCGGGCGAACAGGAAATATGCGAGGGGGTCGGGAACCTCGTTCTGGGGCAGGCGCGTGGTGTAACGGTAGGAGGTCCGGAGATGGTGTTCGAGGAGGTGGGCGCGGTCCTCATCGCCGGTGGCGCCTTGGGTGACGCGCTGGGCGAGCAGCGGAATGCGCGGGTCGAGCTGCGGCAGCTGGAGGTAGGCGAGCTGTACGGAGAGGGGCGCGCGTTCGGGCGCATCCTGCGGCGTGGAGACGTCGTCGAGGAAACTGTAGACTCCGTAGCGCACGCCCTCGGTGTTGGGCATGCCCAGGCGGAAGCTGTTCCCGGGGGTCTCGATCAGCAACGGCGTGTTGATGAGGACCACCTCGGGCCGGCCGGCGAAGAAGAGGACGTCGGAGGACATCGGGCCGAGTTGGACTTCGTACTGGATGCGGGCGCCAGGGCGCCACTGTTGGTACGGGCCGGCGAGTTCCACGAGTCCCTGGTTGACGCGGAGGGGCGTGCCGGGCTCGGGACGGTTGAACCAGCGGCGGCCGTCGAATTCTGCGAGCGACATGCCGCGCCACTTCAAGCCGCCGGTGTGGCGGCCGCCGGTGATGCGCACATGCATGACGGCGGTCTGGAGCTTCTGAATCTCGCCGATTTCGCCGAGGGTCATCTCGTTGGAGAATCCGGGGAGGTGGTAACGCTGCGGAACCAGGTGGCGGAAGGCGGCCTGCGCGGTGCGGGGGAGCAGGAAGAACAAGCCGGCGGTGAGCACTAGAATTCCCAGCGACATGGAGACGGTCAGGGCCGCCAGGCGCCATTGCAGGCGCCGCACGCCGCCGCGGGCGAGGTGATGAGGTTTGCGGATGGAGCGGCGGATCTCGGAGCTGGCGAAGGTGGCGACGGCGAAGGCCAGGAACAGAACCAGGAAGATGAAAAAGGTCAGGCTGGCGGAGAGGACGGACGCCGCGAGGATTTCGAGGAAGCCGACCACTCCGAGGAAGACGTAATCGCGCGTGGCGTGCGCGGTGAGCACCTTCACGACGGCCAGGAAGAAGACCAGGTGGACGGTGGCGGCGAGGAAGTCGCCGGAGATCAGGAAGTAATCAACGGGATAGAAGGCGACGTAGGCGAGGGTGATCACGGTGGTGGCGAGCGGTGGGATCCGGAAGCGGATGACGCCGGTGACCATCAGGCTGCGCACGAGGAGGCCGAGAGCGGTGAGGATGGCGGTGGGCGGGTCGAGGTAGCCCGAGCCGAGGACGGCGAGGTATCCGCTCAGGACCAGGCCGAGGACGGAGAGCTCGAAGTAGCGGTCGACGGGTGCGGCTGCGGCGCCGTTCGGCGGGGGCGGTACGGCCCGAGTTTCCGCCGGCACGCTCATATGGACCATTGTAGCCTGCGAGGGTCAGGGGACCTCCCGAGCTTCGTGCGGCAGCGAGCGGCTTCGGTGGCATAATAAGACATACATGTCGTTTTGTCTTATGCTCGCGAACGGCTCCGAAACGGCTTGGCTCAACCTCACAAACGGGGTGCTGGGGATTGCCGTGGTTCTGTGCTTCGGGCTGATCGTGGGGGCGGCGGTTCGTGAGATCGGGCGGCACGCGGACGATCAGCGAGGTCGGCGGTCGTAGTCCAGAGAGACGGCCGGCGGATCGCTGGGGGCGAAGTCAGGCTCAGATCTGCGCTTTGTGGAAAACGAAAAAGAACAGAGCCACGGTAAGGGCGCCGAACGCATAGATGAGCGCTGGGAACAGGGCGACCGGGGGTACGATCCCGTCAGCAACGCCCAGTATGGTGCGAACCAAATGGAAGGTCAGAACCGCCGTTACGAGGATGGTGCCGATCAACGCGAGCAGTGCCGCACTCTTGAGATTCATGCCCGGATTATGAACGATGCCTCGGGTGCTGTGCAAGGTGGGGCGGCTCACCTAACACTGTGTCAGGCCGGTTTGTCGGGTTTATGATTGAGGCGTGGCGGTTCTCCCGCGTCTCGTGCTCCTTGGGGTGCTGATCTCTCTAACCGCAAACGGGCAAGATCGCTGGCATTGCGAGAGATCCACGCAGATTTGGGCCAAAGACAGAGCGTCCGATGTGCCGCTGTTTAGGGTGGTCAAATGCAAGAAAGTTGGCTACATCAACTCCCGTGGCCGTCTCATCATCCCGCACAGTTTTGATCTCGATTACAACTATCTGTGGGACTTCAAGGAAGGCGTGGCCCCTGTACAGATAGGTCGGACGTGGGGGTACATCGACTCAAAGGGGACGTTCGTCATCCCGGCGAAGTTCGAGTGGGTTTCGCCTTTCTCCGAGGGAAGGGCGTTGGTTCGACTTGGCAGCGAAGGACCGCCGTTCAGAATCGGCTTCATCGATACGACCGGGAGTTTTATCGGCGAACCTAACCTGAACGGAGCGGCCATGCCATTTAGTGAGGGAGTAGCAGCCGTTCAACTGCAAGACGGCAAGTGGGGCTACATCGACAGATCCGGGACGACCACTATAGGACCTCATTTTGCGTGGGCACATCAGTTCTCGGATGGATTGGCGAGGGTGATCGAGAAGGGCGGCTGCGAGGTTTACGAAGACGAGTGCGACTGGATGGACGTACCAGCCGATCCGTCTGAACGCACTCAGACTTGCAACAAGAAGGACCCGCTACCAGCCTGTCGTTTCAGCTATATCGACAAGAGTGGCCGGACGGTCTATTCCGGGTTTCAAAACGGTCAAGAGTTCGCCGAAGGCTTTGCAGCGGTCAGGACCTCTCGATTGTGGGGATTCATGGCAAGAGACGGATCAATGGTTGTCCCCGAAAGGTTCCAGTCCGTAAGACCGTTCCAGGAAGGACTAGCCGCCGTTCGCTTGAACGACAAGTGGGGCTTCGTAGATTCGACTGGGAGAATGGTCATCACGCCGCAATTCGACAACGCCGAAGGCTTCTCCGAGGGCGTTGGATTGGTGTGGCAGAATCAGCGATACCTGTTCATCACGAAGAGTGGAGAACAACTCTTCGGTCGCACGTTCTCCATTGCGGCCCCATTTGCGTCTGGACTCGCTCATGTGGATCTTGGAGAGCGACACAAAGGGCCGTGGGCTTACATCAATCATCAAGGAGCCGTAGTCTACAAGTACTCCGCCTGGGAGTAGAAGTCGCTCAGTTTTTTCCTCGCCAGCCTCTGCTTGACTCCCGCTCGAGGAATCATCAATCGCTCTGCCTGATTTTTGTCAGCGGGAACGAAGAGCCGACAGATGGCCCACCGATCCATTTCCCGGCACGACTTCAGGTGCCGTGGCACGAAGACAATGCGGTCACGCAGATAGGCTTCCCTTTCGGTTTGAAGCAGGATACCAGACAGTCCACAGCAGCGTCCACACGGTAGTGGATCCTTGTAGACGATTGTAAGAAGCGCCTTATAGGTCTTATATCAGAGCTAACTGCTCCGAGGTTGGCTCCGCTCAACAATACCAGGGTTCGTTGAGGAAGGGGATAGCGGCGCGGGGGAGGAGATCGTAGTTGTCGGGGAGCGACTCGGAGGTGGCGAGCTTCCAGATCTGGGCGAAGAGGTCGCGGCGGGAACTCTGGCGGTCTCTGGCGACGAGGCGCAGGACGGCGGCGCTCAGATCGTCGAGGGTCGGGTCGGCGTGGCGCCAGGGGTAGATCAGGGCGGCTTGATCGAACTCTTCGATGGCCGATGCGATGTCGGGGAGCTCTAGCAGGCGCGAGTTGGTGGTGACCAGAAGGCGGAGGCCGAGTTGCACGGGGGCCACGCGGTCCACCAGGTCCAGTTCCACTAGGAGACTGAGCAGGTTGCGGTAGCCGGCCCAGGTGGTCAAGGGCGTGAAGGGGATGAAGGTGGGGGCGAGTTCGAGGCCGACTTCTCGGCAGGCGCGCACGACCTCTACGAAATCCGCGCGTGTGTGGCCTTTTTCGAGGCGGGCGAGCACCTCGTCTTCGATGGATTCGACGGCGGTGGTGACGAACAGGCAGCCGGTTTCGCGCAACACCAGGATGAGGTCGGGGTGCTGCAGGAGGTGCTCGACTTTGATGGTGACGTCGTAGGTGAGATCCGGATAGCGGTCGGCCAGCGCTCGAACGATGCGCACGGCGTGGGCGGGACCGTTGAAGAAATCCGGGTCTCCGAAAGTGATGTGGCCGGCGCCGGAGGCGACCTGGCGGCGGATGTCTTCGAGCACGACCTCGGGCGGAACGATGCGGAAGTGGCCGTTGTAGACCGGGACGACGGGGCAATGGCGGCACAGGTGCTTGCAGCCGCGGCTGGCCTCGGTGTAGCCGGCGAGCTTCACCGAACCGTTCCGGTGCAGGTGGGCGTAGTCGGCTAGCGGGGGCAGGCCGGTGCGGTCCGGGACCAGGAACTCTTGGCGGGCGGTGGAAACGGTGGTGGTGGGCGCGCTGTGCTCGATGGCGTCGGCGAGGGGCTGCTCGAATTCTCCTCCGATGACGATCTCGACGCCGAGGTCGCGGAGGTAGGCTTCGTTGAGCGGCGCGTAGAGGCCGAAGCAGGCGAGGCGCGCATTCGGGTTGAGCACACGGACGCGCTCAATGGCGCGGGCGGCCAGGCGCGTGGCGGTGTGCATGGGCAGGAAGAAGGCGACGACTTCTGCCTCGCAGGCGGCGGTTTGGGGGAGAGATTGCACGGCCAGGTCGGCGCAGTCGACGGTGTGGCCACGGGCGCGCAGCCAGGATGCGGCCGAGGCCAGCCCGAAGGGCTGGCGGCCCAGTTCGTAGGTGGAGACAAGGAGAATGCGCACGGCCTGACTCCATTATGGCGGTGTGCCGTGAAGATAGGGGACGGCTGTCGAGCAGTATGGCTGGCAGAAGACCGGTCGTGGGACATCCATGATAAGAATTTGTCAAGGGCAAAGATGGAATCCCTAAAGGGA
>CAZBQQ010000150.1:0-14208 GCA_964493965.1 uncultured Solibacteraceae bacterium
AAAGCCAGTTGATCGACTTGATCGCGCTGCTCGAGGCCGGCATCGATTTCGCCGACAACGACGTGCCCATCCCGGAGGACGCCGAAATCCTGGCGCGCCTCGAACCCGGCGCCAGCCAGGTCGAGCGACTGGTGGCGAGCTTCGCCTTCGGCAAGCTGGTGCACGAAGGGATGAAGCTGGCGATCGTGGGCCGTCCGAATGTCGGCAAGAGCAGCCTGTTCAACCGCCTGCTCGATAGCGATCGCGCCATCGTCACCGCCATCCCCGGCACCACGCGCGACCTGGTCTCCGAAACCGCGTCCCTGGACGGCATCCCCGTGAAGTTGTTCGACACCGCCGGCATCCGCGCGGGCCAGGACCTGGTCGAAACGCTCGGCGTCGAACGCAGCTTTCAGGCCATGGCCGATGCCGACCTGACGCTGGTGGTCTTCGATCTTTCCGAACCCGTCGGGGAGGGCGACCACGAGTTGATCGCGCGCGCCCGCGGCCAGGGGCGACACCTGCTGGTTGGCAACAAGTGCGACCTGCCGCGCCGAGCCGGACTGGCGGACGAGTTCGCCCCTGTCTCAGCGCTCACCGGCGAGGGAATCGCAGAACTGCGCCGCCGGGTTCGCGAGGCTGCCGCTCCGGCCGAGCAGGAGCAGGGCTTCATCACCAGCATCCGTCACGAGAAGCTCTTGAAAACCGCACTGGCTGCCCTCGATAGCGCGCGCGCCGCGGTCAGCCAGCACATTCCCCACGAGATGCTGCTCCTCGATCTCTACGGTGCGCTCGAATCGCTCGACGGCCTCACCGGCGCCACGACCGCCGATGACATCCTGAACCGAATTTTCTCGACATTCTGCATCGGAAAGTAGGGAACGGAGTGGCTCCATCAGGGCAGTACCTGGCGGTGTCGCCGCCCAAAAGGGGGTAGCCACAAAAACAAAGCCCGGGCCGCTGCGGGCGGTCCGGGCCAGTTCGCGAGGAGACTTTAAATCCTAATCTTCAAGAACAGTATATAGCACAACGAGTGGTTTCGTACTGGTAAATCGCACGTCCTCGTACTATAAAAAACGCCTTAGAGGCCCCCGGAATGACCTCCTGGGGCTATACATGGGCCATATTCAGACCCTGAACCGGCCTCGGCACCGCCGGAGCTGGTTCGGCTAGGACTACTGGCCAACGCCAAAAACCTCTCCGAGATCCCTGATCGCCAGCCCCTGCGCGTGCCACGTTCTGCCCGGGTACTGGGGGAACTGGCAATACTGTGACTGACTCATTCGAGTAGCAGCACCACCATGCGTGCATCGGTCTCCAGATTGTCGCCGGGGGCGTTCTGGCTGTGCTGCGGCGCCGATCTGGGAATCGATTCGCTGAGCACGCCTGCCGAGGGACGTTTGTATCATAGGGAAATGCCCAACGACACCGAAGCGATTGCCGCCGCACAGGAGATTATGGATCTGGAGCGAAGCTATGTGCTCCAGAACTACGCCCGCTATCCGCTGGTGCTGCACCGCGGCAAGGGCAGCTACGTCTTCGACCTGGCCGGCAAGCGGTATCTCGATCTGCTCACCGGCATCGGGGTCAATGCCCTCGGCTACGGCCACCCTCGCATCCTCAAGGTGCTCAAGGAGCAGGCCGGCCTGCTCATCCATACTTCGAACTACTACTATCACGAATACCAGGGACCGCTGGCCAAGCGCCTCTCCGAGATCAGCGGCCTCGAACGCTCGTTTTTCTGCAACTCCGGAACGGAGGCCATGGAGGGCGCGCTGAAGATGATCCGCGCGCACGGGCGCAAGATCGATCCCGAAAAGTACCACATCGTGGCGCTCGAAAACTCGTTTCACGGGCGGTCGCTCGGTTCCCTCTCGGTGACCGGCCAGCCGAAGTACCGCCAGGATTTCGAGCCCCTGCTGGCGGGCGTCCGCTTCGTCCCGGCCAACGACATGGAGGCGCTCGGCCACGCGGTCAACGACCACACGGCCGGCATTGTCATTGAATGGATCCAGGGTGAAGGCGGCGTGCGCCCGCTCAACGTGGAGTTCGCCGCGCGGGCGCGCGAGCTGGCCACCCGGCACAACGCGCTCCTGGTCTGCGACGAGATCCAGTGCGGCGTCGGCCGCCCCGGCACGTACTTCAGCTACCAGCTAGCGGAGCCCGCAATTCTGCCTGATATCGCCGTGGCCGCCAAGCCGCTGGCCTGCGGCATCCCGCTGGGCGTCATCCTGTCGAATGAGAAGGCGTCCGCCGCCATCGGCCCCGGAATGCATGGGACCACATTCGGCGGCGGCCCGCTGGCATGCCGCGTCGCGATCGAAGTCCTCGACATCTTGAAGGATCTCCTGCCCACGATTCATCGCCTGGGCGGCGAGTTCAAGGTCGAACTGGAGGACCTGGCGCGCCATCACGGTTTCATTCGCGAGGTGCGCGGCTGCGGCCTGATGCTAGGCGTGGAATTGGATATCCCCGGCAAGCAGATCGTCCTCGACGCCATGTCCGAAGGCCTGCTCATCAACTGCATTCACGACACCGTGCTGCGCTTCCTGCCGCCCTACGTCATCACCGACGCGGAAGTGGGCCGCGCTCTGAAGATCCTCGGGCGCGTGCTGAAGAAGGCCAAGCCGGCATGATCTCAGCACCGAACTGCGAACGTGAGTGAGCGGAAATGGTCAGGGCCGCGGAGTCCGCTTCCTGACGGTCGCGGTTCTGTGCTGGGTGTCGGTGCCGGTGCGATACTGATCGCAGAGGGGCAGCCGCCGTGAACGCATCGGACTTTCGACGAATCGCGCTGAGCCTTCCAGACGCCACGGAAGGTTCCCACATGGGGGCGCCCGACTTCCGTGTGGGCGGCAGGATCTTCGCCACGCTGGCGGCGCAAAACCAGGGCTATGGAAACCTGATGCTCACGCCCGCACAGCAGGCGGATTTCGTAGCCGAGGAGCCCGACGTGTTCGTTCCCATCGCAGGTGGGTGGGGAAGAATGGGCTGCACCCACGTCCGCCTCGCCGAGGCGAACGAGGACCTCCTGGCCGGCGCGCTCCGCACCGCGTGGACGCTACGAATCGAGAAGAACGCAGAGGTCGGGAAGAAACGCCCGAAGACAGCCCGCGCCCGTTTCTGACTACGGCTGCAGCGGCACGGTGGCTTTTCCGGCGGGACCGGTGTAGATCAGTTCCAGCGAAAGGATCTTCTCCCGCTTCCCGTGGTACTCGAAGAAAAGCAGCCCTGCCACCGGAAGGGCGCGGTCGCCTTCGGGAAGCGTGACCTTTTGAACGCGCTGTGCCCATCCGCGCTGTATGGCCAGCGGGATCTTGATGGGCGTGGGAGTCGCCTTGGGCTCTCCGCTTTTGTCAATCGAACTCCCGCCGGTGTCCGCGCCGCCGGTCATCTTCGTCTTTCGTTCCTCGATCCGCTCGGGCGGCTCCCATTCGGGATCTTTGGCGGATCTGGCCACCATCCCGTAGGGCAGGGCGGGCAAGAGAGTCTTCTTCCCGTTTACGCGTAGCGCAAAGTCGCCGATCGATAGGGTGAGCCGCGCACCGGCCGGGCCGAACAACCCCGTTTCGACCGCCACGTAGTCTTCCGAGTTCAGGGTGCTCCCTTCGAGCGTGGGGAGCGAGTGCCCGGCGAATTCGGCGGCGATCGTCACCGTCCCTGCCTCGGCGTGGGACAAGTAATCGGCCGGTGTCGATCGGGGAGGCATGCCCTTCGCCGCAAATGGCTCGGTCTTGGCCGGTGTGTCTTGGCCGAGCACATACAGGCCCGCGGCGGCGATCAGGGCGCCAATCATCAACGCAGTTGAAACTCTCATCCAGATAAGAAGCTAGCATAGTCGGCACTTGTGGGGCGGGCAGACTGCAGGCCCCCGGGTCCGCGGCCGACGCCCCCGTCGGCCCGGTCATCGGGCGGATCAGCTTGATTCATCAGCGAGAAGGCGGGTCCAGGGGGACCCGCGCGGACCCGGGGGTCCGCCCCACCAGTACTAAGTGGCATGGCGCCGCACACGCCGCGCCGCGCACGGCGCTACACTAATGTTCTTACCTTGAGAAACTCGCTCCGAGCGACGTTCCTGCTGTGCCTGTGGGCAGCCGCGGTGTGGGCCGTGGATTATACCGCGCAGAAGCCGCAGGGCTATGTCAGCGATTTCGCCAACGTGGTGGACGCCTCCAGCCGCCAGCGCCTGGAGCAGTATTGCGCCAGCCTGGAGCAGACCACCGGCGTCCAACTCGCTATCGTCACCGTGCCCAGTCTCGACGGCGAGCCGGTTGACCAGTTTGCAAACGACCTGTTCCGCAAGTGGGGCGTTGGCCAGAAGGGGAAGGACAACGGCGTCCTGCTTCTGGTGGCGATTGGCGACCGCAGAAGCCGTCTGGAACTGGGCTACGGTCTCGAACCTGCGATCACGGATGGACTCGCCGGCGACGTCTTGCGCTCCATGCAGCCCTATCTGCGGGCGGAGCGCTACGGCGACGCCTTGCTCGAGGCCACCAGCGAGATCGGAACACGCATTTCGAAGTCCAAGGACGCCATACCGGCTGTGCCCGCCCCGCAGCCGCAGCAGCGCCGGTCGCACCGGACCGGACTGCCGTCCTGGGTCATTCCCGTCGGCATTTTCGCGTTCTTTCTGCTGATGAGCGTGCTCCGGGGCAAGGGTGGGGGCCGCGGCGGCGGTGGCATGGGCGGCTTCCTGACCGGCATGATCCTGGGGAACCTGATGGGCGGGCGCGGAGGCGGCGGCGGTGGCGGATTCGGCGGCTTCGATTCGGGAGGCGGCGGATTCGGCGGCTTTGGAGGAGGCGACTCCGGAGGCGGAGGCGCGTCGGGCAGTTGGTGAGGTGGCTTATGGAGCGGCTCCTGACACAACTCGTTGACCGGCTGAAGAAGGCTCACGGCGACCGGCTGAAGTCGGTGATCCTTTACGGTTCGGCGGCCTCGGGCGATCATCACGCGAAGTTCTCTGACCTCAACGTGGTCTGCATGCTGGCGGACGTCACGCCGCGCGAACTCGCGGAATCCAGCGCCATCGTGCGCTGGTGGCGCGAGAAGGGCAATCCCTCGCCGCTGCTGCTGACCGAGGAAGAGGTCCGCGACTCGACCGATTGCTTCCCCATCGAGTTCCATGACATCCGGGAGCGGCACCGCGTCCTCTACGGCGAGGATTTCGCCACCGGACTCGAGATCGACAAACGTTTCTACCGCGCCCAGGTGGAACACGATCTGCGGGCGAAACTGCTGCGGCTGCGGCAGAGGGCGGCGGGGGTCCTCGAGGATGCGAACCTGCTGCGGAACCTGCTGGCGGAATCGGTCTCGACGTTTTGCGTGCTCTTCCGGCACGCGCTGCTGTTGCACGGCGTGGAGGCGGAGTTCGGCAAACGCGAGGCGATCGCCCAGGCCCGGGAACGCTTCGGCATCGACGCCGAGCCCTTCCTCAAATTGCTCGACCTGCGCGAAGAGAAAATCAAGCCGAGGGACATCGAACCCGTCCCCTTGCTTGCGGACTACATGAAGCAGATTCAGACGGTGATCGACTCGGTCGATCGCCTGGACACCTAGGAGCTGAGATGAAAATCGCCCTGATTGTGATCGTGGTGGTGCTGCTGGTCGCGCTGCTATTCGGCGCCCGGCTGGTTTCCATGCGCAACGACCTCGTTCGAGAGCACAACTCGATCGAAGCCCAGTGGCACCAGGTGGACGTGGTTCTCCAGAGGCGCGCCGACCTGATTCCCAACCTGGTCGAGACCGTCAAAGGCTACGCCAAGCACGAGTCGGGAGTGATCGACGCCGTGGCCGCCGCCCGCGCCGCCCTTGGGGGCGCCCATACGCCCACCGAAAAGATCGCCGCCAACAATCAACTGGACGGCGCCCTCGGCCGCCTGCTGGTGGTGGTAGAGAACTACCCGAATCTGAAGGCGGACCAGCAGTTCCTGCGCCTTCAGGACGAGCTGGCGGGAGCCGAAAACCGCATCGCGGTCGAGCGCCGGAAGTACAACGAGGCGGTGCAGCGCTACAACACGGATATCGAGCTGTTCCCCAACAACATCGCGGCCTCGCTCTTCGGCTACTCGAAAGACAACGCCTATTTCACCACCGAGCCGGGCGCTCGCGAAGCTCCGAAAGTGAAGTTTTGAACGGACACGGTCGATAGCCGATAGTCGATGGATTGCGAAGTAAGAAAATGCGTCTTGGACAAATTCGTTTCGAAAACAAACTGACCGCCGCGCTGTTTCACAATGGCGATGCGCGTCCGGTGCCCGGCTACTCGATGGTCGAGCTGATCCGCAAGGCTGGTGCGGAGGGCCTTGCGGTCACCGTCCTGGCAGAGCAGATGGCCAGCCACCACCCGGTGCCCTCGGCGCCATACATCCCGATCGGCCCGGTCGAGGTGTGGGGTTGCGAGTGGGCGCTCGAGCAGGAGCGTCCGCGGATCTTCTTCAAGGGGACGGCGCGGACCTGCGTCGGTCCCTCCCAGCCCATCGGGATCCGCTTCGACTCGAAATTCACGGCTCCCGAGCCCGGATTGGGTGTCGTGTTTGGACCGGGCGGCAGCATCCTCGGTTACACGCTAGGCAACGACGTCACGGCCCGCGATATCGAGCGCGCGCAGGCGAAGATATTCACGGGATCGTGCGCCCTGGGTCCGGTGATCGTCAGCGCCGACGAGATCCCGAACCTGGCCAAGCTCGAGATGACGTGCGCCATCCGCCGGGGAGCCGAAGAGCGATTCTCGGGCGTCGCGCCCTTGGGATCGATCGAGCAGCGCCTGCCTGGAATCATCGAGTACCTGCTGCGGGCGAACAAGGTGCCGGCGGGTTCCGTTCTGCTCATCGGGACCGGCATTCGAACCCCGCAAGAGGCCGCGCTGCTCCCTGGCGACACGGTTAGCATCCGCATTCCGGAGATCGGCGAGTTGGTGAACCCCGCCGCCATCGTGCATTGACCGCATGAAGCAATGCGCTGCGCGCAAGCCGTCAGCGATCAGCTTTCAGCCTTCAGCTTTTGGATCAGGCCGTTGAGCCGGCCTGAAAATCGTCGCGGGGCGCAAAGAAGCAATGCGCTGCGCGCAAGCCGTCAGCGATCCGCTTTCAGCCTTCAGCCTTTGGATCAGGCCGTTGAGCGGGTAATACGGGCGGACCAGATCAAGCGGTCAGCCCCTACTCTTCGCCGCGGCCGCTCTCGTCTTCGAGACCGTCGAGCAGCTCCGGCTCGCGGGCGAAGCGCTTCAAGACGCGCAGCGAATTGCCCGAACTGAAGCCGGCCACGCGCAGGCGCCGGTAGGCGGAGGCGAGGTTCTTAGGTTCGGCCAGGAAGACATCGAGCGCCACGCTGCGGTACTTGCGGCGCAGGAAGGCCTCGATCAGGGCCACCTCGTCCGTTTCGCTGTAAACCTTGGCGACGGCCTTCTCGGCCACCGCCGGTGCGACGCGCTTCTTGCGCAAATCGCTGAGCGTGCGGGCCTTCCCCAAGCCCTGGCTGTCCAGCCGCCAGGAAGCGACCGCCTCGGCATAGCGTTTGTCGTCCAGGTAGCCGCAGTCCTTGAGCCGGGTCAGGATCCCGGCGACATCTCCGGCGAGCTCGGCGCGGCGCTGGAGTTTCTGGCGCAGATCGCCGGCAGAGTGCGCGCGTCCGGCCAGCGCGCGGAGCGCGTACTCCCACAGCGCTTCCGAGTTGAGCCGGCGTGGTGTTCGCTCGTTCATTTCCTGTCGCGCGACTTCCGCAGATTCGCCTCTTATTACTGCGCTCCGCTGAGATCGCTTTACCGATACTATGCTAGTATGCAGGTGAGCAGGACAGCCTGCAAGGAGGGAGCATTCATGGCGGAAGAAGGCAGCAAGTTATCGTTTTTTGCGTTCGGGTTGGGCCTCGGCCTGGCAATCGGAGTGCTATTCGCTCCCAAGTCCGGGGAAGAGACCCGGGAGTTTATCCGCGCCAAGGCGGATGAGGGCAAGGACTACGTCCGGCGGCGCAGCGATGAGTTTCGCGACAAGACCGAAGACGCGCTCGATCGGGGCCGGACGGCTGTGAACCGGCAGCGGGAGAACCTGTCGGCGGCTGTCGAAGCCGGCAAACAGGCGTACCGCGATGCAGCGAGCGGCCGGACTCCGGAGGGCGATCAGACCTAGGTTCATGGACTCCAACGCACTGTATTGGATGATCGCTTTCACGTCGATAGCGGCAGCCTGTCTGATTATTCAGGTGATCCTGCTGGGGGTGCTGGCGCGCGCCTCCTGGATTACCAAGAAGCAGACCGCCGAGCTGGTGGCCAGGGTGGGGCCGCTGGTCGACAAGATCGAGCCGTTCGTCGACACCAGTCAGCAGGTGCTCGAGGACGTCCGCCGGTACGCTGCTGAGATCTCCGGCAAAACCAACGATTTACTGGACCTGAGCCGGAAGCAGCTGCTGCGGGTCGACGATGTGATGGGCGAGGCCGCTTCGCGCACCCGCGCCCAGATGGACCGCATCGAGATGGTCATGGACGATACGGTCAACCGCTTCCAGGAGACCACCACGCTGTTGCAGAACAGCATTGTGCGTCCGGTGAGGCAGATCAATGCGGTCACCGCCGGCATCCGGGCCGCGCTTTCGTATATGGCCGGAAGCCGCCGCGCCACCGTCGAGCAAGCCACGCACGACGAGGAGATGTTCATATAGGCGCCGGGCGGCATGCGCCTTCCATGATCGACATTCACAGTCACGTCCTGCCAGGTCTGGACGACGGCTCCCGGTCCCTGGAACAGAGCGTGGCGATGATTCGCATCGCGGCCCGGACCGGAACCACCGATCTGGTGGCCAGTCCGCACGCCAACCTCGAGTTCTCGTTCGATCCCGGGCGCGTTGAGGAGCTGCTGGCTCAACTCCAGCAGGCTAGCGAAGGCGTGCGCCTGCATCGGGGCTGCGACTTCCACCTGTATTTCGACAACATCCAGGACGCCCTGGCGAATCCAGCCAAGTACACCATCAACCACAAGCGATACCTGCTGGTGGAGTTCCCGGATGTCCTCATCGCCAAGAGCACCCCCGAGGTCTTCGAGCGGCTGCTCGAAAGCGGGATGACGCCCATCATCACGCACCCCGAGCGCAACTACCTGCTGCACAGACGCATGGCTGAGCTCAAGAGCTGGATCGAGAGCGGTGTCACGGTGCAGGTGACGGCGCAGTCTCTTCTGGGACGGTTTGGCACGGAGGCGCGCGCGGTGGCTCGTCAGCTCATGAAAGAGGGGATGGTCCACTTCATCGCCAGCGACGCCCACGACGAGGAGGACCGCACCCCGCGGCTGGACCTGGCCTACAACCACGTGGCCAGCCGGTACGGCCGGGAGCGCGCCGAACTGCTTTTCGTCACCAACCCGCGCGCGGTTATCGAAGGAGAGCCCCTGCCGGAACAGCCTCCTCCCGAGACGGGCACCCCGCGTAAGTGGTTTCAATTCTGGCGATAACGGCTTTTGTGGCGCAGGCACTCGTGCCCAATGCCGTTTGGTTATCCCGGATGCGGACAGCCTGAGTGGGCGGCTCTCCAGAGCTGCGCGGGACGTCCACGTCGGGCTTCCTTGATTTCAGGAAGTTGGACGGAGGCGGGTCTGGAGACCCGCTGCAGGACTGGAGTCCTGCCCCACAATGGGCGGCACTCGTGTCTGCGACACGTCTCCCCTAAAGCTTAGGCGGCCGCCAAACGATATTAGGCGAGAGTGTCGGAACAGGGCCAATTACGGGACCGGTTACGTGATCTCGCCCCTCGTTTCCCCACGGATTCGGAGCCGGTAAGGAAGAAGCTAGCCGAGTTGCTGGTTGCCGACCCGCCCGGTTTCCGTACGGCCGCACTGGAGGTCCTGCCCGGCCTGGACGATTGCTCCTTGCGAAAGTGCCTGCTCGATCTGATGTTGAAAGCGGGACTGCTGCCCGTCTGCGATCCTGCGATCATCGGGCAGGAGGAAGAAATCGCGCTCGCGCGCGATCTTTGCGAACTCGATCCCCAACTGGACATGAAGCTGGCGCGAAGGCTGTCCGGCGCCGCGGGCGAAAAGGTGCCGGAAGCGGTTGTTCAACGGGTATTGGTGCTCCTGAACTCCATCCCCGAAAACGCCCGCGTGCTTCCGATCGTAATCAAGCTCCTCCGGCATCCCAGCCCGAGCGTCCGCTCCAAGGCAGCGCTGGTAATCGGACGAGTGAGCAAGACGCCGCACGTGACGCAGGAATTCCAGTCGGAGCCCGACCCGCGCGTCCGGGCCAACGCGATCGAGGCCCTCTGGGGGATGGATTCCGCCAAAGCGCGTTCGGTGCTGCGGGAAGCCGCGGACGACCCCCACAACCGCGTTGCGGGCAACGCCCTGCTCGGTCTCTACCTGGTGGGTGACACGTTCGCGATTCCACGGATCCTGCAACTGGCCACGCACCCGAAAGCCGAGTTCCGAACGACGGCAGCGTGGGTGATGGCGCAAACCGGAAGCCCGCGCTTTCTGCCGGCGCTGGCGCAGATGGTCCGGGAGACGGATCGGAATGCCCGCGCCTGGGTGTTCCGGGCGATCACCAGCCTGAAGCGCGCGGGCTCGGGAGCGGCGGGCCTGGCCCAGCTTCGCGTTCACCTGACCCGCAGGTTCCTCCCGCCCGGAGGGTCGCTGACCCTGCACGCCGCAATCGCGGCGGAGGATGGCAAGGAACTGCCGGGCCTGCCGGCCACCTCGATCATCGTGTGGGAAAACGCGCGCATGGTGGCCGACTATTCGGTGCGCCCGTTGTCGCGTCCCGCTTCCTTGGGGCTAGGTCTGGTGCTCCCTCTGGGCGAGGCCGGAGACAGGGCTCTGGCAGCCTTGACATCCCTGAAGCGCAGTCAGGACCGCTGGCAGGAATGCCGGTACCTGGATGCGAGCCTGCCGGGTACGCTGGAGCAGGCCTTCGCTTTTCTGGCAACGGTTTCGTCGGACCGCCACATTATCGTCGTCGCGCCGCCTCCCGGGAGCGGTCCCGCGGAGGCGGCTCAATGGGAGCGCGTGCGGTCGCGAGCGCGGATGTCGGCGGTTGGGGTCGATCTCATTCCGGACAGCCCCGAGGATCCCGCTAAGGTCGCGCAGGCCTGCGAGAAGGCGTACCTGATGCTTTTATGCGGGTACGAGATCGCCTGCCAAGCCCGCCCGGAGGCGGCGGCGCAGCCTGTCGAGACGAAACTGGAAGTCTATGCCGGACAAAGCTACGGCGCGGATGTCCTGAAACCGGCCGCCTGAGGGCGGCGTAGACTATACTGGTGACCCGATTTGCGGTACTGTTGGCTCTTTTTCTTCCGTCGCTGGCGGTGAGTTCCGGTGTCCCGGCCCGGGAACTCGCCCACCAGGTGCTCGACACCGGCCTCGATCCGCGGGAGTGCTATCACGTCCGCGATCTTCAATTCGGCCGCGAAGACGCCCGTATCTTTCTCACCGAGGGCTACCTCATTTTTGGGAAAGAGGTCGGTGGCCGGCGCGTCGCGGCCGTATTCAGCGCCGATGTCGAGGGTGGCGACGCCGAGATCCTCCTGCTGCCTCCCAACCGCTCCGAGAGGCTTTCGCTCGCGTCGTTCACCGGCGCGCCCAACCTGGACGAGCACTTCCAGTCGGCCGTCTTCATTTTTAGCGACGACTCGTATGCGGAACTCCTGAAGCTCGCGGCCAAGGGTGGCGAGCCCCGCCGCGATCCGGAACACGGAGCCGAAATGCTCCCGGACTGGGACCCGGTGGTTCGCAACCTCGGGCAGAGCTTCCAGGTCCGGCTGGTGAAGGATCTGCTCGCGAAGCCGAGCGCCCTCAACGGTTTCTTCTACGGTGCGGTGGTCGGCCGGCGGCTCGGCAACTTCGACTTTCTGTACGATCCGCGCGCGCCCGAGCAGATCCACATAGGCCAGGTCGTGGTGCGCTACAATCGCGCCTATTTCGATCTTTGGAGCCGGTTTCAAGCGCGTTCGTTCCGGAACGGGTCCCGGGTCACGCCTGCCAGCGACGTCACGGTGAGCAAGTACAAGATCGATGCGACCGTCTCTGGGGACCTGACGCTTGATGCAACCACGCTGGCCACCGTGGTCCCCGGCCCTGCCGGCCGCGATGCGATGGAATTCGACATCTCTCCCCAGATGCGGGTCCTCGAAGCGCGCGTCGGCGGCCAACCGGCGGAGGTTTTTCAGCCCGATTCTCTGCGCTCGGCCCTGATCCGGGGAGAGGTGAACCAGTCGTTCCTGGTGATTCCCGCCACTCCGCTCGAAGCCGGCCGCGAGGTTGAAGTCGAGTTCAAGCACTCGGGGATGGTGGTTTCCGATGCCGGGAACGGAGTGTATTTCGTCGGCGCCCGCGGTTCGTGGTATCCCAACCGTTTTCCCGAGTTCGCGCGCTACGACCTGAACTTCAAGTACCCGCTCGATCTGGACCTTGTGGCGGCCGGCCGGCCCTTCCAGCAGACGGTAGAAGGAGAGTGGCAGATCTCCCGCCATCGGATCGATACCCCGGTGCGCATGGCGGGCTTCAACCTGGGCCGCTACGAGCACCGCAGCGTCACGCGGGGAGGCTACACCGTCGATGTCTACGCTAACCGTGGTGTAGAGTCCGCTCTGCAACAGGCCCAAAAGCGCCTCCTTTTCGTGCCGCCGCCGCGGATCGGCCCGCCCGGCGACCGCCGCTGGACCGTGGACCTGCCACCCTTCCCGTCCGACGATCCGCACAAGATGAAGCCGGCCGAGCACCTGGAGCAACTGGGGAACGACATCGCGGGCACCATCGAGTTCATGGCCTCGCACTTCGGCCCGCCGGTCCTGAAGACGCTGACCGTCTCGCCGATTCCAGGCACGTTCGGCCAGGGATTCCCCGGGTTGCTCTATCTCTCGACCCTGGCCTACCTGGATCCGCAGTTCCGGCCGGCGAGCGCCCAGACCGAAATGGAGCAGCTGTTTTATTCCGACATCCTCTCCGCGCATGAAACAGCCCACCAGTGGTGGGGCAACGTGGTGGCCGCGAACAGCGACGGAGACGCGTGGCTCATGGAGGCGCTGGCCAACTACACCGCGCTGCTTTACCTGGAACGGCGCAAGGACAGCCGCGCGGTGGATCAGGTGCTCGAGGAGTATCGCATGCACCTGCTGGCGAAGGGCGAAGGCGGCCACACCATGGAATCGGCCGGCCCCATTATCTGGGGCGGGCGCCTGGTGTCCTCGCATCAGCCCAACGCGTGGCGCGTGATCACCTACGAGAAGGGCTCCTGGATCATGCACATGCTGCGGCGGCGCCTGGGCGACGAGGAGTTCCTGGCGATGCTCGGCAGCCTCAGAAGCCGCTACGAGTTCCGCACCGTGACGACGGAGGAGTTCCGCGAGATGGCCGCCGCGGCCCTGCCGCCGAAATCGCTCGATCCGAACCTGGAGAATTTCTTCGACCAATGGGTCTACTCGACCGGCATTCCGTCGCTCAAGATGACGCACTCCGTGCAGGGCAAGGCGCCGCAGCTCCGCGTCACCGGGACGGTGGTGCAGACCGACGCGCCGGAGGATTTCAGCGTGCTGGTTCCCGTCGAGATCCAGTTTCCGAAAGGCAAGCCGCTGGTGCACTGGGTAAGGACGGCCAACGGTTCGGTGACGTTCTCGGTGCCGGTCCACCAGGCGCCCTCGAAAGTGATTCTGGACCCGGACAACAGCGTTCTGCGAAAGTAGGCTGCGGACGTCCAGAACAGGATTGGCCACGAATGAACACGAATCGACACGAATCGAACGCGGAGTCGTATTCGTGTTTATTCGTGTTCATTCGTGGCCCATTCGGTGATCGTTATGTCTAGTGCCATGCGGATCGTCGTGCTTGTGGGTTTGCCGGGATCCGGCAAGTCCACCTACGTGGAAAGGATGGGCGCGCCGGTTCTCTCCTCGGACGCGATCCGCGGTCTGCTGGCCGACGATCCCACGGACCAAACCATTCACGCCCGCGTCTTCGCGACCCTGCGGCACATGCTGCGCCAGCGTCTGGCGCTCGGCCGCCCCGTCACCTACATCGACGCCACGAACCTGACGCCGCGCGAGCGCCGCGCCTACCTGCGAATGGGCGAGCTCTACGGCGCTTCAGTCGAAGCCGTTTTCTTCGACGTGCCGCTGGCGGTATGCCTGGAGCGCAACCACGGCCGGGTCCGCGTGGTCCCTGACGACGTGGTGGAGCGCATGGCGGCCAAGCTGCGTCCGCCGACGGTGCAAGAAGGGTTCGCGAAGGTGACGCTGATCACGGAGTAGCGCGC
>CAZBQQ010000151.1:0-4530 GCA_964493965.1 uncultured Solibacteraceae bacterium
CGGTAGCCGCAACGCCATCCCCGCAGCCGGTCCCGGCCAAGCCGGCACCAAGGCCAGCGATCGCCAAGCCAACCCCGGCGTTGGCGCCACCGGCTCAGCCTCTGGAGAACCCGCCCACAATCGTCAAGGCCGTGTATTTCACGGGCTGGTCGGCGGGCCTCAGGCGGCGCGTAGACTACCTGGTGGACCTGCACAAGACCACCGCTATCAACGCCGTGGTGATCGACATCAAGGACTACTCAGGCAACGTGTCCTATGAGGTTGGCGCCCCGGAGGCTCGCCAATACGGCGCCGTGCGGCGGATGATCCGCGACTTCGACGGCCTGGTGAACCGCCTGCACCACGAGGGCATCTACGTCATCGCGCGCCTGACCGTGTTCCAGGACCCGGTGCTGGCCGAGGCTCGGCCCGACCTGGCGGTCCATCGCGTCTCGAAGCTGCCCAAAGAGAAGAAGGGGCCGCTCACCACCGACTCTCTATGGCGCGACCGCAAGGGGCTGGCCTGGATCGATCCCGCGTCGCGCCCGGCCTGGGAGTACGTGGTCTCGATCGGCCGCGACGCGCTCGCCCACGGCGCCGACGAGTTGAATTTCGACTATGTCCGCTTCCCCTCGGACGGCGACCTGAACGACATGTATTTCCCGAACTGGGACGGCAAGACGCCCAAGCACCAGGTGATCCGCGAGTTCTTCGGGTACTTGAAGAAGCAGCTCCCGCAGGCACGCCTTTCCGCCGACCTGTTCGGCCTCGCCACGGTCAACGACGACGACCTGGGCATCGGCCAGGTGATCGAAGACGCCTACGGGCCTTTCGACGCCGTGTGCCCGATGGTGTATCCGTCGCACTACGCGCGCAAGTTCCTGGGCTTCCCCAACCCGGCGCAGCATCCCTACGAGGTCATCAATTACTCGATGAAGGAAGCGCGCAGCCGGCTGGAGGACTTCAGCCATCCCAAGCCGGCGCCGAAGAAGGGCGACGGCGCCACCGCGCCCGAGGTCGAGATCAAGGCTGCCCGGTTGCGGCCGTGGATTCAGGACTTCAACATGGGGGCGAAGTACGATGCCGCGATGGTGAAGTCCGAGATCAAGGCCGTGGAAGACGCGCTCGGGGACCGCTTCTCGGGCTACATGGTGTGGGCGCCCTCGAACGTTTACACCCGCCAGGCCCTGGTAGAGCCGCCGAAGGCGCCTGAGGCAGCGGAGACGCCCTCGGGCGGAGCCGCGCGCTGATCAGCCCGTT
Source organism: uncultured Solibacteraceae bacterium (assembly GCA_964493965.1). GTDB lineage: Bacteria > Acidobacteriota > Terriglobia > Bryobacterales > Bryobacteraceae > DASWZN01. The sequence continues at coordinate 1,240 of CAZBQQ010000151.1, forward strand.
GTATACTGGCATGAGCCCGAGGGCCAGAGAGAGCCTCCGGGCGGCGGAGCCCTCCACGTTATCCAATACCGGACAATACCGCGTCGCTTCCCCGAAGATCGTCTGGCAGTGTTTCGAAGACGAGCTTGTCGTGATCAACCTGGAATCCGGCAAGTACTACAGCGTCAACTCGACCGGCTCCGCAATCTGGAGACTGATGGAAGCCGGATGGAGCCCCGCGACTGCCGCGAGCCACCTGCTCGATCACGCTCCTTCGGAAGAAAGTCGCGAGCAGGTCTTCGCGTTCTGGGCCAAGATGCTCGAGGAAGGTCTGATCTCGCCCGATCCGGACCCGAAGGCCGCCCGCCGGGAAGACGTGCCTGCCGCCGGCCCCTGGTCCCCGCCCTCAATCGCCGTTTTTAGCGACATGGAGGACCTCTTCCTGCTCGACCCCATCCATGACGTGGACGAAGCCGGCTGGCCCTCGCGCCCCGCGGAGGGGAATTGACCGGGCTGCAGGCGCAGACGCCACCGGAGTTTTTCGCCGCGGTGCGGGAACGGTTCGATCAAGCTGCTGGCCGCGCCGGGCTGCTGGAGAGTCGCTTTCAAGTGGGCGACCGGGTTGTGCTGCTGCGCTTCGCCGGAGCCGCGCTGCGCGATCTGCTGACTCCGGCCCTGGCGCACCTCGCGGTCCCTGCCGGGGCGGAGCCGGATTTGACGGTCTTTCTGTTCGACACCGCCGCAACAGGCGTCGCACCGCCGCCGCCGGCCTGGGCTTCCGACGCCTTTCGCCAGCGCGGCGAGGTCGAGGGCTTCAACGATGGACGCATCCGCACGGTATTCCAGCAAGGCTCCGACGTTCTGCTGATGTTCGATCGCGAGCGGCGCGAAGCATTGTACTGGAGTTCGGACCACCGCAGGATCCCCTATTGGGAACGGAGTTTTCCCCTGCGGACGGTCTTTCACTGGTGGCTGGAGGACCAACCGATGCAGCCCGTCCATGCCGCCGCGGTAGGTCTTCCCGAGGGCGGCGTTCTCATCGCCGGACTGAGCGGCTCCGGTAAATCGACGACCGCTCTCGCCTGCCTGGATTCCGAACTGCTCTTCGCGGGCGACGACTACGTTCTGGTGCGCACGAGCCCAACGCCGTACGTCTACAGCCTGTACGGCACCGCCAAGCTCGAGCCGGAGAATCTGGCGCGTTTCCCCCTGCTTCACGCGAGCGCGAGCAACGGCGACCGCCTGGATCGGGAGAAGGCGCTCCTCTTCATCAATTCCTTCGCATCGCGAAAGATGAGCCGGGGTTTCCCCATACGCGCTCTCCTGGTGCCGCGGGTCACCGGAGAGCCCGACACCCGGCTCGGCCCCGCTACCGCCGCCGAGGCTTTTTTGGCCCTGGCTCCCACCACGCTCTGTCATCTGCCCGGCGCGGAAGGAGCCGCACTCGCCAAGATGAGCGCGCTGGTGCGACAGGTTCCCGTGTACGCTCTCGAAGCGGGAACCGATCTCGCGCAGATTCCGCGGACCATCCTCGGCCTGCTCCACCGCCAGGAGCAGCGATGAGCCAGCCGCTGGTCAGCGTCATCGTGCCGTGCTACAACGCCGCGAGGTTCTTGCCCGAAGCCATTGCCAGCGCGCGGCGGCAGCAATACCAGCCGCTCGAAATCCTGGTGGTGGACGACGGCTCCACCGATGAGACTTCCCAGATGGCGCCGCAGTTTGGAGCGGATGTCCGCTACTTTCGCAAAGAGAACGGCGGCGTCGCCTCCGCGCGTAATGTGGGTCTTCGCGAAGCGCGCGGCGAGATCATCGCGTTCCTGGATGCCGACGACCAGTGGCCCGATGGCAAGCTGGCGCTGCAACTGGCGCGGCTCGATGCGGATCCCACTCTCGATGTGGTCACCGGGCGAATCCGGTACATTGAGCTTCCCGGAGCGGAGCGCCCCGACCTGCGCTTCGAGGGCCCCGATCAAACCCTGACCCAGGTGCACCTCGGCGCGGGGCTCTACCGTCGCCGCGCATTCGACACGGTGGGGCCGTTTGACGAATCGTTTCGCATGAGCGAAGATTCCGACTGGTTCCTGCGTGCGCGCGAGTTGGGGCTCAAGATCATCGTGATGGCCGAGGTGACCCTGCTCTACCGCCTGCACGATTCCAACCTGACCCGCAACGCCACGGCGCGCGACTACATGATGACGGAGATGATTCACCGGTCTCTCGAGCGGCGGCGCCGGAAGGACGGAGTCGCGCGCGACCTGGCGCCCTGGTCCAGCCTGGACGAGAAACGCCGCTCCGATGCCTGAGCCCCACACGCCGCTCATCAGCGTGGTGATTCCCGCTTACAACGCCGCCGCGTTTCTCGCGGACGCACTCGCGAGCGTGGCGGCACAGGACTGCGGGCCGATCGAGATGATCGTGGTTGACGACGGCTCTTCGGATCGAACCTCCGAAGTGGCGCGGTCGTTCGAGGCGCCCGTGACCCTGATCGCGCAGGCTCACGCCGGCCCTGGAGCGGCGCGGAACGCGGGCGTTGCGGCGGCGCGCGGCGAGTTCCTCGCCTTTCTCGACGCCGACGATCTCTGGACCCCCTCCAGCCTCGCGCTAAGGCTGAACGCTCTCGAGCAGCGCGCCGTCGATCTCATCTACGGCCAGGCGATTGAGTTCGGCGGCGGCGCGGAGAGTCCTCCGGCAGCGGCGCTGCTGCCCAGCACGGCTCTTCTGCGGACGGCCGCCTTCCACCGCGTGGGCTGGTTCCGGACGGACTTGCGCATGGGTGAGTTTATCGACTGGTGTGCGCGCGCTCGCGAGGCCGGCCTGCGCATGGATTCGGTGGCTGAGCCCGTGCTCCGCCGGCGGATTCACGGTTCGAACATCGGCATTCGGGAACGCGCGGCCCGCTCCGACTACATCGAGGTAGTGCGCGCGGCCCTGGAGCGCCGCCGCCGGGAGGGTAAGCCGGGTGCCTGAGCCGGGCGCTCATGGCGGCTGCCTGCCCACGCCGGGGCAGATCCTGCTTCTGCAGGCGGCCCTCGCCCCTGGGCCACAGGCTCTTGAGGCGTGGCTGCAATGGGAGCGCGCGTTCGGTCTGGACGGGCTCGACGAAGGTTCCTATCGCCTGCTCCCGCTGGTGTATCGCAACCTGGCCGGAGAGGCTCCGCGGGTGGCCCAATGGAACACGCTGAAGGGCATCCACCGCCAGGCGTGGTCGCGGAACCAGGTCCTGTTCCACAAAGTGCGGCCGCTGGTCGAAGAATTGCGGCGGGACGGAATCCCCGTGCTCCTGCTCAAGGGGGCCGCGCTCGCCCTGCGGGC
>CAZBQQ010000151.1:4630-12145 GCA_964493965.1 uncultured Solibacteraceae bacterium
GGCGGGACGGAATCCCCGTGCTCCTGCTCAAGGGGGCCGCGCTCGCCCTGCGGGCGTATCCCGATCCCGGCTGCCGTCCGATGAGGGACGTGGATCTGCTCGTCCCCACCACCGCCGCCCGCAATGTGCTGGTGAAACTGGAATCGGCCGGCTGGAAGATCACGTGCTGGAAGCCTCCGGGCTATCCCGAGAGCTTCTTCCAGTTCCTGCACGCCGCGGGTTTCGAGGCCCCCGACGGTGCCCGCGTGGACCTGCACTGGCACGCGCTCAACGTCTGCTGCCACCAATCGGCCGACGACCTTTTCTGGCGTTTCTCGGAGCCGCTCGATTTCCTTGGTATTCCCGTCAGGACCTGTGACTCGACCGAGCATCTGCTGCAAACCTGCGCGCACGGCGTAGTCTGGAGCCCGGTGCCGCCGGTCCGCTGGGCCGCGGACGCCGTCCTGTTGCTCCGCTCGGCTCGGCCCGTGGATTGGGAACGGCTGACCCGGACGGCTTGCGATCTTGATCTGGTGCCTTACGTGCGCAGCGCCCTGGCCTTCCTGCGGAGGGAACTCAGCGCGCCCGTGCCGGCCGAAGCGCTTGACCGGCTGGATCGCGCTCCCTCGAGCCACTCCGCCGTGATGGAGTTCGCTCGCGACGCCGACCCTCCGGCGCCGCGAACCGCGTGGCAGGATCTGCTGTGCTTCTATTCCCGCTGGCGGCGGTCGCTTGGAGGCGCCCGGCCGCTGCTTCACCCGGCCGGATTCGTGCGCCACTTGCAGTATGCGTTCGAACTGGACAGCCCGCTGGCGCTGCCGGGACGGTTGGCCCGATCCGCAGTGCAGCGGCTCAAGGCTTCACGAATCGGATGACTGCCCTTGCCCCCCGGCGCACAGATACTGGAGTGTGCCGGATCATCTTGCGCAGGATGTCGGTGGTATCGAAGAACTCCAGGCGCAGAATGGCACGCAGCACATCCGACGGGCCGAAGAAATCCACGAAGTGGTGCCATGGCCTCTCATCCTCGCGGATTCGCCGGAACGCCGCGATGTTCGCCACCGCTGTTTTGATCTCTTCGAAATCCTGCCGGTTCGAGCGGATGAAGGCCACGGCCCGGCGTATCGAGGACATCCACAAATCGTCCAGAACGATGCAGCCTCCCACCGGGCACAGCCGGGCCGAGAGAGTGAAATCCACCAGGACGTCGTCGAAGCGGTGATTCCCGTCGATGAAGATCACCTCGAACGTCTCCCCGCAATCGGCGAGCTGCACCAAGGCGGACGCGGCCCTCGCTTCGATGAAACGGAAGCTGGCGCCCATGCCGAGATTCTGTGGCCGCTGCCGCCCGATGCCGTCCCAAAGACGACTCTGCAACGGATCGATCGCGGTGTGATGGCCGATGCCGTTCTCATGAATCGCGGCGAGGAAATAGGTGGTCGAGAAGCCGTAGGCCAGGCCAATCTCGAGCGTGGATTTGGGCTTCATTTTGCGGCACAGGCAGTACAACCACATACCCTGTTCCGGAGGAATGAGAGTCTTCCCGTCCAGACTGTGCCGTTCGCCGTCCCCTCCGAGTTGCGGCTCACGATTGTACATGGAGAGCAGCGCGGTGCGGAAGGGCTGCGGCAAGGGGGATAGGATCTCATCGGTCGGCCGGCGCTCCATAAATATCGAGATCAATTGTATCCCGCCGTGTGGTGCGCCCGTCGTGTGGAACGGTGCGCTTTCGGGTGGCCTTCGGGATTTTGCTATGCTTTGGGCAAATGGCTTACCCGCTGTCTTCGTGGCGGAGAGCCTGAACGGGGGGGAGTGATGCGATCCATTGTCTTGCTGACTTTGCTGACGTCCGTATGCGGTCTTACCTCGGCGGCGCCGCAGCCCGGCATCGATGCCCGCCGCAAAGCGCTGAACGACCTGCTCGCGGAGCGCTGGGAATACACTCTGCGCAACAGCCCCATTTACGCTTCGATCCTGGGCGACAAGCGCTGGAACGATAAGATCGACGACTTCTCCCAGAAGGCCATCGACAACGATTTCGAGCAGGCCAAACTCTTCCTCGCGCGCTTCGAAGCGATCGATACCACCGGCTTCCCGGAGCAGGAGGCCCTGAATCAGTCCCTCATGGTTCGCGACCTGCGGATGGCGGTCGATAGCGCACGCTTCAAGGACTGGGAAATGCCGGTCACCCAGTTCGGCGGCATCCACGTCGATTTGCCCCAGTTGGTGAGCGTGCTCTCCTTCCAGAGCGTCAAGGACTACGAGGACTATATTTCCCGCCTTCGCCAGGTGCCGCGCGCTTTTGATCAGACCACGATCCAGATGCGCAAAGGCCTGGCGGACGGGCTGATGCCTCCGCGCATCCTGCTCGAACAGGTGGTCAGCCAGTCCAGCAAGATCGCCGCCACGTCGCCACAGGACACGCCCTTTGCGGAGCCTTTCGGCAAGTTCCCGAAGGAGATCCCGGACGCCGATCAAAAGCGGCTGCGCGAGCAGGGCCTGGCTGCGGTCCGCGAATCCGTCCTGCCCGCATACGTCAAATTCACCGCGTTCGTCCGTGACGAGTATGCTCCCAAAGGCCGCGCCGAGCCGGGCGTGTGGGCGCTTCCGGACGGCCCCGTGCGTTATGCCTTCCGCGTTAAGGAGAGCACCACCACCAATCTCACGCCGGAGGAAATTCACCAGATCGGCCTGGCGCAGGTGAAGGAGATCGAAGAGCGCATGCTGCAGGTCGCAAGTCAGCTCGGCTACAAAGACCTCAAGAGCTTCAGCGATTCCCTCCGGACCAATCCCAAGGTCCACGTGCATTCGCGCCAGGAAGTGCTCGATCTTTACCGCCAGCACATCGACGAGATGTCAGCCAAGCTGCCCACCATGTTCGGCCGCCTTCCCAAAGCCAAGCTCGAGATCATGTCCATAGAGGAGTTCCGCGAGAAGGAAGCGTCTACGCATTATGTGGACCCGGCGCCGGACGGCTCGCGCCCCGGCCACGTGATGGTCAATACGGGCGACCTCGAGAAACGCACCACTGTCGATATCGAGACCACGGCGTATCACGAAGGAATTCCCGGCCACCACATGCAAATCGCGATTGCCCAGGAATTGCCGCAGCTTCCCGAGTTCCGCCGGCATGAATACTATACGGCCTATACGGAGGGTTGGGCGCTTTACGCGGAGCGCCTGGGCAGGGAGGCCGGTTTCTTCCAGGATCCGTACAGCTATTACGGCCACCTTCAGGACGATATGCTCCGCGCCATCCGCCTGGTGGTCGATACCGGCTTTCACTACAAGCATTGGACGCGCCAGCAGGTTGTCGATTTCTTCCATGCCCACTCCGCCATCGACGAACCCGAGGTTCAGAGCGAAACCGATCGCTATATGGCCTGGCCCGCGCAGGCACTGGGATATAAGATCGGCCAGCTGGAGATTCTCAAGCTCCGTCAGTATGCCAAGGACCAACTGGGCGACAGGTTCAGCCTCAGCGCGTTCAACGACGAAGTGCTGGGCGATGGCGCGCTGCCCCTGGATGTTCTCTCCACTCTCATCCACGAGTGGGTTGTGACCCAGAAGGCGAGTGCGACGAGCCAGAGAACGCCGGGGGCGTCGGGCAGCGCCGCACAGTAACGTCGCGGCACACACAAGGCGGCGCACGTTGCGCTGCCCGCCCCAGCCTGTGAAGATTGTGGGGTGAGGCGATTGGCTTGTCTGGCGTTCCTGGGCGTGTGCGTTTCCTCGGCCACGGAACTGAAACCGGCGACGGCTGCGGCATTCGACCGTTACGTAAGCGCCGCGGAGGCCCGCATCGATGCGCGACTGCGCGGCTCCCAGTTCCTGTGGGCGGACGATTCTCCCGCGCGCCTGAAGGCGCTTCGCGAGGGGCAGGTTGTCGTCGAACCCGTGGCTGGGGAGGGCGACGTAGTAGTCGCGGGCGGCCTGGTGCACGACTGGATCGGGGCGGTGTTCGTGCCCGGCGCGACGCTCGACCGGGCCCTCGCCACGGCCCAGGACTATGACCACGACAAGGTGACGCACCGTCCCGAGGTGATCGACTCGAAGTTGCTCAGCCGGGACGGCAACCACTTCCACATTTATTTGCGGCTGATGAAGAAGAAGGTGCTGACCGTGGTGCTCAACACGGAACACGACGTGGTGTATTCCGCCATCGACGGAGCACGCTGTCACAGCCGCTCCTACAGCACGCGCATCGCCGAAGTCGTCGACCCCGGAAAGAGCGGCGAGCACGAGCACCCCATAGGGAACGACAGCGGCTTTCTCTGGCGGCTGAACTCGTACTGGCGCTTCGAGGAACGGGATGGCGGCGTCTACATCGAGTGCCAGGCCATTTCGCTATCGCGCGACGTGCCCACCGGCCTCGGATGGTTGATCGAGCCGATCGTCCGCCAAATGCCCGCGGAGTCGCTGATGAATACGCTGCGGTCAACGCGGACTGCGATTGTGCACCCGTAGGGGACCGGAGCGTCACCCGACCGCAACCTGCGGGAGCTCGCGCAGGCGGCGTGCCGGTGAGAAGACAAGCCACAACGTCGAGAGCAAGAACCCGAGCGCACCGATAAACAGCGTCTGCCGGACTCCGATCGCCTGCGCCACGGCGCCGCCCGTGAACGCTCCCAGTGGTAGAGCGCCCTGGTAGACCAGGTGGATCGCAGAATTCACACGACCCAAGAGATGATCTGGTGTGATCGCCTGGCGTAAGCTCCTGTCATTGATGGTGTAGACAGGCCACGCCAGGTCGCCCATTTGCGACACGATCAAAAAGGCGGAGCAGACCGCAACCGATCCGTGCGCTAGCGGTACGAACAGCATCGCGACCCCAATCACCAGTGCGGAACCGATGAACGTCGCGCCAAAACCGAAGCGGCGCACTAGCCCCTCCGCCATGAAGGCGCCAAAGGAACCGCAGGTGCCGCCGACAGAGATGATGATACCTACCAGGGCGGCGGTTAACCCGAGTTCACGCATCACAAATAGAAAGTACAAGCTGCTTCCGAACCCCAGGAAGAACGCGCCGGTGGCTGTGCGTCCGACCAACGCCCGGAGCAACGGATTGCGCCACGAGGCGCGCAGCCCTTCAGAGATCTCGCGGCCGATACGGGGTTCAGGCGTGCGTTTCGGTTGCGGCTCCGGCTTGCGGATAAGCCACACAGAGACTGCGGAGCAGACGAACGATGCAGCGTCGAAGAGCATGGCCATTGGCGCCGTGATCAGTTGCACCAGGACGCCGGTGAAGCCTGGGCCGGCGATCTCGGCGATCGACTCAGTCAACGCTAGCTTGCTGTTCCCTTCAAGGATGTTGTCGCGGCTGATGAGCGAGGGCAGGTACGCCTGGTAGCTCACGTCAAACAAGATGGTCAGGATGGCGCCAGCGGCCGCGATCACATAGAGGTATTCGATTGTCAGCCGGCCGAGCGCCGCTGAAAGCGGAATCATACCCAACACCACGGCGCGCCCGAGATCGGCGGCGACAAGAAGTGGCCGCCGGCGCAGGCGGTCCGCCCAAGCCCCGGCGAAGAGGCCGCATACGAGCACCGGTGCGGCACTCGCCCCGGCCAGGAATCCCATCTGAAGAGGCGACGCTTTGAGGACCAGGATCGCAGTGATAGGCAATCCGACGGCGGTGATGTTGGATCCGATTTGCGAAATCGCCTGGCCGGCCCAGAGTTTCAAGAAATCCGGATCGAACCTGAGCCCCCTCCCAAGCATGGCTTCCCCCGGGGCCGCAGCCGCCAGCTCACATGTGCTTCAGGCACTCGTGCACGAACTGAACCGCCATCGCGCCTTCGCCCACAGCCGACGCGACCCGCTTGACCGAGCCTGACCGCACGTCACCCGCCGCGAACACACCGGGCCGGCTGGTCTCCAGCAGAAACGGCTGGCGCGCCGAACTCCAGCGCGGGGAATGCGCCAGCTCCGCTCCGGTTCGTACGAACCCCTTCGAGTCCCTCTCGATTTCCGGCGGCAGCCAGCTCGTTCTCGGGTCGGCGCCAATGAAGCTGAACACGCCCGGAGTCTCCAAGGTGCGTTCCTCACCGGTCTCGCTATTGACGATGTCCACCGATGCCAGGTGGTCGTCGCCATTCATGCGGCGGATGGTCGTATTGAAGAGCACCTCGATGTTGGCGGTCTGTTCGATGCGCTGCGCCAGGTAGCTGGACATGTTCTTGTACAGGTCGTCTCCCCGCAGCAGAACCAGCACGCCGCGGACGTGCTGGGAGAGAAAGACCGCGGCCTGGCCGGCGGAATTACCGCCTCCGACGACTACGACCTGTGCTCCCTGGCACAGCAGGGCCTCGGCGGGAGTGGCGGCATAGTAGACGCCAGTCCCCGCGAAGCGGTCGGCGCCTTCCACGCCCAGCCGGCGGTAGTCGGCGCCGGTGGCGATCAGCAGGCACTTGGCGGTCACAGTCTCGTCCCCATCCATGTGAACCACGGTGTAGAGGTTCTCGAAAGCCAGCCGCGTCACCGGCGTGGGGACAGACAAATGAGCGCCGAACTTGTTGGCCTGGAGGATGGCTCGGCCAGCCAACTCAGTGCCCGTCACGCCGGTGGGGAAGCCGAGATAGTTTTCGATTCGCATGCTGGTGCCAGCCTGCCCGCCGGGCGCCGAGGTTTCGAGTACCACCGTCCGCAGCCCTTCGGATGCGCCGTAAACGGCCGCCGCCAGGCCTGCCGGACCGCCCCCCACCACCACCAGGTCGTACACTTGATTTTCGAGCGGCTGGTGGATGCCGATGGCGTCGGCGAGTTGCAGGTTCGAGGGATTGCGCAGGAGAACCATCTTGCCGCATGCCACCACCGGTGTATCGGACTCGGTCACGCCAAACCGCTTGAGCAGTGTGTCCACATCCGGGTCGGTTTCGACGTCCACCCACGTGAAGAGGATGCGGTTCTTGGCCAGGAAATCGCGGACTCGGAAGGTATCGGGCGAGTAACGGGAGCCGATCACGCGCAGGCCCGTAAAGTTCGGGGACTCACGCAGAAGCTGCCGGCGCGCGATGAAGGCCTGGAGGACGATGTCGCTGATGCCCGGGCACTGGTTCAGAACGCGCCGCAGGGCGTCGCTGGTGATCTCCAGCACCTCGCACTCGCCCCGGGCGAAGGCGCTGACCACCGCCGGCAGGCCGGTCAAGTGCGAGACGTCGCCGGTGAACTCGCCTTTTCGATGGATGGTGATCGTTTTCGGGTCGTCGCCGGAGCGATCGATGATTTCGACCTCGCCCGACTTCACGATGAAGAAGTTCATGTTGCGCTGGCCGACCGTGAAGAGCGCCTCTCCTTCGTGGAACAGTCTGGGCGCGGCGTTGGTACAGCGCGTCAACTCGTCGACTTGCGTCTCATTCAGTGTCGGAAATGCGACCGACCGAAGATTATTCACGCTCATAGCCCCTCCGCGGACAGCCGTTACATTGAGGGTAGCGTTTTGGCGGCGGTTGTGTCCAGATGGGGCGGCGGCAGGAGCCGGGGGTTCAGCTGGTGTTTCGGAAGTGGTTGAGGACTGGGATCGGAGCACCTATCGAG
>CAZBQQ010000151.1:12245-14179 GCA_964493965.1 uncultured Solibacteraceae bacterium
GGTTCAGCTGGTGTTTCGGAAGTGGTTGAGGACTGGGATCGGAGCACCTATCGAGCTGTCTACACGGTGCGGCTCAAAGGCTCGGTGTTCGTACTCCATGTCTTCCAGAAGAAGTCCACGCGCGGGATGGCCACACCCAAGGCAGATATTGATTTGATCCGCGAGCGTCTCAAGGCTGCGGAGAAGGTAGCCAGGGAGTTATCACGATGAAGAAACAACGAGTCGTGCGGGGCATTCCGATTGAGGAAGGCTCGGCGAATGTGTATGCCGACCTCGGCTACACGGACAGCGATAGTATGCTCGTCAAAGCACAGTTGGCCGCCAAGATTGCCGAAATCGTCCAGCGGCGAGCGCTGACGCAAGCGCGGGCCGCCGAGATCCTGGGACTGACGCAGCCCAAGGTTTCTGCCATTTTGAAGGGGCGCTTTCGGGGGATCTCGGAGCACCGTCTAATGGAATGTTTGACCCGGTTGGGCAGAGATGTCCGTATCGTTGTCAAGCCCACGCCCAGGAATCGTTCGAACGGCCGGCTGACGCTCTCTGTAGCGTAGAGCGCCGCCTTGTAACCAAAACCCGTCGCCGTGGTCTAATCGTCTTATGAGGCCCGTTCCAGTCCTTTTGCTCACCAGCCTGGTGGTGTTGGCGGCCAATCCGCCGCGTTCCGACCCCAAGGCGGTCGGTTCTCCGAGCGCCCCCATCACCATCGAGGTCTTCAGCGACTTCCAGTGCCCGCATTGCAAGACCCTCGATGAGCAGACCCTGCCTCAGCTGATCAAGAACTACGCCGCGACGGGCAAGGTGTACCTCATTCATCGGGAGTTCCCACTGCCCGGACACCAGTACTCGCGCTTGGCCGCCGCCTATGCCACAGCAGCGGCGCGCGTGGGCAAGTACAGCGACGTCGCGGACCGCCTGTTCCTCCACCAGGCCGAATGGTCTGTGAGCGGAAAAGTCGACGAGACTGCCTGCCGCGGACTCACCGCCGCCGAGGCGCAGACAGTTCGCAGTCTGGTGAACGACAAGACTATCGCCGCCGAGATCGATCGCGACGTGGAGTTGGGCCGGAGCATCGGCCTCCAGCAAACCCCGACCATGCTGATCAAACACGGTTCCACCTCCTATCCATGGCCGGGCGCGGTCAACTACGAACTGCTGCGCAGCTACCTGGACGGCCTGCTGGCCCAGTGATATGGCGCGCTGGCTTCGGCTGTTCCTCCGGCTCGTGCTTGGCGCCATTTTCGTTTATGCCGCGTTCGTGAAGCTGCGCGATCCGTGGCAAGTCTTCGCCAATTCGGTGGCCAACTACGACCTGCTGCCGATGTGGGCCGTGAAGCTGGTCGCGCGGGCGCTGCCCTGGGTTGAGATGCTGGTGGGCCTGCTCCTCATCTCCGGCCGGTTCCTGCGTGTCTCTTCGATCGCCGCGTCGGCCCTGCTCCTCGGCTTTTTCGCCATCATGGTGCGCACCTACGCGAGCGGCATCCAGATCGAATGCGGCTGCTTCGGGCCGGGAGACATCATCTCGCCGCGCTCGCTGGCGCGCGACGGCAGCCTGCTTCTGGCATCTCTCGGCCTGGTCGGAATGGCGTTCTGGCAGCGGCGCTAAAATCGTAGTCATGCCCTTCCCCGTTCACCGCATGAGGCGGCTGCGGTCCACCGAACCCTTGCGCCGCCTGGTTCGCGAGACGCATCTGGAGCCCTCGCAGTTCATCCTGCCGTTGTTCGTTGTCCCCGGGAAAGGAGTGCGGCGGGAGATCGCATCCATGCCTGGCCACGCCCAACTCTCCGTGGACGAAGCCGTCCGCGAGGCCGCCGAGGCGGAGCACCTGGGAATCGGCGGCGTCATCCTGTTCGGCATCCCGGACAGCAAAGACGAAACCGCGAGCGGGGCCTACGCCGAAGACGGCATCGTGCAGAAGGCCATCCGCGCCATCAAG
>CAZBQQ010000152.1:0-14152 GCA_964493965.1 uncultured Solibacteraceae bacterium
TGGTGAACCCGGCCAACAAGCGGAAGTACACGGTGATCGTGGTCGGCTCCGGACTGGCGGGCGCCTCGGCCGCGGCCACGCTCGGCGAGCTCGGTTACAACGTGCTGTGTTTCTGCTTTCAGGATTCGCCGCGCCGCGCCCACTCCATCGCCGCGCAGGGCGGCATCAACGCGGCGAAGAACTACCAGAACGACGGCGACAGCGTCTTCCGCCTGTTCTACGACACCGTGAAGGGCGGCGATTTTCGCTCGCGCGAGGCAAATGTGTATCGCCTCGCCGAGCTGAGCGTCAGTATCATCGACCAGTGCGCGGCGCAGGGCGTGCCGTTCGCGCGCGAATACGGCGGCCTGCTCGAAAACCGCTCGTTCGGAGGCGCGCAGGTCTCGCGCACCTTCTACGCGCGCGGCCAGACCGGCCAGCAGCTTCTGTTGGGCGCCTACCAGGCCCTCGAACGCCAGATCGCGACCGGGCAGGTGCGGATGTTCTCGCGCCACGAGATGCTCGACCTGGTGGTGGCGGATGGCAAGGCCCGCGGGATCGTCACACGCGATCTCATCACCGGCGCGATTGAATCGTGGGCCGGGCACGCGGTGGTGCTCGCCACCGGCGGCTATGGCAACGTGTTTTACCTTTCGACCAACGCCAAGGGGTGCAATACCACCGCCATCTGGCGCGCGCACAAGCGCGGAGCGCTGTTCGCGAACCCCTGCTTCACGCAGATCCACCCCACCTGCATCCCGGTGACCGGCGAGTATCAGTCGAAGCTCACGCTGATGAGCGAGTCGCTGCGCAACGACGGCCGCATCTGGGTGCCGAAAAAGAAGGGCGACACGCGGAAGCCGAACGAGGTCCCGGAAGAGGAGCGCGACTACTTCCTCGAGCGCAAGTATCCTTCCTTCGGCAACCTGGTGCCGCGCGATGTGGCCTCGCGCAACGCGAAAGCGGTCTGCGACGAGGGACGTGGCGTGGGCCCCGGCGGCTACGGAGTGTATCTGGATTTCAGCGAGGCCATCGACCGGCTGGGGCGCGGTGTCATCGAGGAGCGCTACGGCAACCTGTTCGAGATGTACGAGCGCATCACGGGCGAGGATCCCTACAAGGTGCCCATGCGCATCTACCCCGCCAGCCACTACACCATGGGCGGGCTGTGGGTGGACTACAACCTCATGAGCACGATCCCGGGGCTGTACGTCGCGGGCGAGGCGAACTTTTCCGACCACGGCGCCAACCGGCTCGGCGCCAGCGCCCTCATGCAGGGGCTGGCCGACGGCTACTTCATCCTCCCTTACACCATCGGCGACTACCTGGCGGGCGAGAAATCCGGCAAGGTGGAACCCAGCCACCCGGCGTTCGCCGAGGCCGAGAACGGGGTGCGGTGCACCCTGTCCCGTCTGCTGGACATCAAGGGCACGCGCACGGTGGACTCTTACCACCGCGAGCTCGGTAAGCTGGTGTGGGAATACTGCGGCATGTCGCGGACGGCCGAAGGTCTGCAGTTCGCGCTGTCCAGGATCCCGGAGCTGCGCGAGCAGTTCTGGCATGACCTGCGAGTGCTGGGGAGCGGGGAAGAGCTGAACCAGTCGCTCGAGAAGGCCGGCCGCGTCGCCGACTTCTTCGAACTGGCCGAGCTGATGTGCCTGGACGCCCTGGAGCGCAACGAGTCCTGCGGCGGCCATTTCCGCGAGGAGTATCAGACGCCGGACGGCGAGGCCCTGCGCAACGACGACGACTATTCCTACGTCGCCGCCTGGGAGTTCCGCGGCGTGGGCAACTCGCCGGGGCTGTACAAGGAGCCGCTTTCGTTCGAATACGTGCACCCCTCGCGACGGAGCTACAAATGAACCTCACTCTCCACGTATGGCGGCAGAAGGGTCCGGACGAGCGTGGGCGTATGGAGCGCTACGAGGCCCGCGACATCAGCGAGCACATGTCGTTTCTGGAGATGCTCGACGTGGTGAACGAGGGCCTCATCGCCGAGGGCAAGGAGCCCATCGCTTTCGACCATGACTGCCGCGAAGGAATCTGCGGCATGTGCGGGTTCATGATCAACGGCACGGCTCACGGCCCGCAGCGCGGCACCACCGTCTGCCAGCTTCACATGCGGCAGTTCCACGATGGCGAGACGCTATACCTGGAGCCGTGGCGCGCGCGGGCATTCCCGGTGATCAAGGATCTGATCGTGGACCGCAGCGCTTTCGACCGCATCATCGCGGCGGGCGGGTATATCTCGGTCTCGACGGGCAGCGCGGTCGAGGCCAACGCGATCCCGATCCCCAAGGAGAAGGCCGACCTGGCCATGGACGCCGCGGCCTGCATCGGGTGCGGCGCTTGTGTGGCCATGTGCCCCAACGCTTCGGCGGCGCTGTTCACGGCGGCGAAGATCTCGCACCTCGGCCTCCTGCCGCAGGGGCAAGCCGAGCGCGACCGGCGCGCCATCGGCATGGTCCTCCGGATGACGCGAGAGGACTTTGGCCAGTGCACCAACATGGGCCAGTGCGAAGCGGTCTGCCCGAAGAGCATCAGCATCGAGACCATCGCGCGCATGCACCGCGACTACATCTCGGCGTCGGTCTCGAGCAGGCGTGGGAAGCCGCTGCGGGTGGAAGAAACACCCGCTCTCTAATAAAAAGAGGGGCGCCCTTGCGAGCGCCCCGAGTCCACGCGTCCTTCTCGTGCTACGCGCTTAGAAGATGTACCTCAGACTCAACTGCAGCCGGCGCGGGTATCCCGCCTGGTTCGCAGACGTGATCTGGCCGAAGGTCTTGGATGTAGGATTCAGGTCCGGGGCCGCGAAATTGGGGTGGTTGAAGGCATTGAGCGCCTCGGCCCGGAACTGAATGTTCTGCCCTTCGCGGATGCGTGTGTCTTTGATCGCCGCGAGGTCTACGTTGTTCGCGTTGCGGCCGCGGATCTGGGAGAACCGCAGAGGCCAGGTGCGAAGCTCGGTCGAGGTGAACTGCTTCGCAGAGGCCGTCTCGAAGCTGGCGGTGTTGATCCAGTGGTCCACGGTGCGCTGATCGGCGGGCAGGAGGATGTCCGCGGGGTTCCCGTACTGGAGACAGCAGATGCTGCCGCTGGGGTTGGCCCAAGCCAGGGGGAAGCCTACCTGGTAACCGAAGATCCCCGAGAGCCGCCAGCCGCCCACGATTCGCGAGGTGAACGGGTTGGTTCCGTTCAGGAGCGGTTTGTGGATGCCGAAGGGCAGCTCGAACACGCCGCTGATGGAAATCCGGTGAGGCACGTCCTGATCTGAGATCACCCGGACCGGGTACAGATCCGCCGGGTTCAGCAGCTCATCTGCCTGCATGAATTTCGACCAGGTGTAATTGCCAGTCATGGAGAAGCCTTTGGAGAACCGCTTCTCGACCGACACCGTCAGGGAGTGGTACCAGGAGTAGCCCTGGTTCCTCGACGTATTCACATTTCCGAACTCGGGGAACGGCGCCAGCAAGCTGGACTTCGCGATCGTCGTCCCGGTGAAAATGCTTTGCGTGTTGCCCGGGACCAGGTTGTAGAACGGGTTCGTAACCTTGGTCGTAAGGTTGCTGTCGCACGCCGTGTCTCGTGTGGCGCCCTTGCACAGATACTGGCTGGGCAGCGAGTTGATGTTGATGACGTTCGGGTTGCCGGTGGGATTGAGCTCGATGTGGATGGTCTTGTTGCCGGTGTAGTTGCCCTCCACGACGATGCCGCCCCGGAAGGCGTGCTGAACGCCGAATTCCCAACGCATCACGCGCGGCGCCACAGGATTCTGGTTGAAGTATGTGATGGCCTGTCCCAGGAAGGTCTGGTATCCCGCGGAGGATCCTACTGGTTCCGTAATGCCGTTGGGGAACGGGTTGGTGAGGGTGCCGACGAAGTGGATATTGTCGATGGTGGGCACCACATTGGTGTTCTGGCTCCAGCCGCTCTGGACAACGTCGCTGCGGCGCTCGCCCAGGAAGCCATAGAACATGCCGAAGCCGCCGCGGATTACGGTGTCGTTACCGGCCTGGTAGGCAAAGCCGATGCGCGGCATGAACTGATTCTTCGGTGTGTTGTAGAGACCGGAGGGGTTGCCGTTGACCCCGGCGAAGGTGAGTCCGCCTAGAGCCTGGAGAGCCGTGAGCTCCGGAACCTTGGAAGCGTCCTTGGAAGCGAAGGTCGCCGCCGCTGCCGCCGAGATCGGCTGCACGTAGGTGGGATCGAAGCCCAGAACGCTCTTGTCGTAGCGCTCGTGGAGCGGTTGCTCGAACTCATAGCGCAAGCCGATGTTCAAGGTCAGTTTGGGCATGATCTTCCAATCGTCTTGCACGAAGAAGCCCCAGGAGTTCGATTGTTCGGCATAATCCGACGAGCGCGCCACGTTGCTGGTCGAAGTGGGGATGCCGAGCAGGAGAGCCGCCACGCCCTGAGGCGGGGTGCCGGTGGATGTGTCCAACTGCTTGGTGTAAGTGGAGTCGAAATTGAATGTGCCCGTCTGCTGGAAGCCGAAGAACTTGTCGTTCTCCTGGTAGGCGCGGAATTCGACGCCGGAGCGGATGGAATGCGTTCCCATCGCCTTGGTGATATTGGCGTTGACGGTGTGGTTCATCACCGGCCGGTCCTCGCCCGCAGCCGAGCCGCTGGGGATGTAGCCGGTTATGTTGAACTGCGGGAAGGCGCCAATGTTCTTCGGGATCGCGTTGGCGTACGAGGAGGGGAAGCCCAGCGAGGTGAGGTCGAATCCGTTGGCTTCCTGGTTCCCGTTCTGATAGCGGATGAACCGGTTGTAGCTGTAGCGGACGTTGAGCACCGTAGTGGGCGAGAGGGTGTAGACGTCGTCGAAGACGGCGGCTTTAGACGCGAACTGGAAGAACACGCCGGTGGCCAGGTCGTTGAAGTAGTTATTGTAGGTGCTGTCCCGGCGATAGATGCTGGCGCGCACGAAGATGCGCTGCCTGTCGCTGATGGTGTGGTCCACGCGCCAACTGTGGTTGTAGTACTTGGCTCTCTCGGTGACGCTGGAGTCGACCATGTTCTGGGTGCCATCCGACTTTCCGGCGCTGAGAGGCGTCGGGAAGAAGCCGAGGACCTTGACGGCGACCGGGTTGAAGGAGGCTATCGGGATCTTGTTCCCCGGGAAGGGATCCTCCTGGTAGTGCCCGCCGGCGATGGCGCGGCGCGTGCTCGGGTCGAAGATCTGATAGCTGGCGCCCAGAGGCAGGAAGGCTGAAAAATCACCGTTCTTCTCGGCGTCGGTGGGAACGGAGTTGGTGGTGTCGTCGTGACGGGGACGGGCGTCGTGGATGCCCTCGTAGCCCCACTCGAAGAAGGTCCTGTTCTTGCCGTTGTAGACCTTCGGGATCCAGACCGGCCCGCCGATCGCTCCGCCCCAGCGATTGAACGAGAACGCTGGGCGGACGTCGTTGCCCTTCTTGTTGTTGAAGAAATCGTTGGCCCAGAAATCGGGCCGCTGGAACGAGTACCCGGCGGCTCCGTGGAAGGCGTTGGTGCCCGACTTGATACTGATGTTGGTGACGCCGCCCTGGGTCTGGCCGAATTGCGCGTCGAAGGTCGCGGTCTGCACCTTGAATTCCTGCACGATGTCGGTGGGCGGAACGTAGGATGCAATCACCTGATTGCCGTTAGCGGTGGCCGTGGTGGGCGCGCCATCGATGGTGACGTCGCTCAGGTTGCCGCGCGAACCGGCCATGGCGAACCCGACGATGTGGGTCGGCTCGAAGGGCCGGTCCAGACGTGCGTCACCCGTGAAGGCGACGCCCGCGGCGGACCCGATCAGCAGGAAGGGGTTGCCGTAGGCTATGGGCATGTCGGCCACGCGCTTGGAGTCCACGATGGTGCCGGTGGAGGCCGTCTCTGTATTGAGAAGCGGGGTCTCCGCCGTGACCGTCACGGCCTGGCTGGAGGAGCCGACCGGTAGTTCGATATTCACCTCCAGACGGTCCGCGACGCGGACTTGGATGCCGCCTCTGACGACCCTCTTGAAGCCCTGTGCCGAGGCCTCGACCTGGTAGGGCCCGGGAAGCAGGAAGGTGGCCTGGTAGACGCCGTCCTGGTTGGTGGTGAGGTTGGTTGTAGTTCCCATGGCGGTGTTCGTCACCACCACGAGGGCGCCGGGAATGACCGAGCCCGATGGATCAGCGATGGTTCCCGCAATGGTGCCGCGCGCTTCCTGGGACCAAGCCAGGGTGCTCGAGAGACACACGCAAGCGATCAGCGAGACTGTCCGCCATATTTTCGATAGGTTCATCATGAATTGCTCCCTTGAAGTAATGACTCCTCCCACGGAGTTACTTCCTCAACTTCAGATTCAACATCCAACCGCCTCCTAACGCCGGACTCCGGCGGTCCCCGGAAAGCGGCTGACCTATGCTCTCGCCTTGCTCCACAACTCGGGCGCCGCGGCGGTCCGCACGCCCGCGGGCCCGCTAAAGCGAGAAACAGGCCCGGACGTAGGGTAATGGGTGGCAAGGCATGTGTCAAACCGAGTTTTCTGAACGGAGCGTTTAGCGGAACTGAACGATCCGCAGGCCCGTATGGCAGGCACTTTGGGAGGGAGTCGAGGCTGGCCTGATGGCACGAATCGGGTTGGCGTGGGCCAAGGGGAAGGGTGGGGCAGGGCTCGGGAGAGCCCTGCCCGAATTGCCTAGAAGTACAGCTTCATCGCCAGCTGGATGATCCTCGGAGGCATAAAGCTGGTGACCGTGCCGAGGGTGCCCGAGCTGCTGAGGGACGTGCCGAGGAAGCCTCCCCCGCCCACGTTGCCCGGGTTGCCGTGGTTCATGATGTTGAAGAAGTCGCTGCGGAACTCAAGTTTCCAGCGCTCGCCCAGCTGGAAGGGCCGGCTCACGGCCATGTCCCAATTGATGCGGCCAGGTCCGTAGACTGAGTTGCGGCCGAGATTGCCGAAGGTTCCGGCCGCGGCGTTTGCGAACGCCGCCGGGTTGAACTCCTCCTGGGGCGACCTTTGGGATGGATACACCTGAGTCGGCAGGATCACGTTAGGGCGGTCCAGGTTCTGGCCGCTGAGCGAGATATCTTTGCCGTCGGTGATCTGGATGGGATTGCCGGTGAAGATGCCCACGATCGGCGAGATCTGCCAGTCCTTGGTAATTAACTTGGCAAAGCCGGAGCCGAGTCCGGGGCTGTCGGCCACCACCGAACCGTTGAAGACGTGCCGGTGGTCATAGCCGCAATTGCCGCGCTCTCCATTGGCGCGGTCGAGCGAATTCTGATAGACCGGACCCGCCAGCTCTCCAGCGAAATCCCAGGTGCTGGTGCAGTGGCTCCAGGTGTAATTGGTGAGGACCTGGAAGTGGCTGCCCATGCGGTGCTCGGCCCTCAACGCGAGGGCGTTGTAGGCGGCATTGGCGCCGTCGTCGGTCTGCTGGATGTCGCCATAATACTGACCAGTTATGGGGTTGTCCAGGTAAGTCATACGCCGCTTATTGGTATTCGACGTGCTGGCGCCGGCAATGGGAATTGCCTGGTTGGCGTCGATCGAGCCCCATATGTGCCGCGTAACATTCCCCAGGTAGTTCGCCGTAATGAGCCAGTCCTTCACCTGGCGTTGATAACTGAGGTTGTACTGCATCATGTAAGTGACTTTATTGTTAGGCGGCACACTGATGTATGCGCCCTGGGTGGGGAAGATCGAGGCGCCGGGGAACGGGTCGCCGGTCACCCCGTTCAACGTGTAAGCCGCGAACGGATTGGAGAACTGTCCGCTGGTCAGCGAGATCGAAGAGACGTAGGGCGCATTGGTGGTCCAGCGCTCGGGATAGAACAGTTCGGTGGTGTCATGCAGGAGGGCGAACGACGCGCGGATGGTCTGCTTGCCGTCCCCCTTGGGGTCCAAGACGATCCCGAGACGGGGCGAGAATACGGCCCAGTGCGATGCCGTGAACTTATCGCCGTAAGGATCCTGCGCTTTATCCGTTGAGAAGATCAAGCCCGCCGGAGCATTGGGGTACCGCGGGTCAGCGGTGTGCCAGCCCTGAAGGAAGAGGGGCAAGCTGAACTGGTTGCCGCGCCCATACTTGTCGTAGGCCGGCACCGAGGGTTCCCAGCGCACGCCGAGGTTGACGCTGAAATGCGACGTGACGTGGAAGGAATCCTGCACGTAGGCGGCGATGACCGTCTGGCGCAGGTAATCCGAAATCACGTTGCCATCCGTCAAACCGGAAAACCGGCCGATCAGAAGGTCCGCCAGACCGTCGCCGCTGGTCTGGCCGTTGAAGGTCCACTGACCATTGGATTGCTGGTTGTTATAGGAGTTGAATTGATCCTTGCGACCGTCGAAGCCGAACGCGATCTCGTGCTTACCGCGGACGAGGAGGAAATCGTCCGCTACCTGGTAAGTGTTGATGTCGAAATTCGCCAGGGCGCAAGTGCCGCAGCCGATGTTGAACCCACCACCCGAGTAGCCACTTACAGTGAGCTGCGTGTAGTTCGGTTGGTTGATGAACATGTTGACACCCACGTCCTTGGGGCTGAACAGGTTCGCAGCGGATGCCCGATTGTCGCGGCGCCGGTCGAAAGTGGCGTGGAACGAGTTGAGGGCCGTGCCGCTGAACGTATAAGTGTCGGCCATGGTGGCGGTTTGCGAACGGTCCTGGTTTCCCGGCGCTCCGGTGGTCAGGGCGTTGTGGCCGTCGAATATCGTCTGGGCCGTGAAATCGTAGATGAAATACCGTGCGTAGAGAACCTGCTTGCTGCTCAGGTTGAAATCGACGCGGCCGATGATCTGGTCGTCGGGGTTGTTAGCCGGATAGCCGAAGAAGAACTTCCCGCACTGGTCCGTGGAGACGGGGAGGAACGTGGAGGCCAGCTTGAACCCGGCGGTATCGAAACTGGAGGTGGGAATCTTGTTGCCGGGATACACCTTGCCGCTGGGGTCCTTGAGTGTTCTCGCCGCCTTGAGGCAGGTGGTGGAATCCAACACACTGAAGTCGCCACTCAACGCGGCGGCGGTGGGGACGTAGGCTGCCGGCTGGTTCAGTGGATCGCTGCGCTGCCGGGTTCCCTGATAGCCGCCGAAGAAGAACAACTTGTCCTTGAGGATCCTGCCGCCGGCAGTGCCGCCGAACTGGTTGCGCTTCAAGGAATCGCGCAGCAGCGTTCCGTCCTGGCGGGCGTTGAGATCGCCGTTGCGGAGGAAATAGAACAGATCGCCGTGCAGGGAATTGGTGCCCGACTTAGTCACGATGTTGACCACGCCGCCGGGATGGAGCCCGTACTGGGCGGGCAGCCCTTCTGTCTGCACGCTGAATTCCTGGAGGGCATCCGGGAAAGGAATGGGCAGGTTCACGTTGCTGAAGGCGTCGTTGTTATCGCCGCCATCCAGGAGGAAGTTCACTCCGTTGGCCGCGCCTCCGGCAATCGAATACTGGCCGGAACCGTTGGATCCCTGAATGTTCTTGCTGCCGGTCAGATCGCCGCCATTGAGCGTCATTCCGGTGACGTTCGAGGAGATGGCTAGTCCCGAGATGGTCAGCAGGTCGGCGGGATTGCGGCCGTTGAGCGGCAGGTCCACGATCGGCCTCTGCGAGATGACCTGGGATATCGAGGTGTCCTTGGTCTCGACCATGTTGGCGGCGGCGTGCACCGAAACGGTCTCGGTGAGGGCACCGACCTGCAATGCGACGTTCTGGGTGACGTTCTGGGCAACCTGCAGCACGATGCCGGTCTGCACGTAGTCCTTAAAGCCCTTCGCCCTCACCTCGAGGCGATAGGGTCCGACAGGCAGGTTGGGAAGCATGTAGTGGCCGTCGGTGTTCGAAAGGACCGTGTGGACGTTCCCGCGGTCAGTCTCCGTGAGGGTCACGGTAGCTCCCGGAACGGAACTCCCACTCTGATCCGTTATTTCACCGTTGACGCTGCCGATGGCGACGGCCTGCCCGAACATCGCGGACCCCGCCAAAAGGACCAGCGCAAGAATCGTTACAAAGCGAGACATATCAATCCTCCTCCCACAGAGTCGATACGAAAGTAACCCCATTTCAAGATTTTGGTTCGCCCACTCTGGCCAGCGTCCGACTGGGCGGCTAGTCTTCCCACGGTCTGCATTCTCAGACCGGTTCGGACAGAAAATGCGAGCCAATAAGGCTCGAAGCGAGTCAGGGAGTAGCGTAAGGAATGGCGAGAGCGGTGTCAAACCTTGTTCTCTCAACGGACCATTTAGGGAAACTAAACGGTGCAGGGGGGCTGTGGCGACGGGCCGGCGGACGGGGCTGGAGCCGTGCAGGAGGCTGTGGCGACGGGGCTAATTCGGGCGGTTCCGAGGCCTGATGGGTCTGATGGGGCTACCCACCGCCATGTGGTGGCTCAGACGCAACGAAGGAGACGGCCTTCAACGGCAGCGGCGCGCGGGGATGAGGGTGGCGGCCGTGGAGGTCCGGCGCAGGCGCCGACGTCTTCCACGCAACCGCAGAAAGAAAAGCAGGCCGGACGTGGACGTCCGGCGCAGCTCTGGAGAGCCGCCCCACTCCGGACGTCTACTCGTGCGTCGAGAGGAGTCTCGCCGCGGCCGGCTGAGAGCCTGCGCCACAATTGGAGCGCTTTTTGTGAATTCCCCTTGCGTTTGGGCAAGCTTCGGCCACCCGTCTGGGGCTATGATCGATTAGGAGAATCCAGAGGATGGCCGAGCCGGAGAGCATTGGTGTACCTCGTGAGGCCGGCCCCGGCCCTGCAGCCGACCCGTCCGGGCTGATTGTCGGCATAGGCGCCTCCGCCGGGGGCCTCGAGGCGTTTTCGGAACTGCTCAGGAACCTGCCGCCCCAAACCGGGATGGCGTTCGTGCTGGTGCAGCACCTGGACCCCCACCACGAAAGCATCCTCGCCGACCTGCTCGCGAACTACACGCGCATGCCGGTGATCCAGGTGCAGGATGACGTTCGCGTCGAGCCCGATCGCGTCTACGTGATACCGCCTAATGCAACGATGGCGATTGCGGATGGCGTGTTGCGCATCAGTCGTCCGGCCCAGCAGCTTTCCCACCAGCGCCGGGCCATCGACACGTTCTTTACGTCGCTGGCCGAAAGCATGCACAGCCGCGCTATCGGCGTTGTCCTCTCCGGGGCCGCGTCCGACGGAACGCTGGGACTGAAGGCGATCAAGGCGGAGGGCGGGATCACGTTTGCCCAGGATGCCTCGGCTAAGTTCGACGGCATGCCCCGTAGCGCGATTGCCGCCGGCTCGGTCGATTTCGTGCTTTCCCCAAGAAGGATCGCCGAGGAACTGGCCACCATCGCGCACCACCCCCTGGCGGCCCCGACTCTCGAGCAACTGCTGGACGATTTTCCCACTATAGACAAGATTCTCGACGCCCTGCGAAAGAGAACCGGAGTCGATTTCCGGCTGTACAAACAGCCCACCGTCCACCGCCGCCTGGCGCGCCGGATGCTGGTGCGAAAGGTCGACAGCCTGGATGAGTACTTCCAGCTGCTGCGGAGCGAACCGGACGAGATCGACCTCCTGTTCGACGACCTGCTCATCAAGGTCACCGGCTTCTTCCGGGACGCCCCGGTGTTCGAGGCGTTGAGCGAGACGGCTTTCCCGGCCCTGGTGAGAGACCGTGCCGAAGGCGATCCGCTGCGCGTCTGGGTTCCCGGTTGCTCCACCGGCGAGGAGATCTATTCGGTGGCTATAGCGCTACTCGACTATCTGAGCGCCACCGGTCTCTCTTTCTCCGTTCAGTTATTCGGCAGCGACGCCAGCGAGCGAGTGATCGAGAGGGCCCGCGCCGGCGTCTACGACGAGAGCATCGCCGCGGCCGTCTCCGCGGAACGGCTGCGGCGCTATTTCACGCGCGGCGAGGCCGGCTATCAGATCAACCGCAACGTTCGGGAGCTTTGTATCTTCTCGCGCCACATCCTGGGTGTGGACCCGCCGATATCGCACATGGACCTGATCAGTTGCCGCAACCTGCTGATCTACCTGGCGCCCAGCCTGCAACATAAAGTCATCGATACGCTCGCCTACGCGTTGCGCCCGTCCGGGTACCTGCTGGTGGGATCGTCGGAAAACAGCGGCCGCCTCTCCGAGCTTTTCGACGCGTTGGATGTCGATCGCAGGATTTACTGCAGGAAGCCGAGCCTCGGCTTGCGGGCGATCGAAGCCATCGCGAATGTGGTTCGCCCTTCCGCGATCGACCTGCCTTCCATTCCGCCCGCAGGCGCGCGCACCGTGCGCGGAGAGGTCCGGGCCGTCGTCGACCGCATGCTTCTCACACGGTATGGGCCCAGTGGCCTGGTGGTCGACAAGAACCTCCAGATCGTCGAACTCCGCGGCGACGTCGCCCCCTATCTGCGCCTCTCGCGGGCTGCCGTGGAAACGAATCTGCTCGAGGCGGTCCGCGAGGATCTGGCCGTTCCGTTGCGCGCGGCCATTGCGGAGGCGCACCAACGCCAAACCGCCCTGCGGCTCGAGGAAATCCAGGTGCGGCAGGACCGGGCTTTTCACTTCGTCAGGATCACCGTGATTCCCATTTCCATACCGCGCGGCGAGCCGCATTCGGTGATCCTGTTCGAAGATCTTGGCGACACGTTGGAGCACGTTGGGAAGCGGCCCGGCGCGCCCTCTCCGGCCGAACCCGGCGCGTCCCACCTGGAGGATCCCGAGCGCCATCTTGAGCACATGGAAAGGGAACTCGTCTCCAGCCGCGAGCACCTGCAATCCATCATCGAAGAGCTGCGCTCCACCAACGAGGAGGCCCAGGCCGCCAACGAGGAGCTGCAAAGCAGCAACGAAGAGCTCCAGACGACCAAAGAGGAGCTACAGGCATCGAACGAGGAGCTGGCCACCATCAACGCGGAGATGCAGAGCCGCAATACCCAGTTGACCCAGCTCAACGACGACCTGGCCAACCTGCTGACCTCGACCAGCACTCCCATCCTGATGGTCGGCCGCGATTTCCGCATCCGGCGTTTTACCTCCGCCGCCGAGAAGTTGCTTCGCCTGATCCCCACCGACGTGGGACGCCCGGTTTCCGACATCAAGCCGCGCATCAACGTTCCCAACCTGGAGGGCATCCTCGGTGACGTCCTCGAGAACCTGAAGGTGCACGAGCAGGAAGTGCAGGACTCGGACGGCCGCGACTATCTGATGCGCGCGCGGCCTTACCGTACGGCGGACAACCGTATCGACGGCGTGGTGCTGCTGTTGACCGATGTCACCGACCTGAAGCGCGGTATGGAAGACGTCAGGCGCGCCCGCGATTACGCGAATGCCATTGTCGACACGGCGCGCGAACCCCTCCTCGTTCTCGACCAGGAGCTTGCGGTCCGGGGCGCCAACCGCGCCTTTTACGAGTTCTTCCGCAGCGGCCCCCAGCGGACCGAAGGCCGCAGTGTGTACGAGATCGTAGACGGCCAACTGGACCTCCCGGTGGTGCGCGGTCTGTTGGATCGGTTGCTGGCGGGAGAGAGCCAGCTCCGCGACGTGGAGGTCGAGCACGAGTTCCATCCTCTGGGACGTCGCACGCTGCTGCTGAACGCGCGGCGGATCAGGGAATCCGGCGCGGACGCCACCCTGCTGGCCTTCGAGGACGTCACGGAGCGAAAGCTGGCCGCCGAGGCTCGCTACCGCCGGTTGTTCGAATACGCGCGCGACGGGATCGTCATCCTCGATGCGGTCACGGGCGAGGTTCTCGACGTCAACCCGTATACGGAAGAGCTGCTCGGCTACAGCCGCCAGGAACTAGTGGGGCGAAGATTCTGGGAAATCGATCCAGCCCGCGACACCCCCGAGCTTCGCGCCGCGCTGGAACAGATACGCGACCATGGCGCCTCCCAGTTTGCCAGCATCGCCTTCAAGACCAAGGACGCCCGCACGATCGAGACCGAGTTCATCGGCACCGCCTACCCGGAGGGCGACCGGCGGGCGATTCAAGTGAACCTCCGCGACCTCACCGAGCGCAGGAAATTCGAGCGCGAGTTGCAGCATACGCAGAAGCTGGAGAGTCTCGGGCTGCTCGCCGGAGGCATCGCCCACGACTTCAACAACCTGCTTACGGGAATGATGGGCAATGCGAGCCTGCTGTTGGCCGACACGCCGGCGGAGGACCCGGCGCGAGTGCAACTCCGCTCCATCGTCCGGGCCTCCGAACGGGCGGCGGACCTGACCCGCCAGTTGCTGGCTTATGCGGGGAAGGGGCGCCTGCGCACGGAAC
>CAZBQQ010000153.1:0-13941 GCA_964493965.1 uncultured Solibacteraceae bacterium
GCCGACGCCGTGCCGGCCGTGATGGTCACGTGTCCGGCGGCCAGCGCCGTCAGAAGCGGCGGGTCGTCGCTCGACAGGCTCACCACCGTCGGGTCGCTCGACGTCCAGGTCAGTCCCGTGACCGGCTGTCCGGCCGCGCTGAGCGCCTGGATGGCATGGGTGTCGCCCACCATCAGGTTGAGTACGCTGGGCATCAGTGTTACGCCGTTTTCCGCCGGTACGGTGAAGGCCAGCGCGTTGCTCCACACCCCGTTCTGTTGAATACGCGCAATGCCGGTCACAGCCGTGGAGGCGACGGTGGCCACCACCTGCGTGTCGCTCCAACTCACCACCTGGCCCGCGGTGCTGCCCAGCCAGGCCACCCCGCTTCCCTGCGAGGATCCGAAGCCGGCCCCGGTGAACGTGACCGCGGTTCCGGCGGCTCCCGAGTTGGGGTCGATGCTGGTGAGTTGAAGCGTGTTCACGGCAAACGGAACCGGATTGCTCATGACGCCGTTCTGCAGGACGAGCGCGTTGCCGGAGGCCGATCCGCTGGCCACCAGGGCGACTATTTGAGTATCGCTCCAGGATTGAACCACGGCATTGGCGGTGCCCAGCCAGACCTGCCCGCCGCCCTGGGCGGCGCCGAAGCTGGAGCCCGCGATGGTGACCGGGGTTCCGGGCACGCCGCTGGCCGGCGTGACGGTCAAAATGGTCGCGGTGTTCACGTTGAAGGGCATGGCATTGGACCACGACGGGAGCGCGGGACCGAGACGGTGCTGCTGGTCGAGGACGAGGACGAAGTGCGCCGGCTGGTTTCGGGCGTGCTGGAACACCACGGCTACACGGTGCTGCCCGCGGCGCGGCCCAACGAGGCGATTGCCCTCTGCGCCAGCCACGTGGGGGCGATCGACCTGCTTCTGACCGACGCCGTCATGCCGGAGATGAGCGGCCGGGCGCTGGCCGCGCAGGTGGGCGGGATGCGTCCCGGGTTGAGGGTGCTGCTGATGTCGGGCTATGCGGAAGACGCGCTGGAGGGGCGGGGGTTGGCGGGTGCGGGCGGTGCGTTCCTGAGGAAGCCGTTCACGCCGACGGTGCTGACGCGGAAGATTCGGGAGGTTCTGGACGGGCAAGGTCCTAGTGCGGTGGACGTCCGCTGATCACGATCTCGTTCGGCGGGACCCACCGGGGTCGCGTCTGGACATTCCACGGCAGGCTCTTGTCGATCACATAAGAATAGGTGATCTGAATCGCGCTCTCGCGCCGTCCGGGCTCCAGCCGCCAGCTCGAAAGGTCTTGAACAGCCGCATTCGCCAGCAAGTCCCTCTCTCCTTCCGGAACGGATTCGGCCTTCATCACACGGACGTCGCTGACCTTGCCACCGCGAGTAACGCTCCCGGTCAGGGTGACCGTGCCCGAGGCGCCCCGTTTGAGCGCTTCGTATGGATAGTCGATCCCGTTGGACGCGATCAGGCACCGTTCCTGTATCTCCACGCGACAGCGGGGCGCGGCCACAACGGGCAAGTCGATCGTGGTGTCGAAGGGCCCTTTATCCATGTGCCACTCCCAAGTGAGCACCGGCATGAGTTCGACATAGTCCTCGTGCCGCTCGGCCGAGAAGACATACCGGCCATGCATCTGCGCCAACATGCTCACGTCCTCTCTGCCATACACCGGCATCAACGTCCCGAGCGAGGTGGAGGCCGCCTTGTGCGAGCTGAAGATACTGACAAGGATGCTAGTCCGATCCCGGTATCGCTCCTTCAGGCTGGTGGCCAGACAGACCAGCCTGCTCGGGGTGAAGTCCCGAGGAAGAATGCTGATGCTCGTGATTAATTCGGCTCTCGAGTCTACCAGTGTGAAACCCGTGCGGTATCGCGGTGCAGGACACTGGGCGAAGGCCCCTATACCTGAGCACAGGACCAAGGAAAGAACCGTCAAGCGTACCATTTCGCGCCTCCAGAGAAAACTCCTTCAGTTTGTTCCTGCGCAGCCTTGATTCAGCAGTGTGACGCTGATACATATCGACCCACTGGGGCAGTCGGTGGCACAGTCGATTCCTTTCTTACACTCCGGTCTCAGGCCGAGCCGCGTCTCCAGTTCGTCGTCATATAATCCGGTGACATTGTGCAGGGCCTCGTGAACGATCGTCGCCTGAACGAGAGTTTTCGTGAGCTCGGTGTTTATGTAGATGTCCGTTGCCGTGCCTCCTGCTGGGGGGCGAAGCTGGGCGACCGCCGTTACTCGATTAGGATGAGGGTTCCCGACGCCTCCGTGTTGAGGTTTGTACATAGCAAATTGCCCGCAGACCGGAGCACCTTTGTAAATGCTGACCTTATTGGGAATGCTCAGGTCGTCCGGGCTCAAGAGCCCGGCATCGTAGCAGCTTATGTTTGTCTGCAAACCGTCATAGGGTGTCGGGAGCTCGGGAGGCGGTGGCAACTGTGTAATTGCCTTAGAAAGCTGGGCATAGGAAGCCTGCCCAATCAACGGGATGAGGAAGTTGGAGCAGGCGGTGCTAGCCAGATAGTTGCCAGCCAGCAGCTGCTGCTTCTCGGTTTGGTACGACTGGAGCGCGTCTCCAGTGAGTTGCACCTTGACCCCTGCGCCGGGGGCTTGCCACTGGCAATCTGGGCTGAAGTGGAAGAGCTTCATCGCGAAGACCAGCAAGCCTTCGAGCGTTCTGGCAATTCCAACAGAGGTCCCGTTTGAGGAGAAGTTCCCGCCAGTGATCCCTTGGTAGCTCGCGGCCCAATTGACTGTCGGCAGCAAGACTTGGGTGACGCCAGCAGTCGATAAGTATGACGCTTGGATCCACGAATACGTCGGCATGTTCGCCATCTGATCCACGGCGTTCCCGTTCTGATCGAAGATCGTGGCGGACACGTAGTCTGAGGTGGCGATCACTCCGCCATCGGCGGTGGCGATCAGGGGGTAGTAACCTGGCACGGTCCAGAGCGTGCCCCCGGTTGCGTCGAAGGCGACCATGTAGGACTCCTGACCCCACCCCTGGGTGCCAACGAACGAACCGTCCTGCGCTTGTAATATGGGGATGACTCCGTGGCCCGGTACTACCTCCGGTCCGTCGACGACGCTCGCGCCGGTGCCGTTGATGATCGCCATGTGCGGCTGGTCGTCCATCCAGGTGAGCACGATTCCGGTGTCGCCATTCGTAATCATCCCGCCGCCGTTACCCCATTGAAACGGCACCCTGTCCGGCGAATAATACGTCCAGTCGTAGACGGCGATATCGTTGGACGCTCCACTGCTGCTTATTCGCAGCAGGTGCAGATGGGAGGTTGCCGAGAACGGCGCGCTGTCCCAGGACGTGTATGGTACATAGGCGTACCCGTCGCCCGCGATTATGACGGGCCCTGCGCCGTAGCCTCCTGCGGCGCCTCCTGCGTTCACGCCTCCTGGTCCTGCTCCCAAACAAGGCTGCATTGGCACGGGCACGCTGAACTTCTGCGCGCCGGTAGCGGAATCGATACCAAGAACCTCACAATGCGACTCGGGATCAAAGGCAGTTTCAACGGCGAAGACCGTTCCATCCGTGTGCACGGCTACGCCCGACAGAAACGTGTATGTGTTTTCTGGGGTGTACAACGTGAGAGGCTGCCCAGTCATCCCATCCAACCTCACGAGGGAGCCATCATCGTCGTTCGAGTACACCAGGCCACCCTGGAAGTCCGCCAAGATACGACGCGCCTCCTGGCCTATGTTCGCGGTCCAGGCCGTGGTTCCGTCGCTTCGAATGGCCTGGACCATGCCGCCGTTCTGGAACGCGAACACGTCCGCAACCCCGCTGGGGCTGGGCACCGCGGGCACAATCCTATTGACGTCGCCGGGGTGCGACCAGAGCACCGTCCCCAGGGGCGGTCCGCCGGGGAAATCGGTCGGAGACGAAACCGTGACATCGGCCGACGCCGTGCCGGCCGTGATGGTCACGTGTCCGGCGGCGAGTGCCGTCAAAATGGGCGGGTCGTCGGTCGACAGGCTCACCACCGTCGGATCGCTCGAGTTCCAGGTCAGTCCCGTGACCGGCTGTCCGGAGGCGCTGAGCGCCTGGATGGCATGGGTGTCGCCCATCATCATGTTGATCATACTGGGCATCAGTGTCACGCCGTTTGCCGCCGGCACGGTGAAGGCGAGCGCGTTGCTCCACGCGCCGTTCTGTTGAATACGCGCAATGCCGGTCAGAGCGGTGGAGGCGACGGTGGCCACCACCTGCGTGTCGCTCCAACTGACCACCTGGCCTGCGGTGCTGCCCAGCCAGGCCACGCCGCTTCCCAGGGAAGATCCGAAGCCAGCCCCGGTGAAAGTGACCGAGGTTCCGGCGGCTCCCGAGTTGGGGCTGACGGTCGTAAGCTGAAGCGTGTTCACGGCAAACGGAACCGGATTGCTCATGACGCTAAGCCCGTTGCGGAACGCGCTTCCGCAACGGGCTACTTCGTTTTTCTCCGGAAGTAGATCTCCCACCGCCGCGCTTCGCCCGCCCGGTCGAACTCGTTGCGCCAGTAGCGCCGGAAAGCCGACGCCTCCCGCGCCGCCCGCCGTTCGAGATACGCGTCCAGCCGCGCACCGTCGGGCGAATCCTGCGGCAGCAGCGCCCGGCATGTCCGCTCCGTGGCGGCGCAATCGCTGATCGCGCCCAGGTGATCCTGAACCCGTCCCAAAGCATCCAGGCAGCGCCGCAGACCCGGGCCGTAACACGCTCGAAACATCTCGATGGTGTACCGCAGCCTCTTCGTCCGCAGCCGGAACTCATGCAGAGTTTCCGTCGCGGCGTCACCCGCGGCCGCCTTGCGGCCTTCCTGGTAGTAACTTGCGACTAACCCGGGCAGACACCGCCGCGCATTGGCGCCTGGGCTCCCCGATCCCTCCCACGTAAGTGCATCGTCTTTGGCCATGTTAGAGTTCGAGGGCGGAACGCCACTTACGGGATAGGTTGCTCCGTATCCATTGTTTCAATTCTGTTACAAGCACTCGCTGTGCCACACGGCGGTCGTCCGCTAGGCGCCGCGGCAGGTCGGACTTCGGCGCGATCTTCGCCTTCGCCGAAAGCGCCAGCGCCACATCCCGATCGCGGACCGCGGACGCCAGATCCATCATCTCCGTCAGCGCCCGGCGGATCTTCCGCGTTTTGTCGCGCGGGAAAAACTGCTCGAACACCCGCAGGCACTGCGCCAGCCGCCGGATGGCCACCCGCAAATCGTGGACCGCTTCGGTGTCCCCCGACTTCGCGGTGCGCCCCACCGCGTACGCCAGCCTCCGCAGCCGGTTTTGTGCAAGCTGTGCCGCATGACGCCGAAGCGTTGGGGCCGGCGCCGCGTCTGGCTCTTTCCGTCCCATGTCAGCCTGCCGGCCGGGTGGTGACCACCATCGGGCGGCCGTATACCTGGCGGAACAGATCGGCGGAGCGCCCGGCCGCCCATTGTTCGAGTTCGATGTCCGCGGCCGCGTGAAGCTGGATCAGCGCCTGCCCGTTGCGGATCTGGCAGTCGACGGACTGTATGCGCTGCTCGCCGCTGCGGTCCAGGCTGTCGGCGATCCGCAGCAGCGGAATCAGCATGAGCAGCGGCTGCCGCTCCTCCGGCCCGATGGCCCGTAGATTCGCGTGGTCGGGCGACGGGCTGGCCTTGCGGTGATAGCGGCACAGGTTGGCGATGAAATCCAGCTCCGCCTTTGTGAAACCGGACATGTCCGAATTCGCCACCAGATAGTAAGAGTGCTTGTGATGGCTCACGTCGTTCACATAGTGGCCCACGTCGTGCAAGTAGGCGGCCGCCTCGAGCAGCTTGCCGTAGCCCGGGGAAAGCTGGTGAAGCGGCTGCAACTCGTGGAAGAGCGTGGAGGCCATCGCCGCCACCTGGCGCGCGTGCTTCAGCCGCACGTCGTAGCGGAGGCACATGCGCTCGACTTCTTTTCGCTGGTCGCGGTTCAGCTGCGCCAGTTCGCGTCCGATGCCGCGCGCCGCCAGGTCCGCGATAATACCGTCGCGGATGCCGGCCGCGGAGTAGTTCACCGACGGCGCTTGGAATTCCTCGAGGATGTGCAGCAGCACGGCCGCGCCCGGAACGATGATCTCGGCGCGCCTCGGGCCTACGCCTCGGACCTTCAGGCGCTGATCCAGCGGCAGCTGGCTCAGTTTGCGGTAGAGCTTGCGCACCTGCGAGGTGGAGGCCCGGAGGCGGTCCGCCTCGCCGCGCTTCGATCGTGGCGCGCCATTGATGGCGCCGGCGATGGTGGAGGCGGTTCCGGAAGTGGCGATGAAGCGGTCCCAGCGCGCGGGTCCGAAACGGTGCGCGACACCGGCCAGCCGCTCGCGGATGTAGTCCTCCATCTGGTGCAGCTCGCGCCGCGTGGGCGGGTCGGAGAACAGGAAAATCTCGCGCAGGCGCACGGCTCCGAGCGGTTTCGAGATGGCGTCGATGAGGTGGCCGTTCTCGCTGCCGATGATCTCCGCGCTGCCGCCCCCGATGTCGATGATCAGCACGCGCTGCCGCGGGTGCGGCCACCGGCTCTCGACGCCCGCATGGACCAGCCGCGCTTCCTCGCGGGCCGTGACCACCTCGGCCTGCCCGCCAATCGCCTCCGACGCGCGCGCCAGGAACTCAGCCTGGTTGCGGGCTTCGCGCACGCTGGCAGTAGCCACGGCGCGGACTCCGATGACGTCCAGCGCCCGATAGATCGCCGCCATCCTCGCCAGCACGGCGCAGTTGAGCGCGATCGCTTCCTCGCTGATCCTGCCGGTGCGGAAGACGCTCTCGCCCAGGCGGGTTACTTCCCGCTCCGAGGCTAGAATGCGCGTGGGGCTCCCGGGCACAATTTCGGCCGCCTCCATGCGGATGGAGTTACTCCCGATGTCGATGGCGGCGTACCGGGGCATATACCGTATATGATAAGTGAAGGTAGACCCTCCTATGGCTCTTTTTCTTCCGAACCGGTACGCGGGGCGCCTCATCGTTGTGGAAGGCATTGACGGTTCCGGCAAGTCCACGCAGATTTCCCTCCTCAGTCACTGGCTGCGATCGCAGGGTTACGCGGTCGCTTTTAGCGAGTGGAATTCCTCGCCGCTGGTGCGGCAGACCACGCGGCGCGGCAAGAAGAAGGAGATGTTCACGCCGACCTCGTTCAGCCTGATTCACGCCACCGATTTCGCCAACCGCTCCGAGAGCTACATTCTGCCGCTGGTCAAGGCCGGCGCCATTGTGTGCGCGGACCGTTATGCTTTCACTGCTTTCGCTCGCGACGTGGCGCGGGGCGTGAATCGCCGTTGGGTGCGCAACCTCTACCGCTTCGCGCTCCGCCCCGATGTGTGCTTCTATTTCCGCGTCCCTCTGGACGTGGCGGTGCAGCGCATTCTGGGCGGCCGCGACGCCATCAAATACTACGAGGCAGGCATGGACCTGGGCCTGAGCCGCGACGTGGTCGAGAGTTTTCGCATCTTCCAGGGCCGCATCCTGGACGAGTACGAGGCCATGGCGGAGCAGATGGGTTTCCGCATCATCGACGCCACGCTTTCAATCGAAGAGCAGCAGCAGCAGATGCGCGAAATGGTCGTGGACGCACTCGGCCAGCGTCCGCGGGCCGGCGTTCTACGCATCCCCGAAGGAGACACCAGTGCCGGTGCTACAGCCCCTGCAATTCTACAGTGAGCCTCTTCCGGGCATAGACACCGCGGATCTGCACGGCAAGCTGATCGTCATCGAAGGGCCCGACGCGGTGGGCCGCAGCACCCAGGTGGCACGCCTGCGCCAGTGGCTCGAGCAGGAGGGCCACGCCGTCCTCGACACCGGCATGGCGCGCTCCGCGCTCGCGGGCAAGGGTATCAAAGAAGCGATGCTCGGCAACACCCTGGGTCCCATCGCGATGACGTTGTTCTACACCACGGATTTTGCAGACCGCCTGGAGAACGAGATCGTCCCCGCTCTTCGCGCCGGTTTCGTGGTGCTCATCGACCGCTACATTTTTTCGATCATGGCCCGTGCCATCGCGCGCGGCGAGGATCGCAGCTGGATCGAGCAGGTGGCCGGCTTCGCGCTGGTGCCGCACGCCGTCTATTACCTCCGCGCCGGCGTGGACGACCTGGTGCGGCGCGTGGTTCTGGGCCGCGGCGCATTCGATTTCTGGGAGAGCGGCATGGATATGCGCTTCGGCGCCGACATGTGCCAGAGCTTCATCCGCTACCAGTCGCGCATCATACGGGCGCTGGACCTGATGGCCAAGCGCTACAACTTCACGGTCGTGGACGCCAGCCGTCCGCCCGACGAGATTTTCCGAGATCTGAAACAGCACATCGGAGCGCTGGAGTTCAACGGAAGCCCCATCGAAGCTAGGCCCGCGGCACCGGCCAGGAAGCCGCGACGGAAACGCACATGGAAATCTACATCCTGAGGCACGCCATCGCTGAAGATCACCGGCCCGGGCGGCGCGACCAGGATCGCGCTCTGACCGACGAAGGCCGCAAGAAGCTGCGCCCGCTCCTGGAGCGCGCGCGGTCCGCCCGCGTCGAGCCGTCTCTGATACTGACCAGCCCCTACGTCAGGGCCGTCCAGACCGCCGAGATGGCCGCCGAGGCCCTCGGCTACAAGGGAACTCTCGTCCGCACCGAAACGCTGGTTCCCGGCTCGGTGCCGGAGGCCGCATGGATCGAGATCCGCGAGCATCGCGGCGAGAAGGCCATCCTCCTGGCGGGCCACGAGCCGCTGCTCTCCGCGATCGCCGCTTATCTCCTGGGAGTGCCCGAGCTGGCCATCGATTTCAAGAAGGGCGCATTGCTGCGACTCGACGTGGACGCCTCCGCGCGCGAACCGCACGGAACGCTTCAGTGGCTGCTCACGCCCAAACTGGCGGGCTCGTGAAGATCACGACCGCTACAAGCAAGTTTGAAGCCTGGCTCTTCGCCCGGATCGCGCTCGTCAAGCCGGACCTCGAGTTGAAGCACGAACGCATGAGCGAGAGCGCGTTCTTATTCCTGCGCGCGACTTTCTACCGCTGGGCACAGCTGTGGACCGAGGTCTGCGCGGAACTCGCGTCGGCGCCGACAGCCCTGGCCGTCGGCGACCTTCACGTGGAGAATTTCGGCACCTGGCGCGACACCGAGGGGCGCCTGGCGTGGGGCGTCAACGATTTCGACGAGGTGTGGCCGCTGGCCTACACGAACGACCTGGTGCGGCTGGCCTCGAGCGTGATCCTCGCTATTCGCGAAAGCCGTCTGGCTCTGGCCCGCGAGGCAGCGATCGAAGCAATTCTCGAGGGCTACACCAAAGCGGTAGAGGCCAGCGGCCGGCCATTCATCCTGGCGGAGGGGCACCCGGCACTCCACGCCATGGCCGTGTACCGGCTCAAGGACCCGGAGCCCTTCTGGCAGAAGCTGAATGCCCTGCCGCCGCTGAGGAAAAACGCCGTGCCCGCCACCGCCGTGAAAGCCATGCGTCGAATGATGCCCGATCCGGACCTGCCTCTGCGGATCGCGCACCGCGTCGCAGGGATGGGCAGCCTCGGCCGGCAACGCTTCGTCGCCCTGGCCGGCTGGAAGGGCGGCCTGGTGGCCCGTGAGGCGAAGGCCGCGGCGCCATCCGCGTGCGTGTGGGCCCTCGGCGGGAAGGAAGCGGTTCTCTACCAGAAGCTCGTCGACCGCTCCATCCGCTGCCCCGACCCGTACGTGAAGCTCAAGGGAAGCTGGATCGTGCGCCGCCTCGCCCCGGATTGCGCCCGCATCGAACTCTCCGCGCTCCCCGTGCAGCGCGATGAGATCCGCCTTCTTCGAGTCATGGGATGGGAGACGGCCAACGTCCACCTGGGCAGTTTGAAAGCGGCCACGCTTCGCCGCGACCTCGCCCGCAAGCCCGCCAAGTGGCTCTCCAAAGCTGCCGCGCGCATGACGGAAGCGATAGGAGAAGACTGGGAACGCTGGCGTGCGCGCTAGGCTGGAATCCGTCTACAGCTGCGATTACGCCTCGTCACGTGGACTCATTCGTGACGGCTTGCCTCCCCACTGAGCGGAATGCGGCATCCTGTTTGCGCCATTGCTATCTCAGGATCTCCGCCGTGGAACGTGACAAGACAGGTTTCCTTGGCACGGGCATGCTTGGGAATTCCGAACCTTTCGCCCGGCATCCTTCCTCCCGACCACTTATCTTGCAGGTCGATGTCCCAGGGCACGCTGAAGAACCTGGTGCGGATCGCAGACAACCGAATCTTGTTCATCGGCAGGGTGAAGGTAATATCAATCGCCTTGTCCTCGAGCATGCCAGTCGGAACTCGAAAGCAGCCGCCTTCCAATGAAACTGTGTCTTCACTCTGCCGGGTGCTCAAAGTGATGACCTGAGGACCATCGACAGGCCTCCCGTTGAGGCGCACATGAATGGTGAAGCAATGGGGTCCCTGAGGATCGGCATCTTGCGCGAACAGCTTTGATGCCCCCACAGAGAGCAGCAACGCAACCCCCCCCGCAATCGATCTTCGTTTCGAGTTCACGCCGTGGACCCTCGGCTGATAGCTGAAAGCTGACAGCTGAAGCTGACGACCGGGACGACTTCTTAAGTCGACCCGGCCGTCTCCGTCGCCTTCTTTTCGAACGGCGTCTTGAGGTACTTCGCCGCTTCTTCCTGCGCGCCCTGTGTGTTGTCCCGCGTGCGGACCGCCTGCGTATACTCGCTCACGGCGCGCTCCCGCTGCCCCGTGATGTCGAAAATCTTGCCCAGGTTGATGTGCGACCAAACCTCGGTCCATTTCGGATCCAGGTTGCCGTTGATCGCCTCGCGGAACTCGTTCGCCGCCGACTGATAGTTGTCTTGCAGGAAGAACGTTTCGGCGATCCGGTAGTGCGCCAGCGAGCTGGCACGGTTCACCTCCAGCGCCTTCTGGTATTCCTTCAGCGCCTCGTTGAACTCGCCGATCTCGGCGAACTGCTCGCCGCGCCGGATCTCCACCTGCACCCGGATCGGATCGCTGAACCGCAGCACCCTGTTCAGCGGGTCGATGGTCAGCGACTTCGGCTTTCCGAAACTGTCCACCGAGAACTCGGTCGAGGTCCCCATCACGTCGATTCGCTGCTGCTCCGGATTGCCCTCGGTCTCGATCTTCAGATCCACCGGCATGCGGAACGTGTCCAGGTCCTGTGAGACCTTGCCCATCACGCGGAAGCCGCCCTCGCCCTTCGGCCCGCCCTTCTGCGTGCGGTAGATGGTGTAGTCCATCTTGAACTCGGGCGCGCCGCTCGATTCGATCCACTGCAGGAAGAAATACCGCAGCTTCTGGCCGTAGATCGCCTCCGCCATCTTCTCGAAATCCTCGGTCTTCACCGTGCTCCAGGCGTACTTGCCTGGGAACTCGTGCACCAACTTCTCGAATCCCGCGTCGGTGATGACGTACCGCAGCATGTTGAGCACGGCCGCGCCCTTGCTGGCCGTCAGCGACCAGAACTCCGGCGAGTAGTCGTCGAGGCGCGGCGTCTGGCTGATCGGC
Organism: uncultured Solibacteraceae bacterium; assembly: GCA_964493965.1. GTDB lineage: Bacteria > Acidobacteriota > Terriglobia > Bryobacterales > Bryobacteraceae > DASWZN01. The sequence continues at coordinate 11,452 of CAZBQQ010000153.1, forward strand.
ACGTCGTTCATGGTGAGCGCGTCGATGTACAGGTCCTTCGTCTCGGATTCGAGCGCTCCCGGCCCGTTGGTGTGCTCCATGTAGAGGATTTCCGAGTACCGCGCCATGCCGTTGGTCAGCCACAGGCCGCCGCGGGACGCGGGTGAGATCAGCGCGCCCCACCATTGCCGCGCCACCTGGTTGGTCAGCAGCCGCACCGCCACCTGCTTGCCGATCCCTTGCGGCGACAGGAACACCAGCCCCGGCGCGGAGTATCCGTTGGCCGCGCCATCCTCGGTCTCAACAAGAGTCAGGTTCGCTTGCGGCGGCAGGCCGTAGATGCCGGTCAGGTAGACCATCAGGCGGGCGACTTCCTCGGCGTAGGCATGGGCCATCGCCTTCTCCGCTCCGCGGAAATACAGCGATGTGGTCACGCCTTCAGCGGTGATGCGCGCCGGGTCGCCCTGCACGATCGCGATGCTGCCCGGGAACGAAGGATGATCGTACTTGAACGTGAAGGTGACGCCGTCGGCGGTCGTCTCGTGGCTCTCGATGCCGGGCGACAGCACCGTGTAGCCGGCCGGCACCGTGATCTTCAAGTCCGCCGTGAAGCGGTCGGTGGTGTAGCCCGCCACCGGAAACCAGCGCGCGGGGTAGAGCAGAAACCCGTGGTCATCGTTCAGCGCCGCGAACTTGATGCCGAAGACCGGAGAATCCTCTTTGCCGGTCAGCCGCCCGTCGTAATAGAACACCACGCGCGCGGGCTTGCCCTTCGGAAGCGGCTGCGCGAAGTTCAGGATCACCGAAAAGTTCTGGCGCTGGCGCGTCGAGGACACCTGCTTCCCGGCCTCGTCTTCGACTTTCGAAACATCGAGCGCGTTGTTCAACTCGAACGTGGCAGTGCTGGTTTCGTCTTGCGGGACGAATTCCACCTGCGCCTTCGCCCGTATCGTCTGCATCCGCGGATTCACCTCCGCTTCGATGCCGTAATGCTGAACGTCGATGCGCGAGGGCCGCTGCTGTGCCGACGCGACCGCCGCCGCGCTCACTAAGGCGAGCGCCAACGAGAGCTTCCGAGCCATTCTCCGTCTCTCCCCAATACCGTTCTAACTCTTGGAAGGCTGCCGTACGCGGTTGGTTCCGAGAATCTCGTCCACGATTCCCGCCGCCCTCTCCATCGGGTCTTCCGGGCCGGCCAGCGCGCGGCCGACTTCCCCGAGTTGCCGCCGCATCTCATCCCGCTCGACGGGGCTGTCCAGAAGCTTCAGCGCCTCGGCGGCCAGCCGCTCCCCCGTCATTTCATTTTGCATCAGTTCGGGTATAACTGCGCGCCCGGCGATCAGGTTCACCATCGAGTAGAACGGCACGTCCACCAGGAATTTCCCGGCGAACCAACTCAGCGCGGTGACCTTGTAGAAGGTGACCATCGGCGTCCCCAGCAGGGCCGCCTCAACCGTAACCGTGCCGCTCGCCGCCAGCGCCAGGGTGGCGTGAGCCAGCAGATCCCACGTTTCACCTTCAATTACTTGGATGGCTCCCCCCGGATTGCGTTCCCTAAAATCGCTCAATCCGGCCCTGCCAAGTACCAGATTCACCGGCATACGGGCCGCGATCCTGGCGGCTGCGTCCATCAGGGCCGGCATGTGCCGCGCCGCTTCGGCCTGCCTTGAGCCCGGCAGCAGCGCGACTAGCGGCCGGTCCTCCGCGAGGCCGTGCCTCCGGAAAAACTCCTCCCTGCCGAGCGACGGCTTGACCAGCCGCGACAGGGGATGGCCGATGTAGGTGGCCGCGACGCCGTGCTCGCGGAAGAACGGCTCTTCGAACGGGAAGATCGACAGCAGCCGGTCGATGTCCCGCCGCATCGCCGGCAGCCGGCCCTTGCGCCACGCCCACACCTGTGGCGCCACCAGGTAGACCACGGGGATTCCCATGCGCTTGAACTGCCGCGCCAGGCGCAAGTGGAAATCTGGACTGTCGGTCAGGATGGCGAGGGCTGGCCGTTCGGCGCGCGCTGCCTTCAGGAGCTTGCGGTACTCGCGCCAGACGCGCGGGATGTGCGCGACCACCTCGATCAGCCCAACCACGGCCAGGCTGGCGGCATCCACCACCGTCCGCACGCCGGCCGCCCGCATGCGCGGCCCGGTGCATCCGAACAGCTCCAGATCCGGGTGCCGCCGCAACAATTCGGCCGCCAGGCTCGCCGCATACAGATCGCCCGAAGCCTCGCCCGCGGAAATCAGGATCTTGAACGCCACCACCCGTCAGCCTACAACAAGGTGGGGCAGGACTCCAGTCCTGCAGCGGGTCTCCAGACCCGCCCCACTACCCCGCGGCCAGCCGCACCAGGCGCGGCTCGCTCGAAGCCTCGGGCTTCCTCGATATTCCCGCGCCGATATCGACGGGTGCGCGCGCGATCGAATCCTCCCAGAGCTGGCGGAATTCCGCCAGCTTCCTGTTCACCTTCCGTCGAAGCGCGGATTCGATCCTGCGGTCGCCGCCCTGCCGCTCGAT
>CAZBQQ010000154.1:0-13894 GCA_964493965.1 uncultured Solibacteraceae bacterium
TTGTGAACGGCTCCCACAGCGACGCCTTCAGCGTCCTTGGCCCGCACGCCGTACCACGCCGGAAGACGCCAGGCTGGGAGGTGCGCGCGTTTCTGCCCCAGGCCGCCGAAGCCGAAGTGGTCCTGAACGGTGCGTCTTACCCCATGAAGAAGGTCAACCCCGCCGGCCTCTTCTTCGCTTCGCTCGACGGCACGCCGCAGCCCTACCTGCTGCGCCTCAAAACGCACGAAGGCGAGACCTCCGAGATCGAGGACCCCTACCGCTTCCCGCTGCTCCTCACCGACTTCGAGTTGCACCTGTTCGGCGAGGGAACCAACTTCGAGGCCCAGCGCACCCTGGGCGCGCACCTGGCGGTGGTCGAAGGCGTCGCCGGCGTGCGCTTCGCCGTCTGGGCGCCCAACGCCGAGGTGGTTACCGTCACCGGCGATTTCAACCAGTGGGACACCCGCCCCCACCCCATGCGCCTCCGCACCGCCGGCGTCTGGGAGCTGTTCATCCCCGGCCTCGCCGAGGGCGCCACTTACAAGTACTTCGTCCGCTCCCGCCTCCAAGGCTACCAGCAGCAGAAGGCCGACCCCTACGGCTTCTGCTCGGAAACGCCCCCCAAGTCGGCCTCCGTGGTTTGGGATCTGGGCAAATACACGTGGAATGACGCCGCCTGGCTCGAAGCGCGCGCCGGCGGCGACTTACTCAAGCAACCGGTCTCGATCTACGAAGTGCACCTTGAGTCCTGGCTGCGCGGCCCTAATAACGACCTGCTCACTTACCGCGACCTGGCCAAAAGCCTGGTCGAGTACGCGAGCCAGATGCACTACACCCACATCGAGCTGCTGCCCATCATGGAGTATCCGTTCTCAGGCTCCTGGGGCTACCAGGTCGTCGGGTATTTCGCTCCCACCACCCGCTTCGGCAATCCGGACGACTTCAAATACTTCGTCGATTGTTGCCACCAGGCCGGCATCGGCGTCATCGTCGACTGGGTCCCCGCCCATTTCCCCAAGGACGCGCACGGCCTGGCCTATTTCGACGGCAGCGCTCTCTACGAGCACGCCGATCCGCGCAAGGGCGAGCAGCGCGAGTGGGGCACGCTGGTCTTCAACTACGGCCGCAACGAGGTGCGGGCCTTCCTGATTTCGAACGCCCTGTTCTGGCTGAAGGAGTATCACGTCGACGGACTGCGCGTGGACGCCGTCGCATCCATGCTCTATCTCGATTACTCGCGCAAACCCGGCGAGTGGATTCCCAACCAGTACGGCGGGCGCGAGAATCTGGAAGCCATCGACCTGCTCCGCCGCTTCAACGAGCTGGCGCACCAGGTGCCCGGCGCCTTCACCGCCGCCGAAGAATCAACCGCCTGGCCCGGCGTGTCCAAGCCCGTCTTTCTCGGCGGCCTCGGCTTCACCATGAAGTGGAACATGGGCTGGATGCACGACATGCTCGACTATTTCTCCAAAGAGCCCGTCTACCGCAAGTTCCACCATCACGACATCACCTTCAGCATGTTGTACGCGTTTCACGAGAACTTCGTCCTGCCCATCTCGCACGACGAGGTGGTCCACGGAAAGCGTTCCCTCATCGACAAGATGCCCGGCGACGAGTGGCAGCGCTTCGCCAACGTGCGCGCCTTCCTGGCCTATATGTTCGGCCACCCCGGCAAGAAGCTGCTCTTCATGGGCTCCGAGATCGGCCAGTACGAGGAGTGGAACTACGCCGCCGGCATCCACTGGGACTTACTGCAATACGACTATCACCGCAAGCTGCAAACGCTGGCCCGCGAGTTGAACCGCCTCTACCGCGCCGAGCCCGCCATGCACGAAGTGGACTTCCACTGGAGCGGCTTCGAGTGGGTGGATTTCCACGATGTCGATCATTCGATCATCGCCTTCCTGCGGCGCGCCGAAAACCCCGACGATTTTCTGCTTTTCTGTTGTAACTTCACCCCGGTGCCGCACCCCGGCTACCGTTTCGGAGTCCCGGTCCCCGGCTATTACAGCGAGGTATTCAACACCGACGCCGAAATGTTCGGCGGCAGCAACATGGGCAACGGAGCCGGCATCTCGACCGAGCCCATCAACTCGCACAACCGCGATCAAAGCATCCTGGTGACGTTACCGCCCCTGGCCGTGGTGGTCTTCAAACTAAAAAGGCCATGATTGATTCTGAACACACTTTAGAAACACATATTGCCCCTTATTGATATTGAAGTCGAGTAATCAACACATATTGAACGTGATTGATATTTAACTCGATTACTTCTCTTGACTGCGGTCCGCCCCGCCCGCATAATATGTGTCATGAGACTGCACTCATTGGCCGTAATGTTGTTGCTGGCGACATCGACGTACGCCCAGGGGACCGCGTCTCCCGCGCTGCTGCATCCCGCACCCTACGTCTCTCTTGTTAATGTCTCGCATCCCTTCACGCCCCTTGAGCCGAACGATACGGTTCAAGTGTCGATCAGCTTCGCCGCTCGGAATGGCACGGTCACGGTGGTGCAAAATGGTGGCGCTCCATACGTCATGGGAACCACGGATCAGTCCGGGTTTTGGTCGACCACAGCTACCGAGACGGTCCAGACCATCGGCGATTATGTGCAGTACTGGTATGTGAACGGCGTCCAACTGGGGGCCAACAACCCATACCTCCCCGACTTTCCATTCGCACCAGCATTGCCTTCGTTTACGGTGTTCCCACTCTACACCGGGAGCAACGATCCGGGAGAGCTTCCTGGGGCGGCTTATGACACCTGCAACGGCTCAAAAAGTCCTACGGCGTTTTGGGCGTGGGAGCCCGTCGCATACTATTCCACGAGCTCTTACGGGCTCGCAGTCGTGGGCGATGCGGCGGAACAGTGGTGGGAGGGGCCGGTTCCGTTCACGGAGGGCTCGGAGGAGGTGGAGGACATTCTTGTAGAGGACGACAGCTCATTGCCATCTGGGACAGCTGGGAGGACCCTGCTCTATAACCAGACCTGCGACGAGCAGTGCTATGGATCTACGGATCAATGCACGGGCGAGTGCCTGGACGACTCGGCCATTTATTACGTCGACATCCTACTCAATACGCCCCGGATCAACGCAATCGCCGCTGAGATGAATGTTCCTGGCAGTGCTTTCGCCACTGCGATTATCACTCACGAGTTAGGCCACGCGCTTCAACTCGGTGATGCGCTTCCGTCGCTTATCTCGGGCCGATGCTCCGAGGTAAAGGGCGTCATGTACGGCTTTCCGGTGTCACAGTTCTCTTGCGGTGCCACTTCACCGACCTCATCCGACTTGAACGAGTTGGATGCGATTTACCCCTGGAGCCCCCCATACTGCCCAGTCGGTGACGACTACTGCTACTACGGGGTGCCTTGTGACTAAGACTGAACGCTGACCTAACGCTGAAGGACGCAAAAGGAGAGTTTCGCATATGTTTGCGCGAGTTCTGGTAGCTGTGCTACTGTGCACAGGGCTTGTCTGCGCACAGAGCGCTCGGAGGCCTCCATATCCCCCGGGCGGCAAGGTGGTGGTGAACGATGAGCCTTTCGCACTGCCAAGTTCGCTGGATGATCTAATCAGAATGTCCCCACTGATAGTGGACGGTACGGTCACATCCGTGTTGCCGGCAATACACGGCCCAAATCCTAATGCACCTAGCGTCCGGACCGATTCGCTAGTCGCAATTGACGCTGTCTTGAAAGGCACCATGCCAAATAAGTCCGCTACCATCTTGCTGGAACAAGGAGGGGGAAAGGCAGGGGGCTGGGACGTTACGGTCAATGGCGACACTTTGGTGGTTCAGGGGGAGCGCTATGTCCTCTTCCTGGCGGCCGATGAACTCAGCGACTCTACGAAGCCCCCTGGCCTGCCTCGTTATGCCGTCCTCGGCATTTGGGCTGGTAAGGTGAAGGTGACCAATGGGAAGATCGCCTTTCTCCCGCGTGCGCATCCGCAACTTCACGCGTACGATAACACCGACGTGGACGAGTTCATACAGACCATAAGGGACAAGATCGCCAACCCGCCGCAGACGAAGGGCGCACCGATCCACCCCACCCCACCGGCGGCGCGGCAGCCGTAATCGGAGTCCGGTAGCGCCAAGAGGTTGACAGGTGACAAACCCAGACAAAGGACGAGGATTGTTGCGCCGGTGGGCGCGCTTCGCGGTCGCGGCTGCGGTGTCGGCGGCCGTGGCCTTGGGCGCCGACGAGTGTGCGCCGGCCAAGCAGTTGGATGAGATCCTGAGCGAACTCCAGAAGATCCGAGCGCTGCTTGAAGGCGACGGGCCTCGCAGGGGTAGCCAGATTCACGCCAAGAGGGCGGAACTCGCAGTCGGCGACGCTCCCTTTCTCGGCTCAAAGGACGCCCCGATCACGATCGTGGAATTCATGGACTATCAGTGCCCGTACTGCCAGCAATTCTACCGGCAAACATTTCGCGACCTGAAAGAGCAATACATCGACTCGCGCAAGGTCCGCTTTTATGTGGTGCAATTCCCGCTCGCCAGGCACACAAACGCTCTGCTGGCAGCAGGGGCGGCGCGGTGCGCGGGCGAGCAGGGGCAGTTCTGGGCGATGCATGGACGCATGCAGTCCGAAGCTGGGGAATTGGGCGTCGACAAGTTGGCCGGGCTCGCCAAAGAGGTAGGCATCGATGTTGCCAAGTTCCAGGGATGCATTGAGGCTCGAAAGTACGACGGGGCGATTGAAGAGGGCAGGCGAGAGGCCAGCAGCAATGGGATACGAGGTACGCCGACATTTGTGATTGGGAAGAGCACACCGACCGGTGTCGAGGGGGAACTCGTTACGGGCGCTCTGCCCTTTGGAACGTTTGAGGCGAAGATCCTGGCCCTCGCAAGGTGAACCGCACCGCTGGGCCTTGCTTGACACCTCGGTCGCCAGTACCGACGCTAGGATGCTCGGCGGCAGCAACATGGGCAACGGCGCCGGCGTCTCGACCGAGCCCATCAACTCGCACAACCGCGATCAAAGCATCCTGGTGACGTTACGGCCCCTGGCCGTGGTGGTCTTCAAGCTCCAGAAGTCCTGATCGATTGGCTGTTGTGTGTATACCGTGGCGCAGGCTTCAGCCTGCCGCGTCGCCACTCTTGGCGACGCTTGTCCGGCGCCTTTCCATCCGTGTTCATTCGTGTTCATTCGTGGCCAAGCTCTTCCGCCGCCACCCCAACCCCACCACCACGATCCCCGCGCAGAACGCCAGCCCGGTCAGGATGCCCCCCGCCAGCACCGACCCCGGCGCGTACTCCAGCACCACGCGGCTGTCGCCGCCAGGCACCACGATCCCCCGCAGCGCGCCGTCAACCTTGTATATCCGCGCCGGGCTTCCGTTCACCCTGGCGTGCCACCCCGGGTAGAACACCTCGCTCAGCACCACCAGGCCGCGGCCGTCCGCGTGGACGTCCATCACCATCCGGTCCGCCTCGTACGCCCGGAACGTCACCTCTTCGCCCGCGCCCTGGCTGGCCGGCTCCAAGTCTGCCGCCACCGGCGCGCTCACCGACGCCACCCGGCGCGCGTCCCCCGGCGCCGCCGAGTCCACCACCGTCTCGTGCACGATCCACGCCCGCGGATACGCGCTCGGATTCTCGTACACCTTCCAGGCCGAATCCTGGTACACCACCGCTCCCGGCTCGCTCGCCGAAGCCGGCCTCACCACGTAGCGCACGTTCAGCAGATCGGGCCGTCCCAGTAGATCGACATAGTCCTTCACCATCGTCACCCCGGTGCCCATCATCCACTGCACCTGGTACATGTCGCCGATGTTCAACCTCGGCTCGGCCACTACCTGCACGCGGAACAACCCGGGCTGTGATTTCAGGAACTCCGCCGCCCCGTGCAGGCTCTGTAGCTTCTCCAACTCGTTCGCGTTCTTCTGTGCCGCTTCGATCTTGTTCACCGCCGACGGAAAGAACGCGCTCAGGTCGAACAGAACCAGCGCCACCATCAGCACCTTGACCGCCGCTCCTCGGTGACCATACGTCACAAAGAGCACGAGCCCCGCCGACGCCAGAATCATGACGATGGAAAACCACACCAGCGGGATCGCAGGCCATCCCAGGGTCGCCGCGATCGCCATCGCGACGCAGTACGCCGCCACGCCCCATCCCAAAACGCGCCTCAGCCCGTTCCACGCCGCGGCATCGGCCGGCTCCGCCAGCAACGCCTCGATTCCAAACCCGGCCAGGATCGCCAGCGCGAAGCTCGCCAGGAACATGAACCGGTCCGCCTCGCGCGCCAGCGACAACCACGGAACCAGCGCGTAGAGCGCACCGTGCAACAGCGAGAACGGCCCCAGCGAGTAGACGAACGCCACCACCGCGACTCCGGCCAGGTAGCGGACCCACGGCTGGCCCCAGCATTTCCAGATGCCGATTATCGCCGCCAGCACGGGCAGCACGCCGATGTAAGTGGGGACGGCCCACACTTCGCCCGGTCCCAGGTTCCCGCCGAACGCGTGCGGCACCAGCATCGCGACGATGCCCTGCGGCCACAGGTGGTCGCCAAGATACGCATACGGAATCGCCTGCGACGCCGGCTGCGCGGGCCCGCCGGTGATCCACCGCAGCGCCACCTGGCTGTATTCCATCGAGGCGAACAGTTGCACCGCGCCCGCTGCGAAGCCCACCACCGCCGCTACGCCCACGGCCAGCGCCGCCCGCGTCCAGCGCCCTTTTCCAGACCGCGTGAAGCCCGCGAAAACTCCTGCCGTCACCACCACCACCGCCGCCGCCATCGCGATCTGCAGCCCTCCGGCCAGGATCGCCAGGCCCAGCGCCAGGCCACTCAGCACCGCGTTCCCCGCCAGCCGCCGTTTGTCCTCGGCGCTCACCGCCCGCACGAGAAACAACAGCACCAGCGGCAGCCAGATCCCCGCCTCCCAGAAGTGTGGCCAAGATGAGATCGCCAGAAAGTTCCCCAGCGAGAAGCACAGCCCCGACACCGCCGCCGGAAACCGCCCTAGCCCCAACTCGCGCGCCAGCGCAAACATAAAGCACGCGCCCAGGAAATGCGACAACACAAACCAGTATTCGAATGCTCGCGCCAGCACTTCCCCGTTCCCGCCCATCGGCACCAGCAGAAAGAGCAGGTGCAGCGGGTAGAAAGCCTGCGTCTGCATCTCGCCGGCGAACGGATGCCCTGAGAACGTGTAAGGATCCCAGAGCGGCAGCGTGCCTCCCCGGATGCTTGCGACCCAATAGTGAAGCCACGCATACGCCTGGCTCGCGGCCTCGCTTCCGGTGAGCAGCGAGAATTGCCCGGTAAGCAGAACTTTCCAGTAGTAGACGATGATCGCGAGCAGAACCAGGGCCAGCGCCTTGAGGGTGGGTTTCGTCAAACGGTCCAATCATACCAAGACCGAACGACGCGAGAGTACAATGACTCTGATCGCCTATGCCGACTCAAAACAATCTACGCAGAGACTTCCTGTGGCTCGCCGGTGCGGGCATCAGTGGCGCCGCCTTGCCCGTGCGGGCGGACCAGGGCGCGCCTCCCGCCGCCGGAACGTCCACGTCCGGCACCTTCGACGTGAAGACGTTCGGCGCTACCGGCGGCGGAAAGACTCTCGACACCGCCGCCATCAACAAGGCCATCGACGCGGCGCACGCGGCCGGCGGGGGGACCGTGCTCTTCCCTGCCGGCGACTATCTCTCCTATTCCATCCATCTCAAGAGCGGCATCACGCTGCACCTGGAGCCTGGCTCGACGATCATCGCCGCCGACCCTCCCGGCGAAGGCGCCGGAGACGGATACGATCTCGCCGAGCCCAACGCATGGGATATGTACCAGGACTACGGCCACAGCCATTTCCATAACAGCCTGATCTGGGGCGAAGAGATCGAAAACATCGCCATCACCGGGACGGGCCGTATCTGGGGCAAAGGCTTGACCCGCGGCCCCGGCGCCGCTACTCCGCGCGTAGGCAACAAATCCATCAGCCTCAAGAACTGTCACAACGTGCTGCTCCGCGACTTTTCGATTCTTCACGGCGGTCACTTCGGCATCCTCGCGACGGGCGTCGACAACCTGACCATCGACAACCTGATGATCGACACCAACCGCGACGGCATGGACGTGGATGCCTGCCGCAACGTCCGCATTTCGAATTGTTACGTCAATTCCCCCTGGGACGATGGCATTTGCCTGAAGGCCGATTACTCGCTCGGCCGCGCCAAGCAGACCGAGTTCGTCACCATCGTCAACTGCTACGTAAGCGGATGCTGGCAGGAAGGCACCTTGCTGGACGGCACTTACAAGAAGTTCGAACTCGGGGCACACGTGCCGCACACGGGTCGCATTAAGTTCGGCACGGAATCGAACGGCGGCTTTCGTAACATCACAATCTCTAACTGCGTCTTCGAAGGCTGCCAGGGGCTGGCACTGGAGTCTGTGGACGGGGCCCTCCTCGAGGACATCACCGTCACCAACATCTCGATGCGCGATATCATGGGCGCTCCGATCTTCATGCGCCTGGGTAGCCGTATGCGCGGCCCCGCGAACACGCCGGTCGGAACCCTGAAGCGGGTGATCGTCAGCAACCTGGTCTGCTCGAATGCCAATTACGGCCTGGGCTCGGTCATCAGCGGCATTCCCGGCCACTTGGTCGAGGACGTGAAGCTCAGTAACATCCAGATCCTGCACCAGGGCGGCGGGACCAAGGAAGACGCCGCCTATCAGCCGCCGGAATACGAGGACAAGTATCCCGAGCCGAACATGTTCGTCACCGGCCCCCGGCCCAACGACCGCGGTCCGGACGGACGGTGGATTCCCGAAGGTCAAGGGCCTGCCAGACCGCGCAGGCTCCCCGAGGCCCCGCATGATATGCCCTCCCACGGCTTCTACGTCCGCCACGTGAAGGGCATCCAGTTCGATAACATCGAAATCCGCGCCGACAAGGAAGACTTGCGCCCGGCTTTCGTTCTGGACGACGTCCACGACGCCGACTTCTTCCGGATCAAGGTGCCGCAAGTCGCCGGCGTTCCCGCGTTCGCGCTGCGCAACGTGTCGGATCTCTCGGTCCACATGTGCGCCGGAGTGCCGGACACGCAACTCGCCGCCGTCGAAAGCAAGACACTCTAATGCGCCCCAACACCGAACCGCGACCGTCAGGGAGCGGACTGTACGTGCTTCTGTCCCTGGTCTGTCTGGCAGGCGGACCCGGCTGCGGTGGCTCCAAGCAGGCCGCGGGAACGCCCGTCGCCCCGCAAATCGCCTGGGCCGCGCCGGCGCCGATCGTGTACGGGACGGCGCTCGGCGACGCTCAATTGAATGCCACCACGAGCGCTGCCGGAGCTTTCACTTACTCACCGGCCGCCGGAACTCTGCTTGCCGCAGGACCCCACACACTTACAGCAACCTTCACGCCGTCCGACTCGCGCGCTTACACGACTGCGAGCGCCAGCGTCACATTGCAAGTGAATCGAGCCAGCCCCGCAATCGCCTGGCCGTCGCCTCCCCCGGTTCAAGTCGGCACGACACTCGGCTCCGCGCAACTAAGTGCGATCGTGAAGGGACCAGACGGCAATAACCTTGCCGGAACTGCCGTATATACTCCGCCCGCCGGAACCGCGCTCTCCGCCCCGGGGCCCGTGAGCCTGTCCGTGACCTTCACTCCAACCGACTCTGCCAATTACACTGCCGGAACCGCCGCCGTCACTCTATGGACCTTGGCGCCCCTGGCCACCGCGAAATACAACTGGCAAAGCGTCAAGATCATCGACGGCGGGCTCATGCCCGGCATCGTCATCCACCCCGCGGAGCCGGGACTCATGTACATCCGGGGAAACGTCGGCGGGGCCTATCGCTGGGACGTGTCCGCCGGCTCGTGGATGCCCCTGATGGATTTCCTCAGCTCGGCGGACGGCACCTTAGCAAGCGTGGAGAGCATCGCCGTGGACCCCTCCGATCCCAATCGCGTCTACATCGCGGCAGGCACCAGCCCATCCTGGGCCATCAATGCCGCGATTTTCGCCTCGAGCGACCGCGGCAGCAGTTTCACCCGTTTCAACCTGCCTTTCAAGCTGGGCGGCAACGACATTGGGCATATGGCGGGCGAGCGGCTCGCCGTCAATCCCTTCTCGCCCAACGAGCTCTATCTCGGAACCCGCAGCAACGGGCTCTGGCGAAGCGCGGACCACGGCGTGACCTGGAGCCAGCCGGCCGGTTTCCCGATCGCGTCTTCCACCGACCAGGTCGGCCTGCCATTCGTCCGCTTCGACCCGCGTCACAATGGGACGGCCTACGTTGCGGTCTTCACCGGCGGCCTCTATCGCACCACCGATGGCGGCGGGAGCTGGCACATTGTCCCCGGCCAGCCCACAACGCTGCCCAATGGCGAAACCGTACGTCTCATGCGCAGCGCGCTCGCTCCGGACGGTACGCTCTACCTGACTTACAGTAACTCAGCGGACTTCTCCGGCATAAACAACGGGGCCGTCTACAAACTCAAACCCGACGGCACCTGGACTAACATCACCCCGCCCGGCCCCAACGGAGCGACCAGCTTATGGTACGGCTTCTGCGCCGTCTCCGCGGACGCCCAACATGCCGGCACCGTCATGGTGGCCACCTGGAATCGCTGGTCGCCTGGAGACACCATCTACCGCAGCACCGATGGAGGCACAACCTGGAAAAGCCTGCGCGAGAGTTCCGTGCTCGATGGCTCGCTCTCGCCATGGGTATACTCGGGCACAACCCAAGCGGCATACGGGGTCTGGAACGCCAGCGTGGAAATCGACCCGTTGGATTCGAATCACGCCATCTACGAGGGTGGTAACTCGGTGTGGGCCACCAACGATCTGACAAATGCCGACTCCTCCGCGCCCACGCACTGGCACATCGCAGCGAATGGAATCGAAGAGACCGTAGTTCTCTCTTTGATCAGCCCACCCTCCGGATCGCACCTTCTCAGCGGCGTCGGGGACGAGGGCGGCTTCCGCCACGACAACTTCGATGTTTCTCCGCCCGCATTCCTGAACCCCCTGATGACCGAAGGCTCGTACCTGGACTTCGCGCAATCGAATCCGTCGCTGGTCGCTCGCGTCGGCTTGCTGGACTATAACGGAACCGTCGCCGGCGCCTATTCTGAAGACGGTGGCGCGACCTGGACACAGTTCCCGGTCAATCCGCCGGGCCTTGCCGGCTCGCCGCACGCAGCTCTGGGCAGCATGATCGCGCTCTCCAGCGACGGCGCCACCTTCGTGTGGGCGCCCATCACCGCCGGACCCGCTTTCACGCGCGACCGCGGTGCTTCGTGGACCGCATCGACCGGAGCCCCCGCCAAGCTGCGCGTGGTCGCCGATCGCGTGAACCCCAACAAGTTCTACGGTTGGGATGGCTCCACGGGAACGGTCTATGCCAGCACGGATGGCGGCGCCACCTTCGTCGCGCGCGCCACCGGCCTTCCGCAGGATCAGGGCAATCCTGGCTGGACCAACCAGACCTATCCCAGAACGGTTCCTGGGAGCGAAGGGGACATCTGGCTGCCCTTGACCAATGGCCTGTATCATTCCACCGACTCCGGCGCCACCTTCGCCAGGATCGGAACCATCGAAAGTGCTCCTCTCGCCGGCCTGGGGATGCCCGCCCCCGGCGCGCAGTACCCGGTCTTGTATGTGGCCGGCACGGTGACGGGCCTCTACGGCATCTTCCGCTCCGACGACGCCGGCATCACCTGGACCCGCATCAACGATGACGCCCACCAGTTCGGTGTGCTCGACGTCATCGCAGGGGACCCGCGGATCTACGGTCGTGTCTATCTCGGCACCTCGGGCCGCGGCGTCGTCTACGGCGACATCGCGCCATCACCTGTACCCGCAAACGAGCGTCGAACGCGCCCGCGCTGAGGGGGTATCGCCAGCCGTCTTTGACCTCTTACTTTGCTATTGACCTGAAGCACCCACCGGACTAACATGACTCCAGTACCTATAGAACCCTGGCACGCAACGTTCTAAAGGGAGCACGTTCGCGGCTGCCGCGCCACGACGCTGATATAGCCGACTCCCTGGCATCAGATCCTCTCCACACTACTGTCACCGACACAGGAGCTACTATGACTGTCGCTACGAGTGCCGTTTTCACGACCGGCAAGTTGGCGGGCAGGCTGTTCCCGAGCCTCATCGCACTTACTTTCGCTGCAGCATTGCTCTCGCCCGAGGCTATCGCCCAAAATCCAGCCACGTCCGTGAGCGTGGACGCCAACGCCAACCACCGCGCGATCAATCCCAATATTTACGGGGTCAGTTATGGCGACACCTATGACATCGGCACTCTGAACGCTCCCCTCAACCGGTCCGGCGGCAACTCCACAAGCATGTACAACTGGCAGGCCAACGCGCACAATACCGGCAGCGATTGGTACTTCGAGACCTACCTCGATGGCACGGCCACGCCGGGACAGGGCGTCGACACCTTCATCAGCGACACCCGCGCCGGCAACCCGGCCGCCGAGCCCATGATCACGATCCCGCTGATCGGCTACCTCGCCAAGCTCGGGGCGAACAACGCTACGCTCGCTTCCTTTTCGGTTGCCAAGTACGGTGCGCAGCAGGCTGTCGACCCATGGAACGCGGACGCAGGCAACGGCGTCCTCACAAGCGGCCAGAATGTCCAGAACAACCCGCTCGACGCCAGCGTGCCGAACAGCGTCGCCATCCAGCAGGGCTGGTTGCAGCACTTGATCGGCACATGGGGGCCCGCCGCTGCCAGCACCGGGGTCAAATACTACATCCTGGACAACGAGCCCTCCATCTGGAATTCCACTCATCGCGACGTCCACCCGAATCCCGCCACCTACCAGGAGATGTACGACGCGATCGTGAGTTACGCCGGCGCCATACGCGCCGCCGATCCGAATGCGAAGATCGCCGGCTTCGAGGAATGGGGCTGGTGGGCCATGTATTTCAGCGGATTCGATCAGGCGAATGGATGGAGCGCCACTAACTCCGATTACAACACGCACAACCAGACCTACTATTATCCATGGCTGTTGCAGCAGCTTCATCAGTACGAGCTAACTCATGGCGTGCGGCTCCTCGACGTGCTCACCGTCCACTGCTATAACGACGGCCCGGGCAGCGATGATTCGCTCGCAACCCAACTGGCACGCAATAAGCAGACCCGCATCCTTTGGGATCCTGCCTTCAACGACCCCTACTGGTACGGCGATATCGGCATCAACGGCCGGGTTGTGAGCTGGATTCCCACTCTCAAGAATTGGGTGAGCCAGTATTATCCCGGCCTCCAGATAGGCTGCACCGAATACAACTGGGGAGACGAGCCGAACCTCAACGGAGCCACTACCCAGGCGGACGTGCTCGGAATTTATGGGCGGGAGGGATTCGATCTGGCCACTCGCTGGACCGTAGCGAAAAACACCAGCACGACGCCGGCCACTTACTACCCGACTTACCTCGCCAGTCAGATCTACCGCAACTACGACGGCAACAAGTCCACATTCGGAGACACCAGCGTTGCCGCCACCGTTCCGAATCCGGACAATCTTTCGGCATTCGCCGCCCTGCGCAGTTCCGACGGCGCCATGACCGTCATGGTGATCAACAAGCAGCAGGGCACCACTCCGGTAACCGTCAGCCTGGCCAACTTCGCCAGCACGGGTTCGGCGCAGGTCTGGCAGATCGCCTCGGCGGCGCAGCAATCGATCACTCACCTGACCGATTTGCAGGTAACGAACAATGCGATCGCCACCACAGTTCCGTCCCAGAGCATCACGCTCTTTGTGATTCCGGCGGGCAGCGTCACCTCGCCGCCGACGGCTCCCACCGGCCTCGCCGCGACCGTGGGCAGCGGCACCGTCACGCTCACCTGGAACGCCGGCGGCGGTGCCACGAGCTACACCGTCAAGCGAGGGGCAGTGAGCGGCGGCCCCTACAC
>CAZBQQ010000155.1:0-5615 GCA_964493965.1 uncultured Solibacteraceae bacterium
GCGCGCATTTCGGCTTCACCGAACACTACCGCTATGGCGAGCCGGTCAGCGGGGCGCAGATGGTTCTCGGCAACGCCTGTATCATGGTGCACGGGGAGCGGCCGGGCAGCGCCAGCCCGTCCGAACTCGGAGGCCGCGGCACCCAGTCCCTCACCGTGTTTGTCGAGGACGTCGAAGCGCACTACGAGAGGGCGAAAGCGGCAGGGGCCGTGATTGTGGAAGAGCTTCACGAGACGTGCTACGGCGAGCTGCAATACGGAGCCGAGGATCTCGAAGGCCACCACTGGCTCTTCTCGCGGCATGCGCACGACGTCGGCCCCGAGGAATGGGGCGCGACGATCGCGTCTGGCAGCCGATCCAGCTAAAGCCCACCGCCCGCCCAGGAGGCTAGAGGAGCCGGAAGCTGACGTCGATCCTGGCGACGACTGCCACAGGTTTGCCGTTCTTGGTTGCGGGGCGGAAGCGCCATTGCCGGACCGCTTCGACGGCCTTCTCGTCGAGCCCCAAGCCGAGCGGGTTGAGGATCTTGAAGTTGGTCGGGTTGCCATGCTCGTCGATCACGATCTCGAGCACCACGGTGCCCTGGAACTTGGCCTTCCGCGCTTCTTCGGAGTATTCGGGCTCGACCTTGTAGAGCGGGACCGGGGCCGAGACGCCAAGGCCGGCGGCAACGACCTTGTAGCCGCCGCCGGGGCCGGGGCCGACGCCGGGACGGCCGTCCTCAGGTCCGATTCCATGGTCGCGTCCCGTGCCGATGCTTCCGCAACAACCAGGACCAGGCGACGGAGGCCCGGGCAGGGCGGTCGGATCCCCCCAGATCGACGCATCCACCGGGGGCAAATGAACATCGGGCGGGCCTACCAGTGTCGGCGCCATCAGCAGCCTGTAGGACTCGGGTGAGATCCGGGGGCTGGGTGGGACGAACTGGGTGCGGGCGAAGGGCGGCGCCTGCCCGGGGCTCGGGGGCAGAGGCGAACTGCCGCCGCCACCTCCGCCACCCTCAGCCGCTTTCGGCCCAAGGTGCGGCGCCACCAGGCGGGTGAAGCGCGAGGGGCGTTGCGTAGCGGTGGGGCGCGACGGGCGTGCGCCCGCCAGCACGCACAGAAGGGCAATGATGCCGGCGTGGATGAGCAGTGAGGCGGCGCCTATCTGTGTGCCATGCCGGTATCCGGCGCCGGGAACTTCGGCGACGGGAAGGAAGAAGGGTCGGGGTGTTTCGTCCATGGAGGCTCCTCGATTCGAGGCGCCTCCGCTCTCCCCGTTTCACAGACGGCGCGCGTGGAGAACGGTTGCGGGGAAAAAGCTGTCAGCTGTCAGCCTTCAGCTGTCAGCTGCGCTGGTGGGAAGACGCTCCATGGTGGGTGGCCGCCGTGGAGGCTCCGATAGCCATCGAGTATCGACTGTTACAGTAGTCGGAAGTTCACTTCTACGGTGGCTAGGACCGCTACGGCGTGGCCGTCCTTTTTGCCAGGGAGGAAGCGCCACTTCTGGACGGCCTCGATGGCCTTCTCGTCCAGGCCGAGGCCGAGGGGACGGACGACCTTGAAGTTGGTCGGCAGGCCCTTCTCGTCGATGACGATCGAAAGCACGACGGTGCCCTGGAACTTGGCTTTGCGTGCCTCTTCGGAGTATTCCGGCTCGACCTTGTAGATCGCGACCGGAGCGGAAACGCCGCCGCCGATCCGGAACACACCGCCACCGGCGCCGCCGCCTTCCCCAGGTCCGTAACCGGGCCCTCGGCCGGGGCCGATGCCGCCGCCCGATCCACTACCGATACCGCCGCCCGACCCGGTGCCGTTTGAAGGAGGCCCGACCTTACCCAGCGGATCGCCCCAGGCGTTGATGTCCACGTTGGGCAGTTTCATGTCGGCCTGGCCGATCAGCGTCGGCTCCATGAGCAGCTTCGGGTTCTGGTTGTTGACCACGGCCGCGGGAGGAACGAACTGCCGGGCCGCGAAGCGCGGAGCCTTTCCCTTGCTCGCGGGCAGGGGCGACTTGTCGCCACCGCCGCCGCCGCCCTGAGCTGGTTTGTCTTTCGGCTTCAGGTCAGGCATGTACGGAGCCAGGTTGGGATCGATGAGTACGACGCCCTTCTGCAGCGCGGTGCGTACGGGCCTGCTGGCGCCCACCGTGAACAGGAGCACCACTACCAATATGTGGATGCCGGTGGAGTAGAGAGCGGACTGCCTTCCGTAGCGATACTCGCCCCAGATGTCCTTGACGGGAATCGGCTTGGAGGTGACCTCCAGTGGTGGGAGCTTCGGGGGGTTGACCGCTTCCTTGACGTTGCGGACGAAAGACCGGTACCACGGCTCTTCAACTTCTGGTAACCATAGCCTGTCGAGGTGATCGCCGGCGGGCTGCAGTGGTTGGGTAGTAACGGCGGGAACCGCCGACTGAGGGGGCTTAGACGTTTGACCTTCCATCTTCGTCGTCACTTACCGGCGCTCCTTCAGCGCGTTCGCGCTGTGGTCTCGCCTGAATAGACGCCTCGACACCGCCACCCGTTGCAGATTTTGGAAGCAACCGGCGGAGTCTTTCTGCTCTAAAGTGTAGCACATCGGCACCGAGCGAGTGCCGACTCCCGAAAATCATAGGCAATTCTAACCCATCTGGGCGGGACGTCGGAGGTTCCTTGTTGAAAGTACTACTAGTACCTCTCGTCCTGACCGCCTCTGCGGTCGCGGAGGCGGGTCTGAGAGGGACTTTCAAAACTCAGTTCGTCGCATCTGCGGCGAGAGGTGAAAGGGCTGAAGAGCGGTGACAGGCACCGCTGTCCACGCGCGCTCGAGACCTATCCTGTTGACCAGGCGGACATGTCGCTTGGGACAGCGGAGCCAGTCACCGTTTTTCAGCGGAGTCTTCAGCTGTCAGGTTAATTTCGCAAGTCCCTCGGGAGACCGGCTGCAGGTGTGGACGCCTGGCCCACTTCAGGCGGAGAGGAGGCTGGCCCAGCGGTCGAAGACCGTCGCAGCCAGCTGGGCGAGCGCGGCGGCGTGCGCGTGCGGGTCGATGGGCGCCGTAAGCTCGCGCATGTCGCCCGCGTTGGCGTCCTCGCGGCACCAGGTGGAGATCATTTCGGGGGTGACCTCGAGATGGAACTGGAGACCGTAGGCATTGGAGCCGGCGCGGAACGCCTGGTTGCGGCAGACTTCGGACCGGGCCAGCCACTCGGAGCCCGCCGGAAGATCGAACGTCTCGCCATGCCAGTGGAAGACAGTCTCGGGAGACGGCAAGCCCTCGAGCAGACGGTCCTGACGGGCCGCTTCGGTCCAGTAGACGGGCGCCCAGCCGATCTCCTTGATCGGGTAGCGGTAAACCCGGGCTCCCAGGGCTCGGGCCAAAAGCTGCGCGCCGAGGCAGACGCCGAGGACGGGCCGTCCTAAGGCCACGGCGGCCGAGATGATGCCGATCTCCTGCTGAATGAAGGGCAGAGCGTCGTTGGCGGACATGGGCCCGCCCATGAAGATCAGGCCGGCGGCGGAGCGCCAGTCGGGCTCCGCTCCGGTCTGGCGGAAGGCGTCGGCATAGACCAGATCGACGCCGCGGGCGGCAAGCGCCGGAGCGATGAGGCCGACATCCTCGAAGGGAACGTGACGGAAGGCCAGCACGTGCATCCCCCCAGATTAACCAGAACTCAAACTGGCTGGCGAATCGGACGATAAGCGA
Organism: uncultured Solibacteraceae bacterium; assembly: GCA_964493965.1. GTDB lineage: Bacteria > Acidobacteriota > Terriglobia > Bryobacterales > Bryobacteraceae > DASWZN01. Next base: position 3,670 of record CAZBQQ010000155.1, read on the forward strand.
GTTCAGAGCATGATTGTACTGATCGCAGACGACGACGCTGTGTCGCGCCGGATGCTCGCGCGGATGTTGACGACGGCCGGCTATGAGGTGTTGGCCGCGGGCGATGGCGACGAGGCGTGGCAGATTCTCGAGCGCGAGGACGCGCCGCGGCTGGCCATCCTGGATTGGATGATGCCGGGGATGACGGGCCCGGAATTGTGCCGCAAGCTGCGGGAGCGCAAGCGCGAGCCGTACACCTACGTGCTGCTGCTGACGGCGCGGGCGGACAGCCAGGACGTTGTCGAGGGGATGGACGCGGGCGCGGACGACTATGTCACCAAGCCGTTCGAAGCCAGGGAACTGCAGGTGAGGTTGCGTGCGGGACGGAGGATCCTGGACCTGCAGGCGGACCTGGTGAAAGCGCGCGAGGCATTGAGGGACCAGGCCACCCATGACCCGCTCACCGGCTGTTGGAACCGCTATGCCCTGCTCGAGGCTCTCGAACGCGAGCACAGCCGCGCCGCGCGCGAGGGGACGCCGCTGGCGGTGATCATGGCCGATCTGGATCACTTCAAGCACGTCAACGACACCTACGGACACCTGGCGGGTGACGCGGTATTGCGCGAGGCGGCAGGTCGGATGCAGGCAGTGGTGCGGTCCTACGATCTGGTGGGGCGCTTTGGGGGCGAGGAGTTCCTGATCGTCCTGCCGGGCACCTCGGGCGCAAACGCGGCGCAGCTCGCCGAGCGCCTGCGGGCTGCCGTCGCCCACGATCCGGTGGGGCACGATGGCGTGCGCATCCCCGTCACGGCCAGCTTCGGCCTCGGGGCGAGCGGAACGGCACTGGGCGGCGAGCCCCAGACGCTGATCCGGCTGGCCGATGAGGCTCTCTACCGGGCCAAGGAGAAGGGACGGAATCGGGTCGAGTGGGCGAACGCGGCGGAGGAGGAGCCTACTGCGCTGGGGAATCTTGTAGCCGTTGCCGGGCGACCTGGAGGTGGCTGAGCGCGTCGGCATATTGCGAGACGCCGCGGAACAGCGCCTCCGCCACCTTCTGGCGGTAGTCCGGCTTCTTCAGCAGGCTCTCGTCCTTGGGATTGCTGAGGAACGCGATCTCGGCGAGGACCGAAGGCATCTGTGCGCCGATCAGCACGACGAAGGGAGCCTTCTTGATGCCGCGATTCTTGAACGAGCGGTTGCGCGGCAGGCCGGAGTACATTGCTCTCTGGAGGATGTTCGCCAGTTCGCGGGACTCCTGCACTTTCTCGTTGAGCGCGATGCGCTGGACCAGCGTCTGCAGGTCGTGGATGGAGGTCTGCGAGGTCGCATTCTCTCGCGCTGCCACTTCCAGGGCTTCCTCGGAAGTGGTGAAGTTCAAGTAGAACGTCTCGGAACCGGCGATGTGCGGAAGCTGCGACGAGTTGGCGTGAATCGAGAGGAACAGGTCGGCCTTCTTGTCATTGGCGATGTTGGTGCGCTCTTCGAGAGGGATGAAGGTATCGTCCGAGCGGGTGTAAACCACCTCGCTGCCCAGGCGTTGGGTGATGAGCGCGCCCAGGCGATGGGCCACATCGAGCACCAGTTCCTTCTCCATGAAACCGGTCGGACCGATGGTGCCGGTATCGTGGCCGCCGTGTCCCGGGTCGATCACCACGCGATCGAGCTTGAGGCCCAGTGCGCGGATCAGGGAACGGTCGCCGTGACTGTCGCGCTTGGCGGCGAGCGCGGTTTCCTCGGGCGCGGCGGGGACAGCGCTCGACGGGGGCCTCGTGATAGGTGCAACGGAATCCGGTTCGGCTTTTGCGATGACGACGGGCTCCGGCTTGACGGCGGGCGGGGGAGCGGGCCGCCTGCGGACGGGGGTGGGGCTAGGGAGTCCGCTTGCTGACGCGCGCGGTTCGGTGCTGGAGGGGGCGCTGTGGCTGGGCGTGACGGGTCCGCTTGCTGACGCGCGCGGTTCGGTGCTG
>CAZBQQ010000155.1:5715-13198 GCA_964493965.1 uncultured Solibacteraceae bacterium
GGCGCTGTGGCTGGGCGTGACGGGTCCGCTTGCTGACGCGCGCGGTTCGGTGCTGAGGGGGGCGCTGCGGCTGGGCGTGACGGGTCCGCTTGCTGACGCGCGCGGTTCGGTGCTGGAGACTCCGGTCGCTGCCGCCATTACGATTTTCGGCGGCTCGGGCCGGAGCGCAGAGCCCGGCGAAACCCTTATTGGTGGAAGGGGCGTGGGCGCCGGTGTCGGCTCGGGCGGCGACTGTTCGATCACGTGGCTCCCGGTGATGCTATGTTCCGGGGGCATCGCCGTGCCGTGGCCGGCCATGCGGAGCTCGATCATGATGCGGTCGGGGTTGGTGAGCTGCGAGATCGAGTAGTCGGCCCGCGCTTCCAGATCGAGCACCACGCGGATGACGCCGGGTTGCGCGAGCGCGATGCGAATCTGCTTCAACAGCCGGTCGTTGACCGGAATCACCTGCATCCCGCGCGTGCCGGGCTGGCGGCGGACACCGGTCAGGTCCAGGAAGATGCGGTCGGGGCTGTCGATCCGCTCGACGTGGTACTGCGCCTCGGAATCGGTCTCGATGGCGACGCGGGTCACTTCCCCGAGGGACCAGAAGCGGACGGCCGTGATCTGCGGAGAGGCGGCCATGGAACACGCTGCTAGGGCGGCCAGCAACGCCAGCGCCTTCAACGCCGGCAGCCGTGCCGACCTCAAGCAGGCAGCGACTGTCGGGCGGATGGAGTTCATGGGGTTGGCCGGGTGCGGATATGAAGGACGCCTCGCGCGTCCGTATAGTGCTCCACGGGCCGGTAGGCAGCGGCCTCGGGCGGTGGGGGCGCAGCCAGGCGGTCGGCTTCGGCCCGGGCGTCCTTCCAATTCTTTGCCACCTTCCGGACGTAGTCGGTGGTCTCCTGGTAAGGCGGCACGCCGCCGTGCTTCAGGACCGCGCCTTCCCCGGCGTTGTAGGCGGCGAGCGCCAGGGTCTCGGGCGACTCCCGCTTGCCGTAGAGGTCGAGCAGGTACTTGAGGTAGCGCACGCCGCCGTCGATGTTCTCCCACGGGCTGAAGGCGTTCTTGACGTCGAAGCGGCGCGCGGTCTGGGGCATCAGCTGCATCAATCCCTGGGCGCCCTTGGCGGAGACGGCGGCCGGGTTGTAGTTGCTTTCGGCCTGGATGACGGAACGGACCAGCAAGGGGTCGACCTGGTAGCGCTCGGCGGTCTGGCGGACGAAGTCGTCGAGGGCGGTGGCCAGTTCGGACCACGCCTGCGTGCCGGCGACCACGCGGCCGGAAGCGGAGGCCATGGCCGCGGTGCGGACGAGCCTGCCGCTGCGGGCATCGACCTTAACCACGGAGGCAAGGTGGGAAGCCGGAGCGGGTAAGGGCGCGCCACTTTCCGCCGCCAGGGCGGGCAGCAACCAGCAACCGGCGATCAAACAAAAACGCATGTCTTTGTTTTAAACCATTCTACGCCAAATGCCGCCGTGGTGCCTAGTGGGTTTGACGCGTACCGCAGCGGGTGAGCGCCGCCCCTCCTCCCGGGAGCCCGAAGCCAGCGGCGAGCGCGCGTTTCCATCAATGCTATCATTTTCCTGAAGCGATTGACAGGCAAAGACCCCCGATGAGCGACAGCTTTCCCCACTACATCGAGTTCCGCCACGTCGATAAGACGTTCGATCACCCCGTTTTAGTCGATGTCAACTTCAATGTTAATGCGGGGGAGACGGTGGCGATCATCGGGCGGAGCGGTGTGGGCAAGTCGGTGACGCTGGGCCACATCATGGGCTTTATCAAGCCGGACAGCGGCCGGGTGATCGTGGCGCATGAGGACATTACGGACTTTCCTGAGTCCGAACTGCGGCGCATCCGGCGGAAGGTGACTATGGTGTTCCAGTCCGGGGCGCTTTTCGACTCGCTGACCATCGCCGAGAACATCCTTTTCTCTTTGGAGCTCCGGCAGGACTACAGCGCGGCCAACAAGGACCAGGTTGTTGACGGGCTGCTCAAGATGGTGGACCTGGCCGAGTACGCCAACGCCTATCCAAACGACATCTCGACCGGGTACAAGCGGGCGGTGGCCATTGCGCGGGCGCTGGCGGCGCAGCCGGAGTGCATTCTGTACGATGAGCCGACCACGATGGTGGACCCGATCATGTCGGACCATATGGCGAACCTGATGCGGCGTTTGAAGCAGCAGCTCAAGCTGACTTCGATCGTGGTGACGCACGACCTGGACCTGATGCGCAAGGTGGCTGACAGCGTGGTGGTGCTGGACGAGGGGCGTGTGATCTATTTCGGCCCGACGGCGGATCTGGAGAAGTCGGAGCATCCGCATATCAGGGAGTTCCTGGAGCTGGACAGGGTGTGACGCAGGAGACAGGAGCCAGGAGACAGGAGGGGAATGACGGGCTCGTTTTCGACCGCCGATCTTGCGCTGGCGCGTAGGATTGAAGCCGCCGAGGCCGCCAACGGGTTCCGGGTGGCTCGCGCGGTGGCGGAGGTCTCTCCCGGGTTGGGGGCGGTGGCGGAACCGTTTCTGGGCGGGTGCGCTTTGTTCGGCGGCGTCGGATCTCCCTCGACGCACGCGCTCGGGATCGGCATGCAGGGGCCGGCGGCCCGGGAAGAATTCGACCGGATGGAGGGGTTCTTTCGCGAGCGCGGGAGCGCGGTGCTGATCGACCTTTGCCCGCTGGCCGATGCGAGCCTCCTCGAGATGGTCTTCAGCCGCGGCTATCGCGTGATCGAATTCAACAATGTGATGATCCGGCGCATCGCGACGGAGGGACCTCCGGCTGTGAAGGACGGCCTCACGGTTTCGGTGGCTTGCGGGCGGGATCTCGATACCTGGAACCGGACTGTGGCGCGGGGCTTTCAGGAACGGGACGAGGTTGACGATTCCTTCGTCGAAATGCTGGCGGGCGCGTCTCGGTTCGGTCAGTGCTACCTGGCGCGGCGGGACCAGGAGGCGGTGGCGGGCGGCGGGATGTCGACGCAGGACGGAGTCGCGTATTTGTTTGGCGATGCCACGGTGCTGGCGGGGCGCAGGCGCGGGGCGCACGCGGCGCTGATCCAAGCGCGGATGGCGGACGCGGCGGCGGCGGGCTGCGATCTGGCGATGGGCTTGCGTGGTGCCGGGCAGCGGGTCCCACCGCAACTACGAACGGGCGGGGTTCGAACTGCTGTTCATGCGGGTGAATCTGAGCCTGCCGTAGCACCGGACAAGGTCAGCGGAGTATACTGGCTCCGACCATGGCCCATTCAGACCGACGGCGTTGTCGGATTCTGGCGGTTGGGGCTCTCGCGGTGGCGGCCCTGTCTTCTCCGGCCTGTTTCCTCCTACAGCGTGCCCCGGCCCCGTCCTGGGTGAGGTTGGGCACGGACGCTGAAACTACTTCGTCGCTCGATTTGCGGGTAGAGCGTTCAAGCCGCGAACTGCTACTGACCTGGAACCCTCGGTCGGAGCTGGTCAAGAACTCGACGGGAGCCACGCTCACGATCATCGATGGGGACCACAAGGACGACGCCGACCTGGATCTCGCCACACTCCAGAACGGCTCGCTGGTCTATTCACCCATCACCGCGGAGGTGAGCTTCCGGCTGGAGGTGCGCGACGCCAGGCGCGGCGCGCGCGACACTGCTTCCGTGACGTTCTCGGCTGTTACCGCCCGACCCGACAGTGCTCCGCTGGTGTTGCGGGTGGAACGTTCCGGCGGCCAGTTGTTGGTCGCCTGGACCCGCGAGTGCGCCATCATTCAGAACGCCACGCGGGCGACGCTGACAATTGTCGACGGGGACCACCAAGAAAATGTTGAGTTGGACCTTGCCACGCTCCGGGGCGGGTCCGTCATATACTCGCCCATAACCGCGGATGTGAGTTTCCGGCTGGAAGTGATTGACGCCACTCGCGGAACGCACGATGCCGCCGCCATCCGCTATGTTGGATCCGGGCTTCCACGGCCCGCCGCAACCAGCCCACCTGACAAACCGCCTGCACATGTGGTAGATTGAGAATTCCAACGCGTCTCAATGGGAGGCAGGGACATCGTTCCTGCCGCTTGGACCAATGAGGAAATATGGCTCGAAAACAAGGTAAAAAGTATCTTTCTGCCGCCCAACAAGTGAAGCCGCAGCCTTATCCGCTAGAAGAGGCTGTGCCGCTGGTTCAAAAAGTCAAATTCGCCAAGTTCAATGAGACCGTCGAGCTGCACCTGCGGCTGGGCGTCGATCCCAAGCATGCGGATCAGATGGTTCGCGGCACGGTGGTGCTGCCGAACGGTCTCGGCAAATCCAAGTCGGTCCTGGTGATCGCCTCGGGTGACAAACTGCGCGAGGCGGAAGAGGCCGGCGCGGATTTCGTCGGGGGCGAGGACATGGTGGCGAAGATCCAGGGCGGCTGGATCGATTTCGACGCCGTGATCGCGACTCCGGACATGATGCGCTCGGTCGGGCGCCTCGGCAAGGTTCTCGGACCGCGCGGGCTGATGCCCAACCCGAAGACCGGCACGGTGACGATGGACGTTGCCAAGGCGGTGAAGGAAACCAAGGCCGGCAAGGTGGAGTTCCGCGTGGACAAGACGGGCATTATCCACGCACCGGTGGGGAAGACGGGTTTCGCCACCGATAAACTGCACGAGAATGCGCTCACGCTGATCCAGGCGGTGGTGAAGGCCAAGCCGGCGGCGGCCAAGGGCAAGTACGTCAAGAGCGTCACGATCTGCTCGAGCATGGGGCCGGGCGTAAAGCTGGACGTGACCCCGTACAACGCCAAGGCCGTGTAGGCGGCGGAGGGAATAGTCGTGAAAAAGAGAGCGGACAAGAAAAGAGACGCCGAGGCGCTGCGGAAGGAACTGGAGCGGGCCTCCCACCTGTTCGTGACGAGCTTCGAGAAGCTCACGGTGGCACAGGATTTCGAGCTCCGGAAAGCGGTTCGGGCGGCTGGCGGCCGGTACCGGGTGATCAAGAACAACCTGGCGGCGAAGGCGTCCGAGGGGACCCCGGCAGAGAACCTGCTGGGCGGGCTCCGGGGCATGACGTCGCTGGCGTACACGACGACGGACCCGGTGGCGCTGGCGAAGTCGCTGACGGCGTATGCCAAGGCGAATCCGGCATTCACGTTCAAGGCAGGCATGGTGGAAGGCCGGGTGATCGAGGTGAAATCGATCACCGAGCTGGCGAACATGCCGTCCAAGGAGCAGTTGATCGGCAAGGTAATGTGGCTGATCAATTCGGCGTCGCAACGGCTGGCAGTCAGCCTGAATGGCGTGGCCAGGAATCTGGCGGTGGTTCTCGGCCAGGCGATCAAAGAGAACAAGTTCTCGGAATAACGGCCTGTGAGCTTGTGGCCGGCGGACTCTGGTTGAGGGTCGCCAGCCGCGGGCCGCTAGCCACAGACTAGAAGCAACGAGCTAAGGAGTTCGACGAAAATGGCGGACGTAAACGCGATTCTGGAACAGATTAAGAGTCTGACGCTGCTCGAGGCAGCGCAGCTCGTCAAGGGTATTGAAGAGGCTTTCGGCGTGTCGGCGGCAGCGGCGGCGGTAGCGGCGGCTCCGGCGGCAGGCGCGGCGGCAGCGGCTCCGGCAGCGGAGGAGAAGACCGAGTTCTCCGTGATCCTTTCGGTAGTGGGCGCCAACAAGATCAACGTGATCAAGGCCGTCCGCGAAGTCACCAGCCTGGGGCTGAAGGAAGCCAAGGACCTGGTGGATGGCGCGCCGAAACCGATCAAGGAAGGCGTGAACAAGGACGAGGCGGAAGCCATCCGCAAGAAGTTCACCGACGCCGGCGCGACCGTGGAAGTAAAGTAACCTGCTATCTTTATGACAGGGCGGGGGTTGCCTCGCCCTGCCCAGACTGTTCCGTAGGCTTAGGGACGGTCTGGCTGGGGCATTTGACGCCGCAGGGCGAGTCTGATAGACTCGTTCCTGGGCCTATTCCACATCGAGTGTTCGTGAACCTCGCAGCCGAAATCTGTGTCTTCAGTCCGCTTGAAGCAAGGCAGAGAGTGTACCTGCTTGATCCATCTCCCGTCGAGCCGCTGAATGCCGTTGCTGCGATTGGATTTCCGCCTTACCTCGTTCAAGAATTCCTGGACAAAGCACCACTCGTGAGGTCCCTGCACGGGCCGGTTCAACCGGCCGCTGCGCACGGCTACGGCACGCCGGCGCGCGCTTATTGGCAACTGCGGAGCAGCGGTGAGCCTTCTTCGGGCCCGCGCCCGTGCTTGACTGTTTCATAGTCTTGTTCTGTAGCCTTTCGGCTTTCAGGAGTCAACAATGCAGACTGCGGCAAACGGCGTTAGGGAGCGAGTCGACTTCTCCCGGATCAAAACGACGATACCGATCCCGAATCTTATCGAAGTACAGAAGAACTCTTACGAGCGCTTCCTGCAGATGGACCTGCTTCCCAGCGAGCGGGAAGACGTGGGCCTGGAAAGCGTTTTCGACAGCGTATTTCCGATTTCGGATTTCCGCGGGCTGAGCCAGCTCGAGTTCGTCGATTACGCCATTGGCAACTGGGAGTGCAAGTGCGGCAACCTGAAAGGGCTGCACCACCTGCGTTCGACCTGCCGTAATCCGAGCTGTGGCGCGACCATTCAGACCGATCCGTTCCACGCCGGCGACGTGTTGTGCCCGAAGTGCGGCACCTTCAACAAGAACATCGTCACCTTCTGCAACCGCTGCGGCGATCCCGTGGGGTTGCAGCTGAAGTACGACGTGCCGGAGTGCGAAGAACGGGGCATGACCTACGCCGCTCCGCTCAAGGTCACGATCCGGCTGACGGTGTTCGATAAAGACCCCGAGACCGGCGTGCGCACCGTACGCGACATCAAGGAACAGGAAGTCTTCTTCGGCGAAGTGCCGCTGATGACCGAGAACGGGACGTTCATCATCAACGGGACCGAGCGCGTGATCGTTTCGCAGTTGCACCGTTCACCGGGCGTCTTCTTCGAGAAGGTCGCGGCGCAGGGCTACTACCTGGGCAAGATCATTCCCTATCGGGGAAGCTGGGTGGAATTCGAGTACGACAACAAGAACCTGCTCTACGTTCGTATCGACCGCAAGCGCAAGTTCTACGGCACGGTATTCCTTCGCGCGCTGGGGCTGAAGACGGACGAGCAGATTCTGCGCACGTTCTACCGCATCGACAAGCTCACCATCAAGAACAAGAAGCTGTACTGGAACGTGGCGCCGGGCCTGCAGGGCATGAAGCTTTCGCACGCCATCCTGAACCGCTCGGGCGAGACGGTGGTTCCGGCGGGGCGCAAGATCACTTCGAGCCTGCTGAAGGAAATCCAGAAGGCCAAGATCGAGCAGGTCGAGGTCGCGGCCAACGATCTCGAAGGCGCGTTCATCGCCGCCGATGTCGTGGACATGAGCACCGGCGAGGTGTTGCTCGAATCCAACCAGGAGCTGACCACAATCGGCATCGCCAAGCTGCTCGAGAGCGAGATCGAAAGCTTCGAGGTCTTCTTCCCGGAGCGCGACGATGCGGGAACGGTTATTTCCGC
>CAZBQQ010000156.1:0-13191 GCA_964493965.1 uncultured Solibacteraceae bacterium
TCGTCAGCTGGCGGTTTTCTCGTAGACCCTTTTCGCATATCTTAGTCTTCCAGCGCCAATCCGTGTTCCTGGGAGTTCATCCGCGGCACCAACTGATTGTGTCACGTGTTCCAATCTCGTTTTGATCTCTTCCAAGTGCAGGCGAAGGCATAGTAAGCGTGGAATTACTGGCACGTGCGGCGCGAGGGACTGGGTCCGCTCCCTTACGGTCGCGGTTCGGTGCTGGCGGTTCGGTGCTGACACGGAAGAAAGACGGTGCTGACACGGACCGCTAAACGCCGAACTGGCGGAGGTGGTGGTCCAGGTGTTTGTACTGCAGGATCGCCCATTGCTGCGGGGTCAGGGGGCCGAAGAAGGTGTGGGGATGGGTGGTGCAGCCGGCCGGGCCGGCGGCGGCGAAGCGGTCGATCAGGGCGGAGAGGCGCTGCTGCTCCATTTTCAGGTCGCGGTCGTCCGACACCACCAGGGTCTTCGCCGTCGGCGCGTTGCGGCGCATCGGTTCTTCGCTTCCCAGGAGCTTCGGCCTCACCAGCCAGGCTAGGAGACGGCCTATGAACAGGCGCGGCGGGTTGGCGTCGCCGACGGCCCACTGCAGGGCGGCGGAACAGTGGGCGGCGGCTTGGGCGGGGGTCATTTTGCCCCATTGACGTTGGCTCGCCGGAGTCAGGTGGGCGATGCGGTTCTTTAGTTCGGATACGGTTGATGGGTCGTAGAGATTTTTCATAAAAGCCCCAATGATCACAAGCTAGCACGGAGGCGGGTCTGGAGACCCGCTGCAGGACTGGAGTCCTGCCCCACTACTGACTACAAGCTACTGACTGCTGACTATTGACTGCTAGCTACTGACTACTGACGCTAACTAATAACTACTGACTACTAACCTGATTCTGACGGCTTGCGGGCCAGGAGAGGGCCAGACCGGTTACTACCACTACTATGCAGCCTAGGGCGTTGTACCAGAGGAAGGAAATGTGGGTTGCGAAGTGGGCCCAGAAGATGGCGGCTTCTCCGGCTAGCACCCCTGTAAAAGCCGCGGTGCCGCGGACTCTGGGAAAAGCAAAGGCCAGGACGAACACGCCTAACATCCCGCCATAGAAAAGAGAGCCCACTAAGTTAACAGCCTCTATCAGCGAGCCCAGGCGGTGGAGGGCGTACTCTGCGAAGACCACTACGTAGCAGCCCCAGAAGGCGCTGGCGATTCGGGAGGCCCACAGATAGTGGCGGTCCGAGGCGTCCTTGCGGATGTGGCGGCGGTAGATATCGATCACCGATACCGTCGCAAGCGAGTTCACTTCGGCGGCCGTCGATGATGTCGCCGCTACGAAGATCACGGCGATGATCAGGCCTACGATGCCGGCGGGCATGTAGTGCGTGACGAAGGAGAGGAAGATGTAGTTGGTGTCGGTGAAGCCTCTGCCGGTGGCTTTCTCCACCATGCGGACGCCGTCGGCGCGGGCCCCTTCCAGCTCGTTCTGCGCGCCCCGGAAGGCGGCTAGGCTGCGCGCGTACTGGGCGGCGTCTGGCGAGCGGTGGCATTCCACCAGCTCACGGGCGGCCCCCCTACGGTCCTCGAAGGCGGAGCGGTAGCGCTGGTCCACTCCGGCGTAGGCGGGATCGGACTGGATGCGCTGCAACTCGACGGGATCGAACAGCAGCGGCGGACGCTCGTAGATGAAAAACACGAAGACCATGGCGCCCGTGACAAGAATCAGGAACTGCATGGGGATCTTGGCCACGGCGTTGAAGAGCAGGCTGAGGCGGCTCTGCGCGATGGACTTCCCGGTGAGATAGCGCTGGACCTGGGACTGGTCCGTTCCGAAGTAGGCGAGGAACAGGAAGGTGCCGCCCAGAATGCCGCTCCAGATGTTGTAGCGGTTATCCAGGTCGAAGGTGAGGTCGATGGCCTTCAGCTTGCCGACGGCGCCGGCGAGATGGAAGGCGTCGCCGACACCGACTCCGCGAGGCAGGAGCCAGAGGGCGGTGATGAGCGCGGCGGCCAGGCCAACGAAGATGATGACCATCTGCTGGACCTCGGTCCAGGTGACGGCCTTGATGCCGCCCACCACGGTGTAGGCGACGACGAGCGCGCCCATGATGACGATGGTGAGGTGGCTGGGCCAGCCCAGGACGACGGTGAGCACGATGGCGGGAGCGCAGAGGGCGACGCCATCGGCCAGGCCGCGCTCGATCAGGAAAATGGCGCTCACCAGGGCGCGGGTCTTGGAGTCGAAGCGCTTTTCCAGATACTCGTAGGCGGTGTAGACGTTGGCGCGGTGAAAGATGGGCACGGCGGTCGCGGCCAGGATCACCATCGCGATGGGGAGGCCAAGATAGAACTGCAGGAAGCGGATGCCGTCGGCGTATCCCTGGGCGGTGGTGGAGATGAACGTGATGGCGCTGGCCTGGGTGGCCATGATGGAGAGCGCCATGGCGTACCAGGGCATGCTCTTGCCAGCGAGCAGGTAGGCGTTGACGGTGTTGCTGCCGCGGCCGCGGTAGAGGCCGTAGGCAACGATGGAGAGGATCGTGCCGCTGAGCACTACCCAGTCGAGCGCTCTCATGGCTCGAAGACTCGCGTGAAGACGTAGAAGGCGAAGATCAGAAGCGCCAGGTAGATCAGGACGGCGGCGTAGACGCGGTTCCAGGTTCCGAGGAAAGGCGGCGGGTCATCGGGAACGGTGCTCATGGGAGGCCAGCCTCGGCACACCTCATTGAGCCACCTTGCCCGCACTGAGCAGGTTGGCGAGGACGCGATAGGCGCCGGAGACGCCGGCGGGCAGCTCGCGGAACCAGGAATAGGCGGTGAACACGTAGACGCCCTTCCCGTAGCGGGTATAGAGGGTGCCGCCGGGATGGGGCGCTTCGCCGGGATCGTGCGATTCGAACAGGGTCTTGTAGTGCGGGTCCCAATCGCTGGCGAAGTAGAGGCCTCGCTCCTGGATCCAGCCGTCGAAGTCGGCAGAGGTGAGGACGTTCGGCGAACGCAGGATCGGATCGTCGAGATTGGTGAATTTGACCGGCACCTCCTCGACCGAGACGCGCTCGCGACCGATGTGGATTGGGTAAGGCCCGATGCGGGCCAGCGTACCGAGCGGGGCGTTGCGCTCGAGGACGTTGTATTGAACCAGCAGCGTGCCGCCATTCGAGACGTAGTCGAGCAGGCGGTTCTGGTTGGCGGCGAGGTCACCGCGCACGTTGTAGGCGCGCACGCCGGTGACGATGGCGTCGAAGCCGGAGAGGTCGCCGGTGGTGAGGTCTTCCTGGCCGAGGAGGGTGACCTGGCAGCCGAGCTGGCGCAGGGCGTCGGGCATCTGGTCGCCGGCGCCCATCACATAGCCGATGCGCTTGGCCAGAACCTTGACGTTCTCGCGGACCAGGGTGGCTTCGGCGGGCGGGAAGACGACCTGGGGCGGGAAGTGGGTGTAGGAGATGACGTGCATGCCGGAGGAGATATCGCGGCCTCCGATGTTGGTGACGGCGCGGATCTGGCCGCGGGCGGGGCCGCCGGTGGGGGCGAGCTCGAAGGACAGCGTGGCCTCGTCGCCGGCGTTGGCCAGCGTGTAGCTGCTTGTGGCGGGAGTGGCGCGCCATCCATCGGGCACTTCGAGCCGCACCTCGCCAGACGCATTAGCGACGTTCGCTTGGGCGAGCACTTCGAGCTTTTTGGGCTTCGCGTCCGGGAACAGCAACACGGGCTCGGAGAAGTGCATGGCTACCGGGGGCACGATCTCGATGGGGCGGACCAGTTCGCCCTGCGAGCCGTCCGCGTAGCGGTAGATGACTGGCCGCAACAGGGTCAGGCTCTCGTTCCCGATTTCGAGGACGAAGACGGCAGTCTCGACCGGGGGATTCTCGGGGTCCTCGCCGTGCGCGGTGGTGTCGTAAAAATCGCCGTGAGGTTTGACCAGCCAATTGGGCTGGGAGTAAGGCCGGTCGGGCCGGATGGTCACTTCGAGGGTGCGGACTTCGGGCTTGTTGAACTCGAGGGGGATGCGATCGGAGAGCACGGCGCCGCCGGCGGAAACACCGGCCACGGCGACGCGGACGTGCGAGCGGCTGAGGGCGGTGACGCGGACGGAGACGGTGGAGCCGGGCGTGACAGCCCAGCGGTCGGCAGAGGCGTCGAGCCACAGCCCGGAGACGAGGGCGATGGTCTCGCCGAGCTCGCCGAGTTTCCTGGCAGCCCAGGGATCGTCGAGGTCCTTTATGGCGGCGCGAGCTTTGAGCAGCAGGGGGAGGATGAGGTCGGGATGCTCGTCGTCGAAAGTCTTCGCGGCTTGCGCCAGAAGGCGGCCGGCTTCCCTGCCCCCGTGCACGCGGTTCCAGGTGGTGTCGATGCCGTCGAACAGATCCTTTGTGGCGGGGTCGCCGGCGAGGGGGACGAACGATGACGGGGACGACCCGCGGCGGCGGATGGCGCCGGTGGCCTGGCTGCGGTGCATGTTGCGGCTCATTACCGCGAGTTCAAGATACGAATAGCCCAAAAGGGGGTTATACTCTCCGGTGTCGATATGGACCTGACCCGGTTCGTCGGTGGCGCCCCAAACTCCCCATACCAGGCGCTTGGCCTGCCAGGGTTGGACCCACTGCAACTGGTCGGGGAAGCGGGTGGCGTCGGCGGCGGCGGAGAAGGCCTCCTTTCCCAGGATCGAGGAAGCCTGATGGTGGCCGTGGCCGTCGCGCGAAGTGCCCGAGAAGCAGAGGATGACGACGTCGGGGCGGTAGCGGCGGATGACCCAGACGATGTCGGAGAGGATGCGCTCGCGGCCCCATTTGGAGAGCGTCTCTTCGGGAGTTTTGGAGTAGCCGAAGTCGACGGCGCGGGTGAAGAACTGCTCGGCGCCATCGATGTGGCGGGCGGCGAGCATCTCCTGGGTGCGGATGATTCCGAGCTGGTCGCCCTGCTCCGGACCGATCAGGTTTTGGCCGCCCTCTCCGCGGGTGACGGAGAGATAGGCGGCGCGCATGGAGCGGCCGCGGGCGAAATAGGCGAGGGTGGCGGCCTGCTCGTCGTCGGGATGCGCGCCGATCATGAGGACGCTTCCGACGACGTTCAGACGCGCGAGCGCCAGACGGGCTTCGACTGCCCCGGCGAAGCTATCGTCGCCTTTCGCGATCGCGGCAAGAGAAACGGGAAGCAAAACCAGAAACTTAGGACGAAATGACAGCATCCAAATTAATAGTAGAACATTTAGGCGGGAGAGCCGGAGTCGCGCACGCGATGCGTAACTGGGTGGAGGGGATTCGGCACTGGGCGCGCGCGGGAGGCCAGCCGAGCGAACCGGCTATCGGGCTGGCGCTGGGCGGGGGATTCGCGCGCGGCATCGCGCACCTGGGCGTTCTGCGAGTTTTCGAACAGCAGCGGATTCCGTTGGGCAGGATTGCCGGCGTCAGCGCGGGCGCGATTGTGGCGGCTGCTTACGCCAGCGGGGCCAGCATCGAAGAGATCGCCGACGCGGCGCGCGCGATGCGGTTCAGGGACGTGGCGCGGTGGGGGCTGAGCCTGCTCGGCCTGGCCGGTAGCGAACGGATGGGTGAGTTTCTGAAGCGCCTCCTGAAGGTGTACCGCTTCGAGGACATGCGCATTCCGCTGGCGGTGGTAGCAACGGACCTGGGGACCGGACGGCCGGCGGTGTTCCGCGATCGCGGCGACGTACTGTTGCCGATCCGCGCCAGCTGCTCGTACCCCGGACTCTTTCGCCCGGTGCGGTGTGAAGGCCGGCACCTGGTGGACGGCGCGATGACGATGGAGGTGCCGGCGGCGGCGGTGCGTGCGCTGGGCGCGACGCACGTGGTTTCGGTGGTCCTGCCGATGAACGGGGATTTCGATCCGCGCAACATGCTGCAGGTGGTGAACCGCTGCTTCCAGATCATGCAGCGGCGGACCGAGAGCGAGTGGCGGCGGGCGTCGAACGTGGTGATCGAGCCCGACGTGACGGGCATGACGTGGGATGGTTTCGAGAGCGCGGAGCGACTGATCGAGCGCGGGGAGAAGGCGGCGCGGGCGGCTTTGCCGCGGATTCTTGCGTGGCTGGAGCGGCCGGCTGGGGCGACCGCGGCTTGAGGGCGCGTCCAAAAGATTATTGGCCACGGATGAACACGGATAGGGAGCGAATGAGTTATCTGCGTTCATCGGCGTTCACCGGCGGCCGGTGATGTCCGGCGCGCCTGCCCCACCTTCTGGCGGTATCATGACTGCTTGCCTCGACTGACGAGATTGCTTCTGCGGGTGGTGATCGGTTCGCTGGCGGTGATTCTCGTTTACGCGGCGGTCATACGGCCTTGGTTCCTTAGTTGGGGGGCCACTCCGCAAGAAACACGCAAGGCGCTGCCCGGCGACTGGGTGTTGCCCAACGCTTCTTCGGCGGCTACGCGCGCCATCACGATTCATGCGCCGCCCGAGCGGGTTTGGCCTTGGCTGGCTCAGATCGGACAGGGGCGCGGGGGATTCTATAGCTACGCCTGGCTGGAGAATCTGTTTGGTTGCCGGATCGTCAATGCCGACCGGATTCATCCGGAGTGGCAGGATGTTAAGCCGGGCGAGGGGGTGCGGCTGCATCCGAAGATGCCTCCGATTCCGGTGATCCTGGTGGAGAAGAACCGGGCGCTGGTGCTTGGCAGCGCAACGGGAACCGATCAGGTCCCGCCGGTCACCTGGGCGTTCGTGATCGAAGCGGCGCCACGCCATAAAACGCGGCTGCTGATCCGGTGGCGGTCGCAGACTCCCGCCACGGTGCGGGACCTTTTACTGAATAAGTATCTGCTGGAGCCGATCCACTTCACTATGGAGAGGCGGATGATGCTTGGGCTTCGGGAGCGGGCGGAGGCTCGCTGAGCGGGTCTGGAGACCCGCTGCAGGCGTGGACGCCTGCCCCACTCGAGCGCCGAGACGAGTCTCGGCGCGGCAGGCTGAAGCCTGCGCCACGTCAGGCGGGCACTACTCCTCTTTGCGGATCTGCTGGGAGAGGTAGCGGTCGAGGCCGACCTCGCCGATCTGGTGGAGCTGGGTCTCGAGGTAGTCTACGTGACCTTCTTCGACCGCCAGCAGGTCTTCGAACAGCTCGCGCGAGGCGGCGTCTCCGGCCTCGGTGCAGACCTTGATGGCGGCGTTGTACATGGCTACGGCGCCGAGTTCGAGCGCGAGATCGTTTTCGAGCTGCGCCTTGACGTTCGCGCCGATCTTCAGCGGCAGCGTCGCCTCCATCGTCGGCGAGGCGTCGAGGAAGAGCAGGCGCTCGATCAGCTTTTCGGCGTGCTTCATCTCATCGATCGAATGCTTCTTGGCAGCCGCCTGGAGCCGGGGATAGCCCCAGTTCTCGCACATTTCGCTGTGCAGGAAGTACTCGTTGATAGCGGTCAGTTCCTCTTTCAGTCCCTCGTTCAGTACGGCGATTACGTTCTGGTTCCCTTGCATGAAGGCATCTCCTCTTGAGTGTGATATTCAGACTGCCATTCTGCATAGTACTCTGTTTTGTATGGACACGACTACGGAGCAGGGACCAGGGCGAGTCATTGGCATCGGCGGGGTGTTCTTCAAGTCCGCGGATCAGGCTGGGATGAACGCGTGGTACGCCGAGAAGCTTGGAGTGGCGGCGGGAGCGGACGGATACGCTTTCCGGTGGCGCGCCGTCGGCGAACCAGATGTGGAGCGAGGGACCACATGGTGCGTCTTCAAACGCGAATCGAAGTACTTCGATCCCAGCCCCGCGCCGTTCATGATCAATTACATCGTGGACGATCTGGACGCGATGCTGGCGAAGCTCGCCGCCAAGGGCGTGAAGATGGACCCCAAGCAGGATTCCGAGTACGGCCGCTTCGCCTGGATCTACGACCCGGACGAGAACAAAATCGAGCTTTGGGAGCCTCCCCGCTGAACGTGATAGGCTACAGGTTTGATGCCGGTCCCTACAGCGCTCAAACTGACCCCGCTTAATGCCGTTCACCGCCGCCTGGGAGCCAGGATGGTGGACTTCGGCGGGTGGGACATGCCGGTGCAGTATTCGGGCATCCTGGATGAGCACAAGGCCGTGCGGACGGCGGTCGGGGTGTTCGATGTCAGCCACATGGGCGAGATCGAAATCCGCGGGCCGGAGGCGCTGGCGCTGGTCGATTTCGTCAGCACGAACTCGGCCGCGAAGCTCACCCCGGGCAAGATTCAATACGCCGGATTGCTGTACGATCACGGCGGATTCGTGGACGACATCCTGGTGCACAGGGTTTCCGAGGACTCCTTTTTCCTTTGCGTGAACGCGTCCAACCAGGACAAGGACTACGAACACATCCGCGCCGCGAACCGCTGGCAGGCCGAGGTGGATTTCGCGGGGAACCGTTACGCGCAGATCGCGATTCAGGGGCCGAAGGCGCTGGCCACGCTTCAGAAGCTGACGAGCACGCCGCTGGCGGCCATGCGCTATTACAGTTTCGTGGATGGCGAGGCGGCGGGGACGGCGGCGCGCATCGCCCGCACCGGTTACACGGGCGAGGATGGCTTCGAGATCTATATCGCTCCGGCGGCGGCCGAGAGCGCGTGGGATGCGATTTTCAAGGCGGGCGCGGAGTTCGGGATCAAGCCGTGCGGCCTGGGCGCGCGCAACACGCTGCGGATGGAAGCCGCGATGCCGCTCTACGGCCACGAGATTCACGCTTCGATCACGCCCTTCGACGCCGGACTCGACTGGATCGTGAAGATGGAGAAAGAGAGCTTCCTCGGCCGGGCGGCACTGGAACGGCAGCGCGAGGCGGGCACCACACGGAAGCTGATTGGATTCGAGATGCGCGGGCGCGGCATCGCTCGCGACGGCTACGAGGTATTCATCGGCGGCGCGCCGGCCGGCTGGGTCACGAGCGGGGGACCTTCGCCGACACTGTGCAAGAACATCGGTCTGTGTTACCTGCCTGTTGCGACCGCTGTGGTGGGACAGCCGGTGCAGATCCTGATCCGCGGCCAGTTAGTCGATGCGGTAACTATCCCTACACCCTTCTATAAGCGAGCGAGGTGAGCATGTATCCGGAACAACTGCGCTACACCAAGGAACACGAGTGGGTCGGACTCGAAGGCGATGTCGCCACGATCGGCATCACCGATCACGCCCAGGAGGAACTGGGGGACATCGTCTACGTGGAGCTGCCGAAGCCGGGCACGAAGCTGGAGAAGGGGAAGACGCTCGGCTCGGTAGAGTCGGTGAAGGCGGTCTCGGATATTTATGCGCCGGTCTCGGGCGAAGTGGTCGAGGTCAACGAGACGCTGGCGGAGGCTCCCGAGAAGATCAACACGGACCCGCACGGAGCGGCCTGGCTGGTGAAGATCCGCCTGAGCGCGCCGGGGGACGTGAGCGATCTGCTGAGCGCGGCCGATTACCAGAGTTACATCGCGGCGGAGAAATAGGGCGTCGGAGGTTCATTGCGTTATCTTCCTAAGTCGGATTCAGAGCGGCGGGAGATGCTGGCGGCGTGCGGAGTAAGTACTCTCGAGGACTTGTTCGCGCACTTACCGGAGGAAGTCCGGCTGAAGCGGCCGCTGGCGATAGAAGACGGCAAGTCGGAGTACGAGATCGTCGATTATTTCCGCGCGCGGGGCGCGGAGAACGCGGAAGGCTACGCCTGCTTTCTCGGGGCGGGATCGTATTTCCACTACCGGCCGGTGCTGGTGGATGCGGTGGTGTCGCGGGCGGAGTTTCTGACGTCGTACACGCCGTACCAGGCCGAAATCTCGCAGGGCACGCTGACCAGCATCTTCGAATTCCAGACCATGATGTGCCAGCTTACCGGCATGGATGTGGCCAACGCGTCCATGTACGACGGCTCGACGGCCATGGCGGAGGCGGCACTGATGGCGGTTCGTGTCAACGGGCGGCGCAAATTGCTGGTGGCCCGGACCGTCCATCCGGAGTATCGGCAGGTGCTGGCGACCTATGCCAGGAACCAGGACCTCACGATCGAAGAGTTCGAGTACGATCGCAAGACGGGCGGCGCCGATCAGGCGGACCTGGCGGCGAAGCTGTCGCCGGAAGTGGCGGCGGTGATTCTGCAATCGCCGAACTATTTCGGCATCGTCGAGGACGTGGCGGCGGCGGCCGAGGCGGCGCACGGCGCGGGGGCGCTGCTGGTCGATGTATTCACCGAAGCCGTCGCGCTGGGGTTGCTCAGGCCTCCGGCGGAGGCGGATATCGTGGCAGGGGAACTGCAGTCGTTCGCCATTCCTCCGAGCTACGGCGGGCCGTATGCCGGCGTGATCGCGACCAAGGATAAGTTCGTGCGGCAGATTCCGGGGCGCCTCGTGGGCGAGACGGTGGACACCCACGGAAATCGCGCCTATTGCCTGACTCTGGCCACGCGCGAGCAACACATACGGCGCGAGAAGGCGACGTCGAACATCTGCACCAACCAGGCGCTGATCGCGCTGATGGCCACGGTGTTCATGACGGTTTACGGAAAGCAGGGCCTGCGCGCGCTGGCGGAGCAGAACCTGGCCAAGGCGCATTACCTGGCGTCCAAAGTGCCGCCGCGCTTCACGGGGCCGTTCTTCAACGAATTCGTCGCTGTCGCGGAAGGCATCGACGCGGCGAACGAGGCGCTGCTCGAGAAGAAGATCATCGGCGGGCTGACGGTGGAGTGCTGGTACCGGGAACTGCCGAATGCGACGCTGTTGTGCGCGACCGAGATGAGCCGGCGCGCGGACATGGACACCGTCGCCGCGGCGCTGGCTCAAGCGCGCGAGCTGAGCAAGGTAGGTGCGCAATGAACCGCAAGGCGCGTACGCACGTCAGCCAGAACGAGCCGCTGCTGTTCGAGCTGAGCTCGCCGGGCAAGGTCGGCTATCAGCTGCCGGAGCTGGACGTGCCGGCGGTGGACGCGGAGGCGGCGCTCGGCGCGGCCAACGTGCGGGCAGGCATCGAAGGCTTCCCCGAGGTGAGCGAAGTAGAGGCGATCCGCCATTTCACGCGGCTCTCCACGTGGAACTACGCCATCGACCTGGGCATGTATCCGCTGGGCTCGTGCACCATGAAGTACAACCCGCGCGTGAACGAGCAGGTGGCGCGCATCGACGGCCTCTCCTGGCTGCACCCGTATCAGCCGCAACAGCTGGCGCAGGGCGCCCTCGAAATCATGGCGCGCCTGGAAGCGGCGCTGGCCGAGATCACGGGGATGGACGCGGTGACGCTGCAGCCGGCGGCGGGCGCACACGGCGAGATGACCGGAATCCTGCTGGTGCGCGCGCTGCTCGAATCGCGGGGCGCGGCGCGGAAGAAGATTCTCATCCCCGACTCGGCGCACGGCACCAATCCGGCCACGGCGGCTATCGCGGGCTACCAGGTGTCCAACATCCGCTCGAACGCGCAGGGGATGATCGACGTCGAGAGCCTGGCTCGCACGGTGGACGAAGACGTGGCCGCGCTGATGATCACGAATCCCAACACGCTGGGGGTCTTCGAGCGGAATGTGCGGCCGATCGCGGAGATCCTGCACGCCAAGGGCGCGCTGCTCTATATGGACGGCGCGAACATGAACGCGCTGGCGGGCATCATGCGGCCGGGCGACAACGGCGTGGACGTGATGCACCTGAACCTGCACAAGACGTTCTCGACGCCGCACGGGGGCGGCGGCCCGGGCAGCGGGCCGGTGGCGGTGAAGGCCGAGATGGAGCCGTTCCTTCCGGCGCCGCGCCTGGCGCGCATCGGCGGCCAGTGGCGGCTGGACAACAACCGGCCGCGGTCCATTGGACGGCTGCGGGCTTTCTACGGCAACTTCGGCGTGATGGTGCGGGCGCTGGCGTACATCATGGCGCACGGCGGCGAGGGGCTGCGGCGCGCCACTATGGACGCGGTGCTGAACGCGACTTACATCCGCAAAGGGATCGAGGCCTGGTACGATATGCCGCTCGATGCGCCGTCGATGCACGAGTGCGTGTTCAGCGACTCGCGGCAGGCGGCGCGCGGGGTCCGCACGGGCGACATCGCCAAGAGGCTCATCGACTACGGATTCCATCCCTACACGGTGAGCTTTCCGCTGATTGTGCACGGGGCGATGATGATCGAGCCCACCGAGACCGAGAGTAAGCGCGAGCTGGACCTCTTCATCGAGGCGATGATTTCGATCGCCAAGGAAGTGGAGGATGACCCGGAGCTGGTGCTGAAGGCTCCGCACAATACACGGACCAGCCGCGTGGACGAGGTGGCGGCGGCTCGCAAGCCGGTGCTGCGGTGGAAGCCGTAAGAGCTTTGCGCCTCCGCGACTCCGCTCCCTTGCGGTCGCGGCTCTGTAAGGGTTCAGTTCGCGGCTCTGTAGGGGTTCAGTCGCTCTTGCGCATCAGTTGGCGGAGGGGTTCGTTGTCGGCGTAGACGCGCCACTCGGCGACGCGATTGTCGCGCACCTTCCCCCGCCAGGCCGCGGGCGTGCTCCACGCTCCGCCCGCATAGATACCTCCGGCAACTCCCAGCAGGATCACGACGGAGCCATCGGAAAACGACTCCTCGACCTTGATGGTGTAGGCGGACACCATGCGGAAGTAGCTCGCCCAGCCCGCCTTCATCCTGGCGCGCCCGCTGACGGCGGTTCCCATGGAGTCGGTGAAGACGTGATCTTCCGTCATCAACTCCGCAATCTCATCGGCGCTCTGGTGGTTGATGGCGTTCACGAAGGCGCGGACTACATCGGTCGGGTCCATAGTCCTCAGTCGCCGGTCGGGACAATCCCGGCGTTCTCCACCATCAGTATGACCGTTCGCTCCAGGGCGCGGGTCCGATGGACTACGCCTTTCGGGACCACCATTCCTTGTCGCGGCGCCAGTTCGACGGTGCGGTCTTCGAGATCGATCAACAGCCGGCCTTCCACCACGTAGAAGAACTCGTCGTCCTCATCGTGCTTGTGCCAGTGGTATTCCCCCTCGACCACGCCGAGGCGGACCACGGAGTCGTTGACCTTGCACAGAGTCTGGTTGTACCACTTATACTCGCAGGCGTCCGCCAACGCTTTCTCGTCGATGGATTCGAGCGGCGGGTACAGGATGTTCAGGCGGGTCTCATAAGGAAAGGAAGTCGGCAAACAGCTATCCTCCGGCTTCAGTGTATCCCGCGACGGTGCCGGAGTTGTCAACGCGGCCGTCCAAAAAGCCGATTCGCTTCCGGAGAAGGAATCGGGTCCTCGGGAAAGCTGGCGTAGGTTCCGGCCGATTTCAGTTCGTTGGCGATGCGG
>CAZBQQ010000157.1:0-13187 GCA_964493965.1 uncultured Solibacteraceae bacterium
GCCACGAGCGCTTCGTCAAGAACATGCTGGCCGGCGTCGGCGGCATCGACCTGGTCCTGCTGGTGATCGCCGCCGACGAATCCATCATGCCCCAGACCCGCGAGCACTTCGACATCTGCCGCCTGCTGGGGATCCGGCAGGGCATCGTGGTGCTCACCAAGGCGGACCTGGTGGACCGCGACATGCTCATCCTGGCACGCCTGGAAGCGGAGGAATTTGTCGCGGGCTCCTTCCTTGAAGGCGCGCCTTGCGTTGCCGTCAGCTCCACCACCGGCGAGGGACTGGACGAACTGCGCGCCCGGCTCGCCGAACTGGCGGCCAAAATCCCGGCCAAGGATTCCTCGCGCCACTTCCGCCTGCCGATCGACCGGGCCTTCTCGATGCGCGGCTTCGGCACCGTGGTCACGGGCACCCTGGTGTCGGGCTCCGTCGCGCGGGAACAGGAAGTCGAGCTCCACCCCGGCGGCCGGCGCCTGCGCGTGCGTGGCATCCAGGTGCACGGACAAGCCGCCGACCGCGCGCTGGCGGGGCAGCGGACCGCCCTGAACCTCGCCGGAATCGAGCCGCAGGACCTGGCGCGCGGCATGGTGCTGGCCGAGAGCGGGCGCTTCCGCGCGACCAACATCATCGATTGCGCGCTCGACCTGCTGCCCTCGGCCAAGCCGCTCAAGAATCGAGCGCCGGTCCACTTCCACGCCGGGACGGCGGAGGTGGAAGCCGAAGCGCGGCTCCTCGAACGAAGCGAAACCCTCCGCCCAGGCACGCGCGCCTACGTGCGGCTCATCCTCCGCGAACCCCTGCTCGTGGCGCCCGGAGACCGCTTCATCATCCGGATGTTCTCCCCGGTGATGACCATCGGCGGAGGCGTGGTCGTCGACATCACGGGCCGCCGGTATCGCCGCGGCGACAGCGCGTCCCAACGGTTGAGCACGCTCGAGCGAGGTACGCCCGTCGAAAGAGTGGCGTTACTGGTGCGCGAATCACAATACGGGATGAGTCTGGCCGAACTGGCCGTCGCCACCGGATTGGGAGAGGCCGAGATCGAGCAGGCCGCAGGAGCCCAGGCGTTGCTCGCGTTCCGCCAGCCGGAGCTGTGGCTGGTGGATCGGGAATGGTCGCGCACAGCGCTGGCGCGCGTCACCGACGTCGTGCGCGACTTCCATCGACAGCATCCGCTCGTGCCCGGCATGCCCCGGGAAGAGGTGCGCAGCCGCGAGTTTCCCGGCGCGCCACCGTTCCTCCTCGATGCGCTGGTCGCGCGCGCGAACACTCTGGTGGTTGAAGGCGAAACGCTGCGCCTCGCCTCGCACAAGGTGGTCCTGAAACAGGAGGAAGAGCAGGCGTCGGCATCCATGGAAGCCGTCTTCGAGAAGGCCGGGCTGGCCGTCCCGCCGGTGACCGAGGTCTTGGCGAAATCGGGCGTCGACCCGGCGCGCGCGCGAACGCTGCTCCAGATTCTGTTGCGCCAAGGATGCCTGGTGAAGATCGGCGACGACCTGGTTTTCCACCGCTCGGCTCTCGCCAGTCTGCGACAACTCCTGGCGCCCTACAAGGGACAGCGGCTCGCGGTGCCGCAGTTCAAGGACCTCGCCGGGGTCTCGCGCAAGTATGCGATCCCGCTGCTCGAGTACCTGGACCGCGAGCGCGTCACGCGCCGCGACGGCGACCAGCGCGTGGTGGTGTGATCCGTTCCCTATGGCGGATAGCTGCTCCAGTCATCCTGAGAGGCTTTTCCAGAGGCGGAGTATTCCCACTCGATTTGATGGAACGTTAAGGAGACCCTTTCCAGTTCGTGAGTCGAGACAATCCCCACAACTTTGGCGTTCCGCAAGACCACCCTTCCGGAAGGGGTCGCGATCTCCACTTCACCGAGAAGCTGTCCGAGGTTCGCCGCCCCCCTGATGGGCAACGATAGGCTGTCCATCTTCCGCGTGAGCTTCAGACAGTTCGGCGATTGATTGGCGGCAAACCACGAGGCGTGCCATCGTCGCACGAGTTGGACCGATCCAGCCAGATGCCACTGCGCCCCCACGCTTTCGGCAGCCATAGGCTTCCCCCTCCGCTCTGGAGCCAGTTTACACCTTTGCGCCGCGGCGACGGCGATCTATGAAGGAGGGCGTCAAGAGCCGAAACCGCTCTTGACGGAAGGAACCTCGCAGTAGGTCAGCCCCCCAGCGCTCGATGTGGCCTATTGCTTCGTGAAGTCGAACTTGCAGGCGCGGCCTACGATTCCAAGCCCCTCTTCCCTGGTGCCCGTGCCCTCGGTGTCCTGGAACTGGGCCTTGATCTTGTAGCTGTACTCTTCGCCCTTGTGAGCCAAGGGTCCGCGGGCATATTTCCTCGAGGCGACGATTCCGTTTGCTTCCAGCTTGGCGCCGCCGTCCGCGGCGATCTTGCCTTCGATCAGCAGGTAGCCGCCCTCTCCCGCCGTGCCCCGCTCTCCGCGGGAGTTGCTGTTCTGGATTACGCTGTCGAACTGCAACGTATAGCCCTCGGTGTTCCCTTTTGGAGGGCAGACCAGCTTTGTGACCCACTTGCCATCGAAGCGCGCCGAACCAGAGCCTCCGCCTTCCTTTTGGGCGAACGCAACCGAGGAAATCAAGAGTGCGGCGGCCAGGCGCAGAACCAATCGAGTCGTCAAGTGGATCAAGACCTCCGTGCAATCGGGCATCCAGCCCGCAGACGCCCCCACCAAATAGAAGAAGCCCCGGGCTTGGGTGCTCGGGGCTTCACTCAGAGGGGCTGGCGATGGGCTGGGCCCCATCGCCGGGGATGCTAATAAGTCGATGACGACTTATGTGTTGCCTTGATTATAGCAAGAACAGGACCAAACGACAAGATACTCGTTTGCCACATTTTAAGATTTTTTTGGCGTCCGGACCGCGCCCCTTCACCCACCCAGGGGGTGAGATGACCCGCCGGCAGGCCGAAAAGTGCCGTCCGGGTTCAGCAGGTAGCGTTGTCCCCGCCAGGTTACGGTTTTGCCGAAGAAGCCCGCGACCCAGAGGCCGAACCCGAGAAGGTCTTGCATTGGCAGGAGCCAGGGCCGCCGGGCAAGGGAGCCGTCGCGCACCACCAGAACCGCCGTCGCCCAGGCCGAGGCCACCCGAACGGCCACCGCCGCCACCACCACCGGCCACCAGCCCGGCCTTACGGCCCAGAGCGCCAGAGCCAGCGGCAGCGGGTAGGTGAAAAGCTGGCCCATGTAGCCCGCCGGGCGCATCCGCCGGCCGCCCCGTATCCAGCGGAGGCGGTGGGCCAGGTTCGCCCGCCAGCCCTGCGTGCCCAGCCGGTGCTCGATCACGCAGGACGACAGTATCGTGCGGTACCCCAGTTCAGCGATCCGCCGCCCGATCAGCAGGTCCTCGGTCAGGTAGTCCCGGAACTGCGCGAAACCGCCGGCGGCGACGATCGCCTTCCGGCGCGCCCCCATCACCGGCCCCAGCCCGAACCGGACGCCTTCGAGCATGCGGTCCGCCAGCACCCCCGCCAGCATTTCCGTGTTGAGCCCGACCGCCTCCAGGCGCGTCCACAGGTCGCGGCCGCCCACGGCGCGGTAGGGGCAACTGGCCAGCCCCAGACCCGGATCCCCGAACTCGGCCGCCAGGATCGCCAGCAGCTCCGGTCCCACCCGGGTGTCGCTGTCGCTCATCACGATCAACTCGTGACGGGCCTGGGCCAGCATACGGTCCAGCGAGTAGCACTTCGGGTTGGTCCAGGGCGGCTCCCCGGTCAGAACCAGCTCGACGGGCACAAGAGGGAACTCGGCCCGCAGCCGCTCCACGACCGCCACTGCGGGGTCGCCCGCGTTGCGGACGGCAAACAGCAGCTCGAACTCGGGATAGTCCTGCCGGAAGAACGACCGCAGGTTCTCTTCGAGGCCTTCGTCCAGTCCCGAAAGAGGCTTCAGAACGCTGACCGGCTCCGGGTGAGCCACGGCAGGCCGCCGCACGCGCCGGTAGGCGATCGCCGCCGCCACCACCAGCGCGGAATACACCGTCGCGCCGGCTACGAGCGCCAGCAGGACCCACGCCAGTGCCGCCATCGGACTACTCGCTTGGCGCTTTCGAGTCGATCAACTGCTGGATCTCGGCCAGGAACTGCTCGACCGGCTTCGCGCCCAGGTCGCCGAGCTTGCGGTTGCGGACCGAGACCGCTCCCGTCTCCGCCTCGCGCCCGCCCACCACCAGCATGTACGGGATCTTCTGCAGCTGCGCCTCGCGGATCTTGAAGTTGACCTTCTCGCTGCGGTCGTCCAGGTGTACGCGCAGGCCGGCGTCAGCGAGGCGCGCGGTAACCTGCTTGGCATAATCGATCTGGCGGTCGGTGATGGGCAGCACGATGGCTTGCACCGGCGCCAGCCACACCGGAAACGCCCCGGCGTAATGCTCCAGCAGAATCCCGAAGAAGCGCTCCACCGACCCGTACAGCGCGCGGTGTACCATCAGCGGCTGGTGCGGCTTGCCGTCCTCGGCTATGTACTCGAGGCCGAAGCGCCGCGGCAGCGTGAAATCGAACTGCACCGTCGAAAGCTGCCACAGCCGCCCGATCGCGTCCACCAGCTTCACATCGATCTTCGGGCCGTAAAAGGCCGCCTCGTCCGGCACGATTTTGGCCTTCATGCCGACGCGTTCCACCGCTTTCTTGAGTGCGTTTTCGCCCAGCGCCCATTGCTCCGGAGAGCCGTCGTACTTGCCGCTCGCCCCGCCGTCCCAGGTGGAAAGCTCGGCCTCGTACTGGCTGAAACCGTAGGTCTGCAGCGTGTCGCGGGCGAATTCGAGGCAGTTCACCACCTCGTCCTCGATCTGCTCCGGCGTGCAGAAAATGTGCGCATCGTCCTGCGTAAAGCCGCGGACGCGCAGCAGTCCGTGCAGCACGCCCGAACGCTCGTAGCGGTACACCGTGCCCAGCTCGCCCAGCCGCACCGGCAGATCGCGGTAACTCTTCATCCGGTCGCGGTAGATCAGGATGTGGAACGGGCAGTTCATCGGCTTGAGCTGATACTCGGCATCGTCCAGCTCGATCTTCGTGAACATGTTCTGGGCGTAGAACCCATAGTGGCCCGAGGTTTCCCAAAGGTCGGCGCGCGCGACGTGCGGCGTGTAGACCAGCGAGTAGCCGCGCTTGACGTACTGGTCGCGCATCCAGTCTTCGAGGATGCGCCGCACCGTGCCGCCCTTGGGATGAAAGAAGATCAGGCCCGGCCCGGCCAACTCCTGAATGCTGAACAGGTCCAGCTCCGTACCCAGCTTGCGGTGGTCGCGCTTCTTCGCTTCTTCGAGCTGGTGCAGGTACTCTTCCAGTTCCTTCTTGCTGAAGAAAGCCGTTCCGTAGATGCGCTGGCCTTGCCGGTTGTGCTCGTCGCCCTTCCAATACGCGCCGGCGATGGAAAGCAGCTTGAACGCCTTGATCTTCCCGCTCGAGGGCACGTGCGGGCCGCGGCAGAAATCGATGAAGTGCGGACCGAGCGTGTACTCGGAGAAGATTTCGTCGGCCTTCTCCGTGATCAGCTCGCACTTCAGCTCTTCACCCATATCGGCGTATTTCTTCAGGCCCTCGGGCTTGGGCGTCATCTTGCGCTCGTAGGGCAGGTCCTGCTTCGCCAGCTCCGCCATCTTGGCCTCGATCTTCTCGAGGTCCTCCGGCGTGAACGGCGCGTCGCGATAGAAATCGTAGAAGAAGCCGGAGTCGGTAGGCGGGCCGATGCCCAGCTTGGTTTCGGGATACAGCTCCAGCACCGCGGCGGCGAGGAGGTGGGCGGTCGAATGACGATAGACGTGCAGAGACTCGGAGTTCTTGGTCGTCAGGAGCTCGAGGGTGCTGTCCGTCGAGAAGGGCCTGGTGAGGTCGGCCAGTTCGCCATTGACCTTGGCGACGATGGCGTCGTCCGCGAGGCGCGGGCCGATGGATCTGGCGATATCGAGAGGCGTCGAGCCGGCAGCGACTTTCCGCTGGCTCCCATCCGGCAGGGTAATCGTGATTTCGCTCATAACCGCAGAGTTTTCAGCGTAGCACGCCACGGAAAGCGATGGCCTGACAAACCCCTCGCGTCGCCGGATTGGGCCTGGCACAGCGGGCGGCCAGGCGCAAATGCAGTGATTCGCCCCCTCCAAGTGGGGGTGCGGATGGTACTTTAATTCACGGCATGGGACTTCGCACTGGTACTTAACCTGCGTATTTTCAGAGAGTTCTAGCGCCATCTGCATCGCATGCTGGTATCCTTATGGTCCGAAGGAGGTCACGCCGCATTCAGATCGCCCTTTCAGTGCCGGTGGGCACAGGACGTGATTTGCCATGTGGGCTCGCTGCCTACATCATTTCCGCACGGGAGAAATCAATCATGCTAAGACACTTCATGCGCGACGAACTAGGCCAGGACCTGATCGAATATACGTTGCTTCTCGCCTTCGTCGCACTCGCTGCGGCCGCGCTGTTCATCAGCGCCGCCAAGAGCATCAGCAGCATTTGGGCCAACGCAAGCGCGAAACTCTCCCAAGCTGCAAGCTAGCCATCCACCAGCCCCCGCTTCACAGCGAGGCCGGCCCATTGACTTGGCGGCTCGCCCGCGCTACGCTGCTTTCAGTCTAGAGGTTACGATGACACAGGCAGACAAAGCCGAAGTGACCTGGGGCGACGGCAAGAAGGGATGGACCGTCCGCATCCAGGTGGGCGCGGAAGTGATCCAGCGCCATTTGGGCAAGACCCCCGCGCGCGACGCCGAAGAAGCCGCGATCCGCTCCTCAGCCGTGGCCGCTGCCAATGACGACGGCTACGCCCTGGACCCGGCGCAGGTGGAGATCCACCGGCCGTAGCCCGATCGCCCGGCGCGCGCCAGCCTCAACGCCGAGGGTCCGAGCCCGCGCTCCTCGCTCAGTCCCCGCCCGAATCCACTACGGGGAGCCCTCCCCCCGAAGCGCTCGTGACAGGCTGGGCTTCTTCTGCCTCTGGGCGCGCGCGAGTGCCGTACCGATCACGACATTCACGGGCGCGCGGCGCCGCTGGGCTCACTTTCGTTCACGGGAGACGCCACCTTGGGGTAATATACCTACAGACCGGTGTTTCGTCTCTCGGAGGAGCGCTCATGTCCCATGCTCGTTTCGCGACGCATTGTTTAGCTGCCCTTTGGCTGTTCGCCCCAGCCATGCACGCCAGCATCATCACCTTTGTGGCCACGGGAGTCACCCAAAGTGGGTCCACGCTCAGCGGGGATGTTGTCATCGACACGACCGCAGGTTCGGTTAGCTCATTGAGCTTGACCATGTCGAGCCCGCTTTCCTTTACGGCGAACACATTCGATAGTTTTGCTAGCGGGCAAGCTTCTGGATATTTGGTCATTCAGGCTGACAACGGTACAACGTTTCCCTTCGTAGCCCTGGACATTCCGACGGCCACGCTGGTCGGGTACACCGGCGGAAGCCTTTGTACGGTCGGAAGTACTTGCCCTAATGGCATCAGCTTTTCCGAAGCGAGTACCAGCAACGCCACCACCTCCGGCTTCGTAAGCGGAAGCCTGACGACGGCTCCGGAGCCTGCAAGTCTGGTCTTGGTGGGCGGCGCGATGCTTGCTTTGGCAGCATGGCGGCGACGCCGGAGCGCCAGGTAGGGCGGCGTCTTTCACGCCTGCTGATTCTTCCGAGGCATTACTGCCGAGCGTCCACCCAGCCCGTGCCAGAGCTCGAAAGGCGTCCCCGCGGCTGCAATGGCGCATGCCCTTTGTGGAACACCACATCGAGCTAACGACGATCTGCTCGGCGTCGTCACCCACGCCCTCACCACCGGCGACGAATCCGAGATCGCCGGCTGTCTCAAGACCTTGACGGCCACGGACGCCGGCACCGGTTTCATGCACGAGTCCTTCTCCATGGACGATGCGGGCAAATCCACGCGCGAGTGGTTCGCCTGGGCCAACGCGCTGTTTGGGGAACTCATCCTGACGCTCCACCCCCGCCACCCGCGCCTGCTCGGGGCGTAACGCGGTTGTGTCGCCTGACTCACGAAACGCGCCGGCCCTTCGCTGCCTGACCGGGCAGCAGGAAGGTCTTGACCAGCTCACCTTCGCCGCAGACCGTCATGCCGGAGAATGCCTTGTACCACGGACCCTCAGGCACCTCGGGCTCGCCGTCAAGCCACTTCGCCAGCAGCTCCAGCTGAGAAGCGGGAATCTTTCTGCTCAGGATGCGGTCGAGCAGGTGCTGAAAAAGCGCAGGGGGAACATTCTGGCGGCGGACTTTCGGCATGGCGGAATCCCTCTGGCACTAAATGCCGTAGAAGCCGCGAGTGAGGGCCTCTTTGATCCGTGCCGCCTCGACCGGATTCGAAGCCTCCGCCAGACGCTTCGCCAGCGAACCCAGTTCATCCGGGCTGAGGCGGTTGCCCTTGCCTTCCAAAACCGCGAGTTCCGCGGTCTCGATGGCGACCTCTTCCCCGCTTGGCTTGCGCGCCACGACGCTACTGCCCGTGAGCGCCTGCCGCACAAACCAGTGATAGACCGTCAGTGCGCTCTTGATTACTTCCGTTCGCTTCGCCCCCGTTAACTCGGCCATCTGGTCGACCAGCGCCAGTTCGGTCGGCGTCAAAACCGGTTGAATTCTAGCCATACTCGCATATCCTCTTATTCTGTTCCTATTTTACTCTGTTCTGTGCGTCCCGCGCGGCACGCCTAGCGAGTCGAAAGTGATCTGGCCGACGGCGAGAGGCGCCGGAGAGGGTGGTACGCATAGGACCAACATCGGACAGGTCCGCATGAAACCAACGGAATATATGTTGACTTGGCGAGGGTGGCGGGCTATCTTAGATCTCCACATCTTAAAACGGATAGAGGAGTCATCGATGAAGCTGCGGGCGGCGGTCGTGGTAGGTCTATTCGGGCTGATCCTGGCGGGGCGGGCAAGTGCAGCCGACATCGTCTCCGTCAGTGGCAATGTGTTCTCGAACATACCGGTAGGCGGCAACGGCTTTGTGATCGCCACGTCCTGGTCCTCAACCAGCGCCTTCACCGGTGTGACGATCAGTGCCTTGTTGAACGCGGAGATCTTCTCTGGCAATCCAACCGGAGACGCCACTGGAGAAGCCTATCTGATGAAGGCGATTGGTCCGGGCGTCACAACTGCCGGCCAAGTCGCCGCGGCATCCTTTACGGTTCCCGGCACCGACCTAACCCCGACCGACTTCACCCTCTTCACCGGGCTAACTCTCGCCCCCGGCACCTATTACCTCGTGCTGGATGGCTTCAGCGGCTCACCTCGATTTTACTGGGATACCGCTCTTTCCCCCACGGTGGCGACCGACGCTGGCACCACATATCTCGCTGACTACGACGTTCGAGATAATGAGCAGGACCTTACGTACGGGCCGGCTAGCGCCTTCGTCGAGTGGGCTCCTGATGGAACCAGGACGGACAGGTTTGAGTACACCGTGACTGGTGACGCCAGCCAGGTCCCCGAGCCGGCGACGTTTTGCGTGCTGGGTGTAGGCCTAGGAATACTCGGCCTCTTAGGGATGGCTCGCCGCAGTTAGCGTCCAAAATCGATAGCCCGCACATCGCCGTAGGTTTCCTTCGGGAGTGAGAGGTTTGCCTGGGCTATGCCATAGATGCCCGGGCACGTCTGATGCCATGTCTCATCGGCGGCGGCTGACGCAAGGGCCCTCACGACCGCCACTGCCTCGACGGCGTCCATCCCATCCCGCTGGCCTCTCCCGCCCGCCTTTCGAGCTAAGCTAAGGACGCATGCCGGACTTCATTGGAGCGATCGATCAAGGCACCACCAGCACCCGGTTTCTGGTCTTCGACCGCGCCGGCCGAATCGTTGCCAGCGCGCAGAGGGAGCACCAGCAGATCTACCCCCAGCCCGGATGGGTCGAGCACGATCCGGAAGAAATCTGGCTCCGCACCCAGGAAGTGATCGCCGAGGCCATGTCGCAGCGCGCTCTGCGGCCCGCCGACCTCGCCGCCATCGGCATCACCAACCAGCGCGAAACCACCCTGCTCTGGAATCGCAAGACCGGCCGGCCCCTTGCCAACGCGCTGGTCTGGCAGGATACCCGCGTGGCCGACTACATTCCCGAATTCTCACGCGACGGCGGCCCCGACCGGTTCCGCGCCAAAACCGGGCTCCCGCTTGCCACCTATTTCAGCGCGCTGAAAATCCGCTGGCTGCTGGACCATATCCCGGACGCGCGCCGGCAGGCCGAAGCCGGCGACCTGCATTTCGGCAACATCGATGCCTTTCTGGTGTGGCACCTCACCGGCCTGCACATCACGGACGTCACCAACGCCAGCCGTACTCAATTGATGGATCTCCGGACTCTCGACTGGGACCCCGAGTTGCTCGCCGCGTTCGGGATCCCGTGGCAGATCCTGCCGCAGATCCGATCGAGCAGCGAGGTCTACGGAGGCGCGACGCTCGACGCGATCGCGGGCGTTCCGGTGGCCGGAATCCTGGGCGACCAGCAGGCGGCCCTGGTAGGCCAGACCTGCTTCGAAGCCGGCGAGGCGAAGAACACCTACGGCACCGGCTGCTTCCTGCTCATGAACACCGGGCACAACATCGTGCAGTCCCGGCACGGCCTGGTGAGTACGGTGGCGTACCAAATCAAAGGCGGCCCGGCCCACTACGCGCTCGAGGGAAGCGTTGCCATCACCGGCGCGCTGGTGCAGTGGATCCGCGACAATTTCGGCCTCATTACCAAGAGCCCGGAAATCGAAGCGCTCGCCCGCATGGTAGACGACAACGGCGGCGTCTACTTCGTCCCGGCCTTCTCGGGATTGTACGCGCCCTACTGGAAGCACAACGCGCGCGGTGTGATCGTGGGCCTGACCCGCTATTCAAACAAAAATCACCTGGCGCGCGCGGTGCTCGAGGCCACGGCATTCCAGACCCGCGACGTTGTCGAGGCCATGGAGAAGGACTCCGGCGTTCCCCTGGCCGTGCTTCGCACCGACGGCGGCATGGTGGAGAATGAGTTCCTGATGCAGTTCCAGGCCGATATCCTGAACCGTCCCGTGGTGCGCCCGGCGGTGAAGGAGACCACGGCCTTGGGAGCGGCCTACGCGGCCGGCCTGGCCACCGGCTTCTATGCAGGCATCGAGGACCTGCGCGCGCAATGGTCGGTGGACCGCACCTGGGAACCGCAAATGGAGGCCGGGAAGCGGGAACGTATGTACGGCTTCTGGAAGAAGGCAGTCACACGCTCGTTCGACTGGCTGGAGGACTAAATGGAAAAGGGAGTTCTCGGAGAGTTCCTAGGGACCATGGTGCTCATCCTCTTGGGGAACGGCGTGGTTGCCAACGTCCTGCTCAAGAAATCCAAGGGCGAAGGCTCCGGCTGGATGGTGATTGCCACCGGGTGGGGCCTCGCGGTGATGACAGGCGTGTTTGTCGCGATCGCCTTCGGGAGCGAGGGCCATCTGAACCCGGCCGTGACGCTCGGAGCTGCGATCGTCTCGGGAAATTTCGCCAAGCTGGGCTGGTACACCGCGGCGCAAATGGCGGGAGCCGTCGTCGGGGCCGGCCTGGTGTGGCTGCACTACCTGCCGCACTGGAGCGTAACCCCGGACGCAGACGCGAAGCGCGGCTGCTTTTGCACTGCGCCCGCGATTCGCAAGCCGATGGCGAACCTCGCGAGCGAGATCATCGGCACGTTCGTTCTAGTGTTGGTGGCGGCCGCGATTTTCTCCAAGCCCGTGTCGGCGAACGGGCCGGCGGCGGGCCTCGGACCCTACCTCGTTGGGAGCCTGGTCTGGGCCATCGGCCTGAGCCTCGGGGGAACCACCGGATACGCGATCAATCCGGCGCGCGACCTGGGACCGCGCATCGCCCACGCGCTTCTTCCGATCCCGAACAAGGAAGGTTCCGACTGGGGGTACGCCGCCGTGCCGATCGTCGGGCCCTTGCTAGGCGGCACGCTAGCCGCCCTCCTGGTTCGCTGGGCCCAATTCTAGCGACGTGTCTCTGAAGTCCCTTTACACCGCTCCCTCGCGGTCGCGGCTCCGTCCCGAACCGCGCGCGTCAGCAAGCGGTAAAGTAGCTAGGCCGTCAGCGCCGCCTGAAGCATGGCCCGCGTGTAACCCACGTTGAAGGCGTAGGCCGCGTAGCCGCCGCCGCCCGGATACTGCGGGTGAAAGCCGGCCCGCTCGCGGTCGTAGTCGATTCCGCGCGGATGCTCGGGAAAAATCAGGCGCGGATACTTCTGCCTGACCAGCTCCCTCATGACGGCGAACATGTCGATCTCGCCTTCGTCCAGGAAAACTTCGGTGTATCTCTCGTACGGCTTTCGCACGCGGACGTTCCGGAAGTGGACGTGATTGATGCGGTCGTGGCCGCCGAAGTAGCGGCACACCTCGACCGGATCGCGGCCCATCTCGCGCGTGACGCCGCAATCGAACGTGATGCCGTTCGAAGGGCTGTCGACGATACCGATCACCCGCTTCCACCCTTCCACCGTCCCCATGATCTGCGCCGAGCCACGGCTGACGGGCGCGGGCGGATCGTTGGGGTGCAGCGCCAGCCGGACGCCGGACTCCGCAGCCACCGGGACCACCGCCTTCAGGAAGTAGGCGATGTTGGCCCACATCTCTTCGAGCGAATGGGCGCCCTCCTCGGGCAGCGGCGGCAGGCCTTTCATGCGCTCGTAGTCGAAGCCGGTCCAACCGGCGCCGGCGCGGCCGGTCTCCTCGAAGTAGCCCTCCATGGCTCGGTGCGCGTACCAGTTGTATTCGACCACCGGCAGGCCGGCGCGCCCAGCAGCGCGGATCGACTGGATCACCTTCTCGATTTCGGCGTCGCGGCCCGGTCGCGCGTAGATGGCGTTCGGGAACCCGGCGATCATGAGGTTGCCGAGCGTGAGGCCGCGGTCGCGAAGCCGGGCTATGCGTTCTTTGATCTGGTTCTCATCCCATGGAATGGGGCCGCCGCCACCCATCACGTGGTTCACACCGAGCTGCTTGATGCGGCGCGCTGCCGCTTCGTCATCCGCAGGCTCGGCAGGGAGGCAGATCTTGGGAGTACCCGCGGATTCGAACTGCGGAGGGGGAGCCGCCAGCGCCGCCCCTCCCGCCAGCAACACATTCCTCCGCGACCAATCGGCGCCCATACCGCGAGTGTAGCGCCGGCACGTGGCGCGCGCCTCAGCATGTGGGGCAGGATGGCATCCTGCGCGCCGGTTGCCAACCCAATGTCACTTAGTTT
>CAZBQQ010000158.1:0-10581 GCA_964493965.1 uncultured Solibacteraceae bacterium
ATCGCCTGAGCGGAAGGCCTGCCATCACGCTTCACGACTGAGGTCCGCTCGCTGACGCTCGCGGTTCGGTGCCGGGGTAAACTGGGGGCAATGTTCATCGGGCACGTCGCGGTGGGGCTCGCGGCCAAACGCGTCGCACCCAAAACGTCTCTGGGGTTGCTGGTGGCCGCGCCGCTGGCGCTCGACCTACTGTGGCCCATTCTCGTGCTGACGGGCGTCGAGCGGGTGCGCATCGATCCCGGCGATACCGCGTTCACGCCGCTCGCGTTCACTTACTACCCGTGGTCGCACAGCCTGCTGATGTCGCTGGTGTGGAGCGTGCTGGCTGGCGCGGCCTACTGGTTGTGGAGGCGCTACCGCGCGGGCGCGCTGGTCCTGGCAGTGGGCGTCTTCAGCCACTGGCTGTTGGATGCGATCTCGCACCGGCCCGATCTGCCGCTCTACCCCGGAAGCTCCACGATGGTCGGCCTGGGATTGTGGAACTCGGTTCCGGCAACGCTGGTGGTGGAGTGCGCGATCTTCGCCGCCGGGGTGTGGCTCTACGCCAGCCGGACGAAGTCCAGCGACCGCGTGGGTACGTATGGGTTCTGGGCCTTCGTGGTGTTTCTGGCGGTGGTCTACGCAATGAACGTTTTCGGACCGCCGCCGCCCTCGGTGCGCGCGATAGGCTTCGCCGGCCTGGCGCTGTGGCTGCTGCCGCTA
Source organism: uncultured Solibacteraceae bacterium (assembly GCA_964493965.1). Taxonomy (GTDB): domain Bacteria; phylum Acidobacteriota; class Terriglobia; order Bryobacterales; family Bryobacteraceae; genus DASWZN01. The sequence goes on from CAZBQQ010000158.1 coordinate 703, forward strand.
TGGGCATGGTGGTTCGACTCGCACCGCACGTACTCGTGATGAGTGCGTGCTCCCCAATTGACCCCTCAGCCTCACTGAGGAGGTTTGTCTCCTTCAGCCTCAGCGGTTCCTGACAGTCGGCCTGGCGCTGTGCCTGGCGCCGGTAGGGGCCGGCGCAAGGAAATTACCCTTGATTCGGATATAAAGGTGTGATATATCCACTCAATATGTCCATTTCCAACACGGAAACGAATTCTTCGTGCGCGGTCGCAGGCGCCGCCTTTCCCCGCCTCCTCGCTTTGATCGGTTCCCTCTTGCTGGTGCCGGTTACGAACGCGGCCCAGAGCGCGCCTCCGTGGGGGAACGCATGCGGTGACGGGCGAGTGGACGCCGTTCTCGACAACTTCGACTCGCCGTGGGTGTTCTGCTGCACGGCACATGCGTCGATTCCCGCGCCGGCCGTCCATATAGTCCCGGGCTGCAACGGCAACGCGATGGCAGTGGACTACGATCTGACAAACGTGGCGCCGCCAGGCAGCTCCAACCAAGGGCAGAGTTGGATCGTCCTGCAGAAGTCCCTGGCCGCGCCCACCGACCTCAGCCAGTACACGCATGTCCGCCTGGCGATACGGGGCTCGAATCTTAATAGCCACGACAGCATCGAGGTGAAGATCAGGGATACCCACGGGCTTTTTGTTGTCCCGTTGCAGAGCATGACCGATCTGCCGGTCTGGAGAGCGATCTACCTTGACCTTCGGGAGTTTGCAGGGACCGGCACGCTTGACCTCGCAAACGTGGTTGGCCTGGAGATTGCGATTGTCCGGTGCGCGGGATGCGAGGTTTCCGACAGTTCCTTGAACGCGCCACCGGAAGAGCACTCCGGGACTCTGTATCTCGACGAGTTTGCGCTGGTCAACCTGAAGCCAGGCGCGGCGAATCGGGTGACCGAGAGTGCGTTCGAAGCCGTGCCGCCAAGTCCGGCGGTCCGCGCCAGTGCAGCCGCCGCCCTGCGCGGACAGATCATTCGGTCTGGCGCTGGCACAGGTTTCATCCCGGCCTGGTTTCCGGAGAAGACACCGAACATCAATACGTATGCCCAGGCAGAGGCGCTGTTGGTGTTCGTCTACGAATTCGAACGGACCGGCGACATCGCGTTCCGGGACCTGGCCCGCGGATTAGCCACCGGATTGTTGAGCCTGCAGATTCCACCGGGCAAGGCTCAGGCGGGCGCCTGGTATTCGAGTTACACGATTCAAAATGGAGCGTTGGGGCATCCGAATCGAGCCATCCCGAACGACCCGGCCACGTTGTGCGACGGGAACGAGACGATGCTCCCGGATCCAGGGCTGTCTGCGAACATTGATGCCTGTGAATGGGTCGGCAATGTCGGTTGGGCGCTGGTCGCTCTTGCCAGGTTGCAGCGGAGCGGCATTTACGATCAGCCGGCCGCGCTTGAAACTGCTCTGGACCGTGGAGCAGCGTGGGTTAGCGGTCAATCCCAATATCGGGGCATGGACGCCCACGGCTATCCCAATCTGATTTCCTTGGGCGTTGAAGGGAACATATCGGCGTACTTTGGCTTGCTGGCCGCCTCGAGGGCCGACGCGGCTGCGTTGTTGGGATCGGCGATCTTTCAGTTCGCTTGGGATCCAATCCAGCGCCGCCTGAAGCCGGGGGTCGGTCCAGCCGATGCGGAGACCGCAATAGACGTTGCCGGAAGTTGGGGAGTCACGTTCCTTCGATCGATAGGACGGGTGCAGGAAGCGCTGGATTCCCAGTCGTACGCCGCCTCCGTGATGCGTGTGAGTTCGTTCAACGGCTCGACTGCCGGATACGGCGACATCGCGGGACCTTACACGCCGGCGATCGAGTTTACCGCGCAGGCAGCCGCTGCCGGCATCAAGGATGCGGGCTTCGTGATGCAGCAGATGTCTTCGCTGCAGATACAGGTCGGCGGCGCATACCCGGGCGCCTTTCCCGGCGCGGCGGACCATTGGTATGGCGGCCCGTTCAGCCCATGGGATACGACGATGGCCGGCGTCTCGCCCACGGCGTGGATGTATTTCGCTCTAAATCGCGATCCGCTGATCGAGGTTTCGTTGCCCGTGCTGAGCATCTCCAAGTCGCACACCGGCAGCTTCACGGAGGGCCAGCAGAACGCCCCATACACGGTGACGGTACAAAACTCGGGCACGGCGGCTCCCACCAGCGGTACCGTGACGGTGACCGAGGCCGTGCCCTCCGGTCTGAGACTGGTGTCGATGTCGGGCGCGATGTGGAGTTGCGTGGGCAACACGTGCACCCGCGGCGACACCCTCAACGCCGGCTCCAGCTTTCCACCGATTACCGTGACCGTCAACATCGACGCGAACGCGCCGTCGCAGGTGACGAATCAAGTGAGCGTATCGAGTGAAGGGGCGGCGACAGCCAACGCTAGCGACGTGACCACCATCGGTCCCGCGCCTCCGGCGGCGCCCGTTCTGGCCTCTCCCAAGGACGGAGTCAGCGGCGTGGTTGTAGCACCCGCGTTAGCCTGGAACGCTTCGAGCGGGGCCACGTCCTACGACGTGTACTTCGGCGCCTCCTCGCCGCTGTTTGTCGCAAACACTACGGCGACCATGTATGTTCCGGGCGTTCTGAACTCGGGCGCGACTTACTACTGGCAGATCGTGGCCCGAGGCGCTGCCGGCTCCGCCAGTTCTGCAGTCTGGTCGTTCACCACTGGTATACCAGGGACCGGTCTGCGCTTTGTGCCCGTCACTCCCTGCCGGGCGGTGGACACGCGGGGTGCCAACGCGCCGACGCTTACAGGCGACTTGACGCGTTCTTTCTCCATCCCTCAGAGCGGTTGCGGCGTTCCTCCAACCGCCAAGGCGTACTCTCTCAACGTAACCGTGGTGCCAAAGGGCTATCTCGGTTACTTGTCGCTGTGGCCTGCCGGCCAGCCCCAGCCCGGGGTCTCCACGCTGAATTCCTGGCAAGGCGTGGTGGTGGCTAACGCTGCCCTTGTGCCAGCCGGGACTGACGGGGCCGTGAGCGTCTACGTTTCGAATCCGACGGACGTCATCCTCGACGTCAACGGCTACTTCGATTCCTCCAGCGGGCCGGGCTCGTACGCCTTCTACTCGGCGACGCCCTGCCGCGTGGCCGACACACGGGGCGGAACGGGCCAGTTCAACGGACCGCCGCTCGCCGGCGGCCAGTCCCGGGACTTCCCCATTCCGCTGGGCCCGTGCAACATTCCCCCTACGGCGCGGGCTTACGCGATGAATTTCACGGTGGTGCCGGATGGCTACCTGGGGTATCTGAGCGCCTGGCCGACGGGCGTGGCGCAGCCCAACGTTTCGACGCTGAATTCCTGGGCCGGCAAGGTGGTGGCGAATGCCGCCATTGTTCCGGGCGGCACGAATGAGTCGATCTCGGTCTACGCGAGCCAGCAGACGAACCTGATCCTGGACGTCAACGGCTACTTCGGCTTGCCGGCGGGTGCGGGAGCGCTGTCGTTCTATCCGGTGGCGCCGTGCCGCGTGGCGGATACGCGGGAACACACCGGGACGTTCGGCGGTCCTGAGATGCAGGCGGCGACGACGCGCTCGTTCCCGATCGCGGCGAGCGGCTGCAACATACCCTCGACGGCGGCCGAGTATTCGCTCAACGTGACGGTGGTGCCGGATGCCTACCTGGGTTATCTGTCGGTATGGCCGGCCGGATCGGCGCGGCCGGGCGTCTCGACGTTGAATTCGTGGGACGGCACGGTGGTGGCGAACGCGGCGATCGTGCCCGCGGGCGCGGACACTGCTGTGAGCGTCTACGTCACGAATCCGACGCAGGTGATCATCGATATCAACGGGTACTTCGCGCCGTAGGCCACAAGGCTTCATAGTGCTGTCGCGCCGGCGCCAGTCAACCGTTCGGGGACCGTTCGCCGTTGTGGTGCGATGATGTTGATTCGTGGAGGTATCGGTGATGAAACTGAACGTCGAGATTCCAGATGTGATCGTCAGGCGTTTGGACGCTCTGGCTGGTGCCTCAGGTAGGAGCGCAGAGGATCTCGCGCGCGAAGCTCTCGATTCCTTTCTGGGCTCACCAAGGGCTAGAAGGGCTATTTTGAAAGCACGGCGCGCTGCCGCAGGACCAGAAGGCTGTTCTCTCGCCGACCTCGGCTGGCTGGATGGATATACTGGCCAAACCATTGACGAGTTGCTGATCTACGAGGGCACGGATGAAGTTCATTCCATTCTGTTTGCCCTTGAGACTGCAATTGACGAAAAGGCGAAGTCCGCGGGGCCGCTCCGAGTAACCGGTGTGGAAGTGATTGTCCAGTCGGTCCTGGCGCTGGATCGGGAGGTGAACAATGGCGGGTACGACCAATATTTCCGCAACTCTTCCCGAAGGTACGCGCCGATGGTTGTGAATCACCTGTTCAGTATCGGCTCTGCAGAAATAGCGGACATCACGCAACGTGCCCTGGACTCACTCGGTATTCCGAAGATCTCCGTGCCAGCAATCGAAGCTGAGATGCAGAGAGAAAACGTGCAGCGCGATCGAGCCCTGAATCGTTGCGATCTGGAATTCTACGAACAGAAGGGACTCCTGGAGCGGCTGTTTACGTATGTGAAGGCCCATCAAGACGGCATTAGAATCTGATCGAGAACGTGACCGGTTCCACTTGGCCGCACGACGCGCGAACCGCGGGGCGACGCCTGTTTTCAGGCCCCTTTCGAATACCGGCCCAGGGCTGAACGGCTACGATAGGTCCATGTGCAGCTTGATGCGTGGCCGCACAGTGAGAGTGCGGGGCGCCGTCATGGTTCCGCCTGGCGGCGACTGGGCTGCTACGGCGCCGCGTTCCAGAGCGTCTCGATGTTGTGCTCGTGAACGTTTGGGAGTCCGTCGGCCGCGTCGGACAGGGCAGCGACTTCCGGGAAGCGTTCCACACGCGGCAGAGCCTGTTTCGCCTCGGCCAGGGTCTTTCCCGCCGCTTTCGCGCGGCGCACCTCGTTCCAAAGCCTCTCCAGATAGGCGACCTGTGGTGCGCACTGCGCTTTGCTCATAATGGTCCACCCATGGCAGGAGATGAACTGCGTCTTCTCGTCTGCTTGGGCCATAACCTCGTTGAGCACCGCGATCCAGTTATTCATGATGGCGGCCGTCAGAGCCCCCTTCGGTGCGTAGGGGCCGCTGACCACGGGCAGATGGCCGCCGTACAAGATCGCTCCCAGGCGAACGAGGCCTTCCTCGGGGACCGTGATGATGGTGTCTCCTGTAGAGTGCCAGTGACCGTATGAGAACAGGTGCACCGAGACGTCGCCCAGGTTCAGCGTCATCCGCCGGTCGAAAGTGATTGCCGGCGGCACGAAGTCGATGCCGGCCGCGTAATCCGCCTGCACCGTCTTCCAGAACCTTTCCCCTCTGGCGGCTTCCGGGTTCTCCAGTAGCTTGGGATCGCTCTTGAGGTCTTGTTGCGTTCGAGCGAGGCTCTGCTCCGGAATCGCCAGCCTGGGAGCGATGCTCGCGGGGTCGGACTTGAACCCGAGCATCGCCGCGCGCAGCAGCTCGCTGCCGACGATGGGGATATCGGCGTAGGCGCTATTGCCGAAGGTGTGATCGCTATGCTCGTGGGAGTTGATCAGGAAAGCGAAGTCGCTCCGTTTGAACTCCGCCTGAATCGCCGCGCGAACCGCTTGGGCGACGGTCTTCGAAAAACCGGAGTCGATGACAACGATTCCTTTTTGGGTCGCAACCGCGAGGTAGGTGTTATCCCAGGGGCCAACGTTGAAGACAGCGGCGCGTGGGCCGAGCCGGCGCACCTTTATGCCGAGGTCGGGAGCGGCCTGAGCTCGAGCCGGAGCGGAGCCGGCCGCGGCGATGAATAGCGCGGCCAGGAAGAGCGAAGAAGCGCGAGGATTGGACATAGGTTTTTGCCGTGCAGTCATGATAGCAATGCGACGGCCCTCGACTTCCCCAGGTTGCAGTGTCAACGCACTTCGGAGCGCGGTGCCGCCGGTTTCACCTCGAGACTCACGACGCCCTCGGCGAGGCCGGCTGTCCTGGCCGTCAACTGGATCGTCCCGCTCTCGGACAGGGTGCGCACCACAACCAGGGCGCGGCCGCGAAATAGCTTGCGCCGGTCGCCTTGATAGGGGCCATCGTCTTTGCCGTCTCCGTTGCCCACCGCCGCGATCACGCCGGGCCCGCTGATCGTGAACTGAACTTCCCGGTCCACATTGGGCTGAAATCGCCCGTCGGCATCCACGGCCTCGACGCTCACGAACGACAGGTCCTGGCCGCCGCCTTCGAGCGTTGTGCGGTCCGCCACCAAGCGTAGCCGCGCAGGCTCGCCGGCCGTTGTGAGGACGCTCTCCGCAACAGCGCGTCCGCCGCGGACGCCCACGGCCTTCAGTGTGCCGGGCGCATACGGAACGGCAAACGTCGCTTTGAACTCCTCGGAGCGGCCCGTCGCCTTCTCGCCGATCATCTTCCCGTTCAAGTAGAGCTGGACCTTCTCCGTTCCCGAGTAGACTTCCACCTGCAACTCCTTGCCTTCCTGGCCGGGCCAGGTCCAGCTTGGAACCGTCGGATACACGGCCCATCCCACCGCGATAATCTTCTTCCCTTCCGGCTCCGGCAGGCGTACGGTCGCATACACGCGATCGCCGCCGTTCCAGAGAATGTCGCGATAATGCGACTGCGGTTTCCGGTGTCCCGTCAGGTCGAGATCGCCGCACTGCGCCGCGTGCCAGGGATAGCCTGGGAACAGAAAGATCATCATCGACGGTCCGCCTTTATCGCCGCCGCCCTGGGCCATGAGCGCCTTCAAGTCCACTCCATTCGCCATCGCCAGGAACAGTTTGTCCGCCATGCCCTGCATGCCGGCCATGACGTTCCCCGCTTGCGCCGCCTGTTCGGGAGTCCCATACGCCCACGCGCCGATTCCTGATTCACCCAGGTAATCCATCGCGGTCCAGACAAACTCGCCGAGGATGAACGGATTGTCCTTCGCCAGCCTCCATTGCTCGAATGCCGTGGCCGGGAAGGATTCCGTAGTCAGCATCAGTCTCGACGGGACGCGGCGATGGTCGTCCGCATAGTTCCGGGCGAGGTTGTAGTTGTAGCCGCCGATATCCAGGACCGAGAACACCGCATCGGGAAGCGGTCCGGAGGTGCTGGTCGGAAAGGCCTCGGTCAACGGCCGGCTGCTGTCGAGCGAGCGCACCTGCGCCGCCAGTTGCTTCGCGATCGCGGGACCTGTTTCCAGCAGCACGTCGGGGATCTCGTTCCCGATACTCCAGACAATGACGGAGGGATGGTTGCGGTCCCGCAGCACCATCGACGAAATGTCTCGCTGCCACCAGTCCTCGAAATTGCTCGCGTAGTCGAAGCGGACTTTGTGCGCTTTCCAGGTGTCGAACGCCTCGTCCAGCACCAGTAAACCGAGCCGGTCGCAGGCGTTCAGGAACGCCGGGGACGGAGGGTTGTGGGACGTTCGCACCGCGTTGAACCCGGCCGCCTTCAGCAATTCGACCCGGCGCTCCTCCGCGCGGTCGAACGCTGCCGCTCCCAGCGGTCCATCGTCATGGTGAACGCTCCCGCCCACCAGCTTGATCGGCTTGCCATTCAGCAGCAGCCCCTTCTCTGCGGACCACGCCAGCGTCCGGATGCCGAAAGACGTCACCACTTCGTCGATGATTTTGCCGTCGTTCCGTAACCGCGTCACGGCCCGGTACAGCGCCGGCGACTCTGGCGACCACAAGGCCGGCTTCGGGACCGCGATCTCCTGGCTAGCCTCGGCCTCGCCGTCCGGCGCTGTGCTCAACGCCGATTGCGCGCCACCGGCTGTCTTTCCGTTCGGGTCGAGGATCTCAGTCTCCACCGTCAGCCGGGCTTCCGCGGCTGATTCGTTTGACACTCGCGTGCGCACGGAAACTGCGCCGGTTTCACTCGATGCCCGAGGCGTGGTGACCGCGACGCCCCAATGCGCCACGTGAACCGGCTCGGTCACGACCACGCGCACGTGCCTGTAGATGCCCGATCCGCTGTACCACCGGCTGTTTGGTTCCGCGGAGTTGTCGACGCGCACGGCCAGCACGTTCGGCCCGGAGAAATCCAGGTCCGGCGTGAGGTCGAAACGAAAGCTGGTGTATCCGTATGGTTGGTTCCCCAACTTGCGTCCGTTCAGATACACGGTTGCGTCGCGGTACACGCCGTCGAACTCAACGCTGACTCGCTTGCCCTTCCATTCCGGAGGAGCGCTGAACGTCTTGCGATACCAGCCTGCGCCCGCCGGGAAATAGCCGCCTTCCGAGCCGGTCGGGTTGTTCTTGTCGATCCGTCCCTCGATGCTCCAGTCGTGTGGAAGGTCCACTCTGCGCCAGCTTGCATCGTCAAACGAACGGGTCTCGGCGCCGGCGGCGTCGCCCAGGAGGAATCTCCAGTTCGCGTCCGCGGTCAGTTCCAGCCGGGGCGTTTGCGGTTGCGCCCACGCCGCCGCCATGGCGGAGATAGCGATCATGCGGAAGAGAGTCAGTTTCACGAGTGCCTCCTTCTTTTGGGTTGCAGCCGCCTGGGACTGCGCGGCGCACCCAAAGAGTCCGGTGCGCGCAAGCCAAGCAGGATGATGCGGATCGTCTCACGGAACAGCGCGCCGATCGGTTTTCCGTACTCCAGTTCAACCCGGCTTCCCAACGATGCGAGCCGCCGCTGCGCCCCGACTACCGCGTTGATTACGGCATGCATCGTCAGGTCAGGGTCCAGGTCGGGACGGAGCGAGCCGTCGGCAATGCCGTCGTGGATCAAGACGGAGAAGGACCGGAATCCTCGTGGGCTGATCCGCGCTTCGAGCGAGAGCAGGCGTTCCGCGGTCCAGTGTCGTGCGTACATCGCATCGAACTGGGCCACAAACCGGACCTTTGCGGGACTCTCCGTAAGCCCGTCGGCCATGAATTCGAGCAGCGCGGTGATCTTGTCGAGCGCCGTCTTTCCGGTCTCCATGGCCTGTTTCGCGCGCACCGCCGAATCGGCAAACTGGTCGCCAAGGATGGCCCACACAACGTCGTCCTTGTTCGAGAAGTACTGATACATGGTGGACGCCCGAATCCCGGCGGCCGAGACGATGTCCGCGATCGTGACCCGGTCAATTCCGCGCTCGTCGAACAGCTTCTCGGCCGCGTCCAGAATGCGATGGCGCTGGCGTTCGCGATGAGAGTCGTAGGTTCGGCGTGATGGAGAGACGTCCGAAGTTCGCATGTTTCTGAATCGAACTACTATTACAAATTCGAACTGCTAATACGAAATACGATACCCTGTCCTCAAGGGCGTGTCAATGCGTGGGCAATAGCCCCGCGGCGGCAGACCGCACCCGCGCGTCTGTCCATTTCCGGCACGGAAAGTCCCATCAGCGAACACCGAACCGCGACCCGAGGCCAATGCGCACCACGTCTGCCGGACTTGGGGCCATTGGCAGAGGGATTGCATCCTACGTGGCCATGGTACTGGTGCAGAGGGCTACGTTTCTATTTGTTGCTGCCGTTCTCGCCCGGGCGGCCGAACCCGCCGCCGCGCGGTGGGATGGCACGATTCAGCTGCCGGGCAGGGAGTACGGGCTGGTGATCGACCTTGCTCAGAATGCTCAGGGACGATGGATCGGTTCCGCCATTCTCCCGAGCCTCGGCGTCAAGGGCGCTCCGCTCTCGGACATCTCGGTGAGCGACTCGGCTGTGTCGTTCGCCATTAAGGGTGTGCTGGGCGACGTCAAGGTAAGAGGCAATCTCATAGCCGATGGAGCCTTCACCGGCAGGCTCGAGCAGGGCGGGAATGCGGCGCCGGTTTCGCTGCGGAAGGTTGGCCCTCCGCAGGTGGAACCGCCGAGACAAAGCACGGCCGTCGCCAAGGAGATGGAGG
>CAZBQQ010000158.1:10681-13113 GCA_964493965.1 uncultured Solibacteraceae bacterium
CCTCCGCAGGTGGAACCGCCGAGACAAAGCACGGCCGTCGCCAAGGAGATGGAGGGCGATTGGGAGGGCGACATGATGTTTATCGATCACAACGTTCATGTCCGGCTCTCGCTCGCCAACCAGGCGGAAGGCAGGGCAACCGGCAAGCTGTTCCTTAAAGGAAGGCGCGAAGTGAACCTGGAGGTCGCGATGGTGACCCAGGAATCCGACCTGCTGACTCTGGAAGCGCCCGAGGCATCCTTGATCTACGACGGCCGGTTGCGCGGCGGCGAAATCAGCGGGACCTGGCAGCAGGGGCCGTTCGAGTTCGCCCTGGTGCTGCATCGCACCGCGAAGCCCTGAGGAGGAGGAACCCTGCCATGCGCCCTATCTTGATCTGTCTGACATTCGCGGCTCTGTGCTCCGGACAGGCGATGTTCCGGGGAGATGCCGCCCACTCTGGTGTTTATGCGGACCCCGGCCCTCGGCAGTTGCGCGGGGTGAAGTGGAGATTCGCTACAGGCGACAGGGTGGTTTCCTCGCCGGTCTTCTCAGACGGCGTTCTGTACTTCGGCGGCGACGACGGCAACGTCTATGCGGTCGACGCCGCGAGCGGGCGCCAGAAGTGGAAGTTCGCCACGCGCGGCCCGGTGCCGTGCACTCCGGCCGTGGCGGCAGGCCTCGTCTACTTCGGCAGCTACGACGGCCGTTTCTACGCCGTCGAGGCCGAGACCGGGCATCTGAGGTGGAAGTTCTCGACCGGCGGGGAACGGCGCTTCGAGGCCAAGGGCATCCACGGTTTTCTGCCCAAGAACCAGACCATCCCCGACCCGTTCGACGTTTTTCTGTCCAGCCCGGTAGTCGCGGCCGGCGCGGTCTATTTCGGAAGCGGCGACGGGAACGTGTACGCGCTCGACGCCTCGACCGGCGAGCTCCGCTGGAGGTTCGCGACCGGCGACGTGGTGCACGCATCGCCGGCCTTCGACGCAGGCACTCTGTACGTGGGCAGTTGGGACAGCTACTTCTACGCCATCGACGCCTCGACCGGCAAGCAGAAATGGCGCTTCCACGGCGGCGAGGACCCGGTGGTTCACAACCAGGTGGGGTTCCAGTCCTCGCCCGCGGTGGTGGATGGCGTCGTCTATACGGGCTGCCGCGATTCGAACCTGTACGCCATCGACGCTGCCACGGGCAAGGAGAAGTGGCGCTTCTTCAACAACGGCAGTTGGGTGAATGCCTCGCCCGCGGTGGTGAATGGAAAGGTAGTGTTCGCGACGTCGGATTCCAGCCTGTTTCACATCGCCGACGCGGCGACGGGCAAGCCGGTGCTCGAGCAGTCGACCCGGGCCTACGTGTTCTCCTCGCCCGCGGTGGCCGGAGGCGTCGCCTACTATGGCGTCTTCAACGGGACGCTCGAGGCCCGCGATGTGGGGACCGGTGCGCTGCTCTGGGAGTATCAGTCCGAAACGGCGAAGAAGAATCCGAACTGGACGCTCACCTCCGAGCGGAAGCTCAATGACGCTCTGCTGTTTCACTCGCTGTGGCGCGAGGCGCCGATTGTCGCGGCAGATCTCGAGTTCAGCGTCGGAGTGCTTTCGTCACCGCTGGTGGTCAACCAGGTCGTCTACTTCGGTTCCGCCGACGGCTACCTCTACGCGCTGGAGTAACATCATAGCGTGAGGATCGACAAGTGGCTCTGGGCCGCCCGCTTCTTCAAAACGCGCGCGCTCGCGGCGCGGGCGTGCGAGATCAGCAGAATCGCCTCCAACGGGCAGCCAGCCAAGCCTTCGCGCGAGGTCCACGCGGGCGACCTGCTCGGAGTGCAGACCGACAGCGGCGACTTTCAATTGGAGGTGCTGCTGCTTAGCGAGGTGCGCGGCCCGGCGGCGGTTGCGCAGACGCTCTACCGCGAGACCGAGGCGAGCCGCGAAGCCCGGATCAAGGCAGCCGAGGAGCGCAAAGCGACGCCGCGCGTCGAAGGGTGGCGGCAGGGCAAGCCATCAAAACGCGACCGCCGCAAGATCGACCAGCTCCGGGGCAGAGGCTGAGAAACCGCCATCCTCCGGGTAAGTTAGGCTTTAGGCAGAGATGGGAGGTAGTTACCATGGCGGACAACAAGACCAAGCCCACCAAGCTGAGCGTGGCGGCTTTTATTGATTCCCTCACAGACCAGACCAGACGCTCGGACGCCAAGGCGCTCGTCAAGTTGATGCGCGGCGTCGCCGGCGAAGCGCCCAAGATGTGGGGGCCCTCGATCATCGGTTTCGGCAGCTATCACTACAAGTACGATAGCGGGCGCGAGGGCGACATGCCGATAGTCGCTTTCTCTCCGCGCAAGGCCGCCACCGTGTTGTATGGCCTGATAGGGTCCAGCGCCTCCGCACCGCTGCTCGCCAAACTCGGCAAGCACACCACCGGCAAGGGCTGCCTCTACATCAAGAAGCTTGCGGATG
>CAZBQQ010000159.1:0-13099 GCA_964493965.1 uncultured Solibacteraceae bacterium
CCACGAGCAGCTCTGCCACTAGTGTCCTGTTCCCGACAGTGGCGCACTCCGCTCCGTTGAAGACGCGGGGAACAACAGGCGAACGTCGCCCGGCTGCGCCGGCCGCGTCTTCATCGCTATCGGCGGCCCGCAGGGCCATGGGGACTCCCTCGCGGTCGCGGCTCGGAATCGGTACGTCGCCATGCTTAGCAGTACCCTCCGGCGCGAAACCACGCTACAGCCCTCGCCAGCGCCTCATCGGGGGGCGCGGGCGAAAAGCCCAATTCACCGCCTGCCTTGGCATGCGAGACCCACATCTTCTTGCGCGCCATTCGCACCGCATCGAGCGGCGCCCGGGGCTCCTGCCCTGTCACCGCCGCCCAGCCCGTCGAGGCCGCGCCGGCGGCATAGGCCAGCGCGTAGGGGATCCGATGTGCGGGCGCCTTCACGCCGCTCACCCGCTCGAGCAGGGCGAAGATCCCCGCCAGCGTCAGGTTCCGGCTCCCCAGGATGTACCGCTCTCCCGGCTTGCCCCGCTCCGCCGCCAGCAGGTGGCCTTCCGCCACGTCCCACACATCCACCAGGTTCAGCCCGGTCTCGATGTATGCGGGCATGTCGCCCTTCAGAAAATCCAGGACGATCTTGCCGGTCGGGGTGGGCTTGAAATCGTGGTCCCCCACGGGCGCGGTCGGATTCACGATCACCACCGGCAGTCCGCCCGCGGCGAACTCGAGCGCCACCTGCTCCGCCAGGAACTTCGAGCGCTTGTAGGGGCCCGTCATGTCGTCGAGCGCCACCGGCGTTTGCTCGTTTCCTTCCCCGTCATGGGGGATTCCGATGCAGCCCACCGTGCTGGTATAGACCACTTGCTTGACGCCCGCGTCGCGCGTCGCCACCAGCAGGTTCCGGGTGCCGTCCACGTTCGAGGCGAACATCTCCCGCGGATCGGGCGCCCACAGCCGGTAGTCGGCGGCCGCGTGAAACACCCGCTCGCAGCCCTCTACCGCCCTGCGCAACGAGTCCTGGTCGCGCAGATCGCCGGTCACCACCTCGACGTCGTCTAGCTCCCGCAGCCGGCTGGTCGCGCGGACCAGCACGCGCACGCGGCAGCCGCGCTCGATCAGTCTTCGGGCGATGTGCCAGCCCACGAACCCGCTCGCCCCGGTGACCAGAGTAGTCATCAGAAGTGGCCCTTTGTGGGGCAGTTCAGGCATTGGCGGGACGTGGACGTCCCGCGCAGGCGTGGACGCCTGCCCCACGCAGTTTGTGGCGCACGGTTCATTACTTCATCGCCCAGGTCAGCAGCTTCAACGTGTCTCCGGGTTTGGCGTTGATGCCGAGGGCCGCCGACGGCTCGTATCCGCAGTGCACCATGCAGTGCTCGCAGCGCGGGTCGTTTCCGTGGCCGTAGTTTTCCCAGGGCGTCGAGGTCATCAATTCCTCGAACGTCTCGTAGTGGGCGTCGGTAATCAGGTAGCACGGGCCTTTCCAGCCCATGATGTTGTAGGTCGGATTGCCCCACGCCGTGCACGGCAGATCGCGATTGCCCTTGAGGAAGTCGAGGTATGTCGGAGTGCTGTTCAGCTTGAACCGGTTTGCCAGGCGGTCGATCCCCTGGAACTTCTCGTGGACGTCGTCCCGGGTCAGGAAGATCTCGCGATCATTGACCGCCGAGTAACCGTACCCCGGCGACAGCATGTGCCCGTCCATGTCGAACTGCTCGAGGTATTCGAACAGCCGCTCCAACTCGCCCATGTCGGTCTCTTTGTAGACCGTGGTGTTCGTGCACACCTTGAATCCCGCCGCTTTGGCCGCCTTGATGGCCTCGATGGCGAGTTTGAAAACGCCCTTCTTCTCGACGCACAGGTCGTGCGTTTCTTCCAGTCCGTCCAGGTGCACGTTGATGAAGAAGCGCGGGTCGGGCTTGAACTCGTGCAGCTTCTTGGGGAGGAACATGGCGTTGGTGCACAGGTAGATGGTCTTTCCGCGCGCCATCGTCTGCCGCACCAGCTCACCGATTTCGGGATAGAGCAGCGGCTCGCCGCCGCAGATGGACACCACCGGCGCTCCGCACTCGTCGATCGCCTTCAGGCACTGCGCGAGCGACAGTCGCTTGGTGACCGTGTCTTCGTACTCGCGAATCCTGCCGCAGCCCGTGCATGTCAGGTTGCATGCGTGCAGCGGCTCGAGCATCAGCACCAGCGGGAACCGCTTCTTAATCATGGGATGCGCGGCAGCCTTGCCGTTGTGGTTCTGGTGCAGGATCTGAAACGGGTTGGCGCCTCCGTTGACGGGCGCCAGGTCCCTCTGCCATTGCCGGGGCGGCCGCAGCTTGTTCTTGAAGATGTAACCCGCCATTCCAGCCGTCATCGACAGCGGAAACCTCATTGGATCCCTCCCATACCTCGCGTCTCCGAACTCTCTTGCGCCTTTAAGAACTCGGCCAGCGCCAGCAGCGGGAAGGCGTCCCGGTAAATGTGATAGGTCAAGTAGAACACTCCCGGGAATCCCGTACCGGTGGCCAGGGGCTCGTCCCAGCCGCCGTCGGCTCGCTGGGTCCGCGCCAGGTACTCGATCCCTTTCCGGACGCTGAGGCTCGCGTTGTCGCCGCCCGCCGCCAGGCCCAATAGAGCCCAGGCCGTCTGGGAAGCCGTGCTCGGCGCGGGAACGAAGGCGTTCTGCCGGTAGCTCTCACAGCTTTCGCCCCACCCGCCGTCTGCGTTCTGAACCGAGCGCAGCCATTCTCCGGCCCGCAGCACAGGCGCCTCGCGGTCGTCCACTCCGGCCGCCCTGAGCCCGCGCAGGGCGAGGAAGGTGCCGTAGATGTAATCCACGCCCCAGCGCCCGTACCAGCTTCCATCGGCCTCCTGGGTTTTGTTCAGGTAGGCCACGCCGCGCCGCACCGCCGGATGATCAGCCTCCAGGCCGCCCGAGGTGCAGATGGCCTCGAGCACGCGGCCCGTAATGTCGGGACAGGTGGGGTCGAGCATGGCGTTGTGATCGGCGAACGGCACGTCGGCGAGCACCGTCCACGTATTGTCCACGTCGAAGGCGGCCCATCCGCCGTCCTTCGATTGCATGCCCAGCAGCCAATCGAGCGCGCGCTTCTCCGCCGCCCGCTGCGCGCCGGGGTTTCCGGCCTTGGCGTGGCGCAACGCGAGCAACACCATGGCCGTGTCGTCGATATCGGGGTAGAACTCGTTGGCGTATTCGAAGTACCAGCCCGAGGGCGCGAGCTTCGGCCGCATCACGGACCAGTCGCCTTTGCGCCGCACCTCTTTCGAGAGCAGCCACTCCGCCGTATGTTCCATGTGGCCGGCCTGAGCGCTCCCCGATTCACCGAGCGCGAAGGCCGCGATCGCGGTATCCCACACCACCGAGAAACACGGCTGGAAGAAGAACCGCTCTCCGTCATCTACCATCAGCCGCTCGAACTGGCTCTCCGCTTCCACGCGGTCCGGATGATCCGGCGGGTAGCCGAGCAGATCGAGCGCCATGATGACGTACATCATGGGCGGGTATATGGCGCCCAGTCCGTCGGTGTGGCGCGTGCGCTCGATCATCCAGCGCTCGCATTCCCGGATCGCTTTTTTGCGGATGCTCGCCAAGCCGTGCCGCTCCCAGAACTTGACCAACTTGTCGCCGACAAAGAAGAGATTCCGCCAGCTGAACAGCTTCTCGTGATGCCGGTAGGTGAACTTCGATCCCGGCAGCCACAACTCTTCGAGCGTGAAGCCGGCCGGGGCGGGCCGGTCCGGAGCGTGCGAGTGAACCAGCGCCAGAGGCACCACGATGGCGCGGGTCCAGGAAGACATGCGGTACAGAAACTTCCCCGGCAACAGGATCATCTCCGGGGGAACCGACGGGCACTCGTCGCGCGGATACAGCCCGAACAAACTGAGGTTGATCTTGACGTAGCTGTTGGCCCGCTGTATTCCGCCCAGCGCCAGCACGCGGTCTCTCGCCGCGGTCATTCGCGCATCGTCCGCCGGCACGCCGGCCAGCTTCAACGCGAAGTACGCCTTCACTGTGGCGCTGATGTCCGCTGGCCCGCCCGGGTAGATGTTGAATCCACCATCGGAGAGTTGCCGGCCCAAAATGGACTCCACCGCGCGGTCGATCCTGTCCCGCGTGGGAGGATTCCAGCTGCCATTCTCCGGCGGATGCAGCCACAATTCCAGCAGGATGTAGTCCGATTCGAGCGTCGTATCCGCCGTCAACTCCGCGCGCCAGTAGCCGCGCGGATCCTGAAGCCCGCGCAAGTAGGCGGCGGCGCAACGGCTGGCCTCGGCCGCCTGGGCCGCTAGAGTTTCGGCAATGCGTACGCCAGGAGTCATGGCGTGGTGATGGATGCCGGCGCCGGGTTGACGCGCGCCAGTTGCGGTGGCAACGTGAACCGTACGTCCTCGTCCTTGATGTCCAGTTCCTCCAGCCGGTCGAACCCGCGCGAGCTCAGATACGCGATCAGGTCCTCGACCAGGTTTTCCGGAGCCGACGCACCCGCGGTCAGGGCCACCGTGCGGGCATCCGCGATCCAAGCCGCGTCCACCTGCGAGGAATCGTCGACCAGGTATGCGGGAACCCCCGAGTTCTTGGCCACCTCAACCAGGCGCTTCGAGTTCGAACTGTTCTGCGAACCGACCACCAGCAGGACGTCGCACAACGGCGCGGTGGCCTTCACAGCCAATTGGCGATTCTCCGTGGCATAACAAATGTCCTGGGCCGGCGGCCCCACAATCGCCGGAAACCTGTCTGTAAGACGCGCCACGATATCTCGCGTTTCATCCAGGCTCAGCGTGGTCTGCGTTAGATACGCCATCTTCGCGGGATCCCTGGGCTTAAGCCGGTCCACGTCGCCCGTGTTCGACACCAGGACCGTGTTTTCAGGCGCTTCGCCCAGCGTCCCGATCACCTCGTCATGGTCCCGATGGCCGATCAGCACGATCGTGTATCCTTCCCGGGCAAACCGTACCGCCTCCAGATGGACCTTCGTCACCAGCGGGCAGGTCGCGTCGATCACCCTCAGGTGCCGTTCGCGGGCCTGCTGGCGAACCGCCGGCGAAACGCCGTGGGCGCTGAAGATCACCCGCGCTCCGGCTGGGACCTCTTCGAGCTCCTCCACGAACACCGCGCCCGCCTCCCGCAACTGGTCGACGACGTGCCGGTTGTGCACAATTTCCTTGCGGACATAGATCGGCGACCCGTATAGGTCCAGGGCGATTTTGACCACGTCGATCGCCCGCACCACGCCCGCGCAAAAACCTCGCGGTTTCAGCAGGATAACCTTCTTTTCGCTGGCTGTCCCAGAAGCCATAAACACCACCTTAAATAAACCTCAATTATAGCAGGTAAGGCTAGCATCCCGAGGAGCTTGGGCGTATGCTTGTGCCGTAATGAATCGGCCCCTTGGGCCTGCGGCACGTGGCCTCGCGCAGGTTACTAGCGTTCTTCATCTCATCAACCCGGATGCAATGCCGCCCCGGGAGGATTCTCCCGGGCCGACTTGGGGCCCAAACATGAGCAAGATCGCCTTCTCGGTCGGCGCCCGGCTCCTCTTCACGCTCGGCTCGATGGCCATCTTCTTCGTGGCCTTGCCTGAGGTCCGTTGGTTCCTGGCGCTGAGCCTGCCGGTCGGCATAACGGTCGGGCCGATCCTGCACTTCGCCCATTGCGGCTGACCGCTCAGCGGCGCGAAAACATCCGTTCGAGCGACCAAGGGCCGGCTCCCACGATCAGCAGGAACAACAGGCCCAGGAACATGCAGAAATCGGTTCGCGCTTCATGCGTGGTCGGCCAGAAACCTTGGTGCCGCAACATCGGAAACTTGGTCGTCGCAATCGCGACCGAGATGTCGATCAGCAGGGGAATCGTGGCGAGGCGCATCAGAATGCCGAGGATCAGGCACGTCCCGCAGACAATTTCGACCACGCCGACGAATGGGGCCGAGAAGGGCGGCGCGGGGATCCCGATCTTGACGAACCGGCCCACCCCGAGCGCCGCCGGAAACAGGAACTTCTGAATGCCCTCCGAAAGGAACACCGCGCCGACGAGTATGCGCACCAGGATGGTCGCGCCAGGCGCGCCGGAAGCGTCTCTCTTGAAAGCCACGCGGCCCCTCCCCTGAACTGCTCACATGCTAGCACTGTGGGAGTCCAGGCACACAATTGGGCCACGGATGAACGCCGATAAACGCCGATAAGTCATTCGGCCTCCGATCGGCGTTCATCGGCGGCCATCAATCTTGTCCTAAGCTAGTCTTAGGATGCCGTGGGCCACGATTGAGGCCGCGCCTGGATTCTCCCTCTTCATCGAGGCCACCGAGGCAGGAATCGCACGCCTGGTTTTCGACAAGCCCGCTGAGGTGGATGGCCAGCCCGAGGCCGCCCACCCGATGATCCGCGAGGCGGCGAACCAGCTCGCCGAGTACTTCGCGCGCACACGCCGGGCGTTCCAGTTGCCACTCGATTTGCGCGGCACCCCGTTTCAGCTCGCGGTCTGGAACGCCTTGCTGCGCATTCCTTATGGCGAAACGCGCAGCTACGGCCGGCTGGCGGTCGAACTGGGGCATGCGGGAGCGGCGCGCGCGGTCGGCACGGCCAACGGATCGAACCCCGTATCGATCATCGTGCCCTGCCATCGCGTCATCGCGGCAGGCGGAGGCCTGGGCGGCTACGGTGGCGGGCTCCCTCGCAAGCGGTTTCTGCTCGATCTCGAGAGCGGCGCTTCCGCCAGCTTGATCAACGCTTCGGCCTGATCGATCTCGATTCCGATCTCGAGCCACAGCACCGCCAGTCCGCGAAGTGCCTCCTGCCATCCCTCGCCCAGGTTGGCGACGTCCTTCTCCGTGGTAAGCAGCGCCTGGGCGCCCGCCGCCTGCGCCTCCGCCGCCATCCCCGCCAGTTCCTGGCGCCCGTAGCGATGATGATCGCCGAAGGCGCGGCGCCACACCGGAGCGACGCCCAGCTCGCGCAGCGTGCGCCAGAACGAATCCGGGTTGCCCAGACCGCAGAAGGCCGCCACTCGCGGTGGTAAAGATGCAGGCTCCCCCGCGGCATCGCGCCACCCGCGCGCCGCCACGCGCGATTGAAACACCGGCGCCTTCGCGTTGTATCGCCGCACCCGTGCTTCGATCGCGGTGATGTTGTCTCCCGGCGCCGTTCGCGTCACGACGATGGCGTCCGCGCGGCCAAGCGCCGCGAGCGATTCGCGCAGCCTGCCCAGCGGAATCGGCGCGCCTCCGCCGAACGGATCGAGCGCATCCAACACGACGATATCGAGCGACCGCGTCAGGCGCCAATGCTGGAATCCGTCGTCGAGCAGGAACACCTGCGGCGCGAAGCGCTCTTCGATGAGGCGGCCCGTTGCCGCGCGATCCGCACCAATCCCCAGCGGCCCTATCCCCGCCCGCACGTACATCTGCGCCTCATCGCCCGTCAGTTCCGCCGGCGCACGCTCGCCGGGCGCGATGACGGTGTGCGGCTCGGCCGACCGCCGCCGGTAGCCCCGCGTCAGAATGGCTGGCTGGTGCCCACGCTCCTTCAGACGCTCGGCCAGCCACAGCACCAGCGGCGTCTTGCCGGTGCCGCCCACCGCCAACCCGCCGACGCTGATCACGGGCGTCTCGAGGCGGCTCTGGCGCTTCGTGTCGAGCCACCGCTTGGCCGCGCCGCCGGCCAGCCACAGCCGTGACAGCGGCCACAGCGCGATGAGGGCTGGCGTCGCCGGGCGGTACCGCGGAAGGCCGGCGGCGCAAAGGCGCGCGATTGCCTCCGCGGCCCGCGCCGTCGCGCCGCGCTCGCTCTCCGCCGCCTTTCGTGCGGCCGCGCCGATCCGTTCCCGCCTCGGAGCGTCTTCGAGCAGATCGCGCACCGCACCCGCCAATTCCACCGCGCCGCCGATCGAGACCAGAGCGCCAGCCTGCTCGAACTTCGACGCGATTTCAGCGAAGTTTTCCATGTGCGGGCCCACGATCACCGGCTTCCCGAAGAAGGCCGGCTCGAGCACGTTGTGGCCGCCGCGCCGCGCCAGCGTTCCGCCCATGAAGACGACGTCGGCGAGTCCGAACAGCGACCCCAGCTCCCCGATGGAGTCCAGAAGCAGCGCCGCGTCTCCGCCCGTCATTTTCGACCTTCTGGTGAAGGCGATGCCCGCCTGCGCCAGCGCTTCGGCGGCGCGGTCGAACCGATTCGGCCTGCGCGGTGCCAGTACCAGCAACAAGCCCGGGTGCGACTTCACCAGCATGCGGAAAGCGGCAATCACGGCGTCGTCCTCGTCGGGATCGCCGCTCGCGGCGGGCGGCATGGTGCTAGCCGCGATCCAAACCTCGGCGGGCTTGACGCGCTCGAAGAACTCAAGGATCGCCGCCGGCGGCTGCTGTCCGCGTGGATCGAAGTCGTACTTCAGGTTGCCCGCCAGCTGCACCTTCTCCGGCCGCGCGCCCAGTTCCAGAAACCGGCGCCGGTTCAGGTCGCTCTGCACATGAATCGCATCCACCATTCCAAGCACCGGGCCGAAGAACCAGCGCAGGTTGCGGTAGCGCGGCATGGCGCGGTCCGAGATGCGCCCGTTCACGACGATCAGCCCACACCCCGCGCGCTTCGTCTCACGATAGAGGTTCGGCCAGATCTCGGTTTCGAGTACCACCAGCACGCGCGGCCGTATGGTCCTCAGGACCCTGCGCACCGCGAAGCAGTAGTCGATGGGAGCGTAGAAGACTCCGTCACACAGCGAGCCCAGCTTGTCTTTGGCCGCCGCCTTGCCCGCCACCGTCGAAGCGGAGATGAAGAGCGGCGCTCCGGGCAGCCGCGCCCGCAGCTCCCGCACCAGCGTCGCGGATGCCAGCACCTCGCCCACCGAAACCGCATGCAACCAGATGGCCCCCTGGCTCGTCTGCCGGTACGAACGCGGAAGAAGTCCCAGGCGCTCGACCAGGCTCTTCAGATAGCGCGGGTCTTTGACGCCGCGCAGCAGCAGATACACTACGATGAGGGGTGACGCCAGGATCTCGAGGAGGCGGTAGATGATGAGGACGCTCACAGGCAAGTCGTTGATTGTACTCCTGAGTATAGCCGCAGCGTTTGCGGGCGAAAAGGAGAAGCCAGCCTTCAAGCCCGGAGCGGCATCCAGCTACCCGACCCGCCAGACTATCTCCGGCGTAACGATCGCAGCCGTGGCGCTCCGGTCCGATGCGGAGACCGAGCCCGCTTTCGGGAAGGTGAACCCGTACAAGTACGGCGTTCTGCCCGTCCTGGTGGTGATCCAGAACGACTCGAAGCAGAGCATCGCGCTCGATAGCCTCAAAGTTTCGTTCGTGCTGCCGGATCACGATCGCGTGGAAGCCACGCCCGCCGCCGATTTGAAGTACCTCTCGCCCAAAGCGCCCACGGCTCATACGCTCCCTATCCCGCAGGCGCCGGTGCATGTTTCAAAGAGCAAGAGCCCCCTGGGCGAGTGGCAGATCGAGGGCCACGCCTTCGCCGCCCGCATGCTGGCGCCCAAAGATTCCGCGAGCGGCTTCTTCTACTTTCGCGCCACCTGGCAGGGCGGCTCCACTCTCTACCTCACCGGTCTCCGCGAGGCCTCCAGCGGCAAGGACCTTTTCTACTTCGAGGTGCCGCTGGACACCCAGCCCTGACGGACCCTACTGGTAGAAGTTCCGCTTCCAGGCGTGCCGCCGCAGAATGGTCAGCGTCGCGGCGTCCAGCGGCCCCTTATCCGAGGCGGCGCAGTTGGCCGCGGCGTTCTTCACGTGGCGCATGCCGGGGATCACCGTCGAAACGGCCGGGCTCGAGAGGATGAACCGCAGGGCGATCTCCGGCAGCGCGCCGTCCACGCCCGCCAGGTCCCGCTTCAGGGCCGCCACGTGCTCGGTCACCTGCTTCTTGCGGTCGCCACGAAAGTAGAAGCCCCTGAAGTCGCCGGGCTCGAACGTGGTGTGCTCGTCGATAGCGCCGGCCAGCGAACCTTCGTCCAGCGGCACGCGCGCGATTACCCCGACGCCGCGTTCCTGACATAACGGAAACAGGCGCTCCTCCGGGCTCTGGTCGAAGATGTTGTAGATCACCTGCACCGTGTCGACGAGCCCGGTTTCGATTGCCTCCAACGCCGAGTCCGGATCGTGATCGTTGATCGAGAGCCCGAAGAAGCGTATCTTGCCCGCGCGCTTTAGCTCCTGGGCAGCGCGCCGCCAGTCGTCGCGGCCTATCCACTCCGGATTCCAGACGTGAAGCTGCAGGAGATCGATCGTTTCCAGGCCCAGGTTTCCAAGGCTGCGCTCCGCCGAGTCCATCACGTACTGGTAGGGGAATACCTGGTCGATATCGATGCCGCGCCGCGCCGGCCAGCACTGGTTCTTCGGCGGCACCTTGGTGGCGACGTAGATCCTGCGGCCGGCCTCGCGAACGACGTTGCCTACGAGTTGCTCGCTGTGGCCATCGCCATAGGCGAGTGCGGTGTCGATGAAGTTGAGGCCGGAATCGATGGCCGTGCGCAGCGCGCGCAAGGATTCGTCATCGGTCCCACCCAGCCATTGCACGCCCCCGATGCCCCACGCCCCATATCCGATTTCACTGACGTCGAAACCCGTCTTTCCGAGCCTGCGATAGCGCATGTCTTCTATGGTGACAGAAGGCAGGCTCTCCGGAGCGGAGTCTCACGCGATTGAGCGCACGGGCGCTGGCTGCAGGTTTGCGCGGACGCGGCGGCTGGAGTCCTCGTACATCAGCGCCGGCGGGCGCCCGCCGGGCGCATTGGGCGCCACCGTGTGCCCCCGTCCGACCACCCTGACCTGCCCCGTAATCACATTCCGCAGTCCGTACAGGGCGAGTTCCAGCCGGTCCTTGGCCCCCACCTTGCGGAAGAGGTGCGAGAGATAGACCTTCACCGTCGGCTCGGCAATCATCAGCTCGCTGGCGATCTCCTTGTTCTTGAACCCCTGGGACACCAGCGTCAGGAGCTCGCTCTCGCGCTGGGTGAGCTTGACCGTCCGGATGCTCGCGAAGCTGGCCGTCAACTCTTCCTCGAACCAGGACTCGCCCGCGGCGACTTTTTGAAGGCACCGGACGATCACATCGCCGCCCAGCGATTTGCGCAGTATGCCGCGCACGCCCTGCCGCATGGCCTGGTAGGCCAGCTCCGGCGAGATCGACGTGACCCAGAGAACGATCCTGGCGGGCGCCGAGATCTCACGCTGCAGCTCGAAGAGGCGGTCGAGCGGCGTTTCGTCGTCCAGATCGATGATCGCCAGATCCGGGGCGGCTGCGGCGATCCCCTGGCAGAGCTGCCGTTCATCCGAGCAGACCGACACCAGGTCGAATTCCGGGACTGCCGACAGCAGAACCGCGAAGCCCTTCGAAACCACCGGAACCGTTGAATAGAGCAGAATGCGTGTCACAGCGGGCTATGCCCCCTTATGCAGGCAGTATACCCCACACCGCGGTGGGCATCAAGAACTATTAATACCGTTTTTTGCGGGTACCAGGATGGGTATTCTTAGTACTATGCGTACGTTCTACTTTGCGACTCCGGTAGTGGTACCTTCTTAACGCTTGGATTAAGAAGCCTCCAGGCCGCGCAACGCGGCTAAACCGCTGTTTCGAGACTCCTGGGCCAGCCCCGGAATGCCAGCCGGACCGTTCTGAGGCAAGGCGAACACCAACTTCGGTATACATCCGGGGCGGGACCTTTACCTGTCTTGCGTATACCCCGCCTTAGCCTTAGGCTCCATTCAGGTGCATTCGATACCCCCTTATGGGGTGGCCCGAGGGGGGTGGCGGCGCTGAGGAGGCGGCTATGAACGGGTTGGTCGCAGGGGTCGTAATCGCGAATCCCGATGTCCGGCAGGAAGTGATCGGCTGCCTGCGCGAATTGCTGGTTCGCGTGCCGATCGACGACGCGCAGTTTGGCGAACTGAACACGCTGGTGGAGCGGATCAATCTGGTGCGGCCGGACGTGCTCGTCGTCGAGATCGGCGGCCTGGGAGAGCGGACCGAGGAGACGCTGCGGACGCTGAAGTCGTGCGCCTCAAACCCGGACATCATCGTCGTGGATTCGGTGGCTCAGCCGATGCTCATCATCGCGGCCATGCGCGGCGGCGCGATGGAGTACCTGTATCCGCCCTTCGACAACCGGCTGCGAACAGCGCTCCAGCGCGTCTGGGTGAACCGGGGAATCCAGAACCCCGAGCAGCACGCGGGCAAGACCCTGGGTTTCCTGTCCGTCAAGGGTGGATGTGGCGCCACAACCATCGCCTGCCACCTGGCGCGCGAATTCCAACGCCAGACCGAGCGGCGCATCCTTCTGGCCGACCTCGACCTCGACTCGGGCATGATCCAGTTCCTGATGAAGACCGATTCGCCCTACTCGGTGCTCGATGCGGTTACCAACGTACATCGCCTGGACGCGTGCTTCTGGAAGGCGCTGGTGTCGAACGGGACGCCTCGTCTCGAGGTGATCACCGCTCCGGCGCGCGGACCGGCGGGTCCGGTCGAAGAGATCCCTTTCCGTCACGTCCTGCGGTTCACGCGTAGCCAGTATGATTGGATTCTCGCCGACCTCGGCCGCGGCCTCAACCCGGTGTCGCTGAGCCTGCTGGGGGAGATCGACGAGTGCTTCCTGGTCACCACGCCCGACGTTCCGGCGCTCTACAAAGCCAAGCACCTGATGGCCACCCTGGTCGAAGGCGGCTACCGGCGCGACCACCTGCGTGTGATCGTGAACCGGGCAGAGAAGAACGCGGAGATGACGCTGGAGGACATCGAGCGGATGCTGGGCGTGGGTGCGTACGGCGTGATCGCGAACGACTACCCGGCCCTCCATGAAGCCTACACCGAGGGAACGCTGGCGGAAGAGGGCGGCAATCTGGGCACGCACTTCGCCCGGCTGGCGGCGAAGATAGCGGGCATCGAGCCCGTGGCGCCAAAGCCCAAGCGCAGGTTCATGTCGCTGTTTTGAGTGGGAGGCGTCCACGCCCTTGTCACGTAGTTTTTCCGTGAAGGTACGGAGGTTGTGGCAGGTTGTCAAACCTGCGGCCCGTCAGCAAGGACTTCGGCCTACTAACCATTTCAACTAGTGTAGTGCGTCACACGGATTGAGCATTATCCAGAGCCCTTCGGGCGCGCTT